>DATJMJ010000214.1:0-3016 GCA_035508795.1 Acidimicrobiales bacterium
AATTACCACCAAGCTCGGCGAACTTGTGCAAGCTCCGCAGGCTCTCGTCGAGGTCGGCGCCCGTCCACAGGTTGCGGTTGTTGGCGATCATCCAGGTGCCGAAGCCGATTTCCGAGACCTGGAGGCCCGTCTTGCCGAGCCTTCGGTACCTCACATTTCCAAGCTACCTCAAAATGTGCCCGCCCTAAGGCGCCGGCTAGGCCTAAACGATCACGGCTCTGCGGCAGCCAGGACCTCCATCGGAGGGTGAAGCTGTGCCACGAACTTGTAGCGGTCGCCCCGGTAGTACGACAGCACGAACTCGACGGGCCGGCCCGCGGTGTCCCTGCTGTGCCGGGTCAGGAGGAGCATCGGGTAGCCGACCTTGGTCTCGAGGAGCTCTGCTTCTCGCGGAGGCGCGGGCACGGTTTCGATCGTCTCTTCGGCTTCGGCGAGGCGCACCCCGTAATTGTCCGCCAGGAGAGCGTAAAGGGACACGGAGTCGCCGAGCCGGCGGGCGAGGCCGGGGAAGCGGGCGGCGTCGAGGTGAGTCGTCTCGATCGCCATCGGCTCCTCGCTAGCCATCCTCAGCCGCTCGACCCGGACGACACGGGCGCCGGGCCGCAGGTCGAGCCGCCACGCAAGCTCGTCGTCGGCTCGCACCTGGCCGACCGACAATAGGCGCGAGCGCGAGGCCAAGCCGCGCCGGCGCATGTCCTCGGTGTAGCTCGTGAGCAGGAGGGGCTGGGCGATCTTGGGGAGGGCTGCGAACGTGCCCCGGCCGTGCATCCGCAGTAGCCGGCCCTCGATCGTCAACTCGCGCAGAGCCTGGCGGACCGTCGTGCGGCTTGTGGAGAAGGTCTCGGCGAGGGCCCGTTCGGGCGGCAGCGTCTCACCAGGCGAGAGGCGTGCGAGCATCTCGGCCAGGTGGCCCTTCACGATGTAGTACTTGGGCCGCCGCCTTCCGACCTCGTCGCCTGGCTGCTGGTCATAGCCGGTTGTTGCCGGCGCTCGACTAGCCGTGGCCGTCCGCATGCTTGCCTTGCCTCCTCGCCGGCGTCCGGGCCGGCCTTGCTAATCAGCTTGCCAGAGAGATGTTAGGGCCCGACTGGACAACCGTCTCGGGTTGCGCAATACTTTGGTCTAGACCACATTGGTCTAGACCACATTGGTCTAGACCACAACGGCCGACGGCCGCAAACGGGCCGCCCTCACTGAGCAGACCTACGGACCCAGCACTAAGCACTAAGCACTAAGCAGAAGGAGCGCATTGTGAAAAAACGCCTCATCGCTCCCACCGCCATCGCCCTCGCCCTCGCGGCATCGGCGGGCGGCGGGATCCTGCCCGCGACGACAGCCTCTGCGTCGGGCAATACCCTCACCGTCTGGCTAATGACAGGTGACTCCACCCCGGCGGTCTACGGCGCGGTCAACGCCGCGTTCGAGAAGGAGTACCCGGGCTGGACCGTCAACGTCGAGATCCAGCAGTGGGGCGGCATCAGCGCCAAGATCATCTCGGCTCTGGCCGGCAGCACCCCTCCTGACGTGATGGAGCTCGGCAACACCGACGTAGCCGAGTTCGCAGCGTCCGGGGGCCTCGCCAACCTGGCCTCCGACAAGAGCCAGTTCCAAAACAGCGCCGACTGGCTGAGCGGCCTCGAGGGCCCGGCCGAGTACGACGGCGGCCTCTACGCAATCCCCGAGCTGGCCGGTGACCGTGTCGTGATGTACAACAAGGCGATGTTCAAAGCGGCGGGGATCACCAGCCCGCCAACTTCGTTGTCCCAGCTGTTGGGCGACGGCGCCGTGCTGAAGAACCTCTTCTCCAAGAGGGCGGACTTCTCGGCCTTCTACCTGCCGGGCGAGGAGTGGTACGCCGCCATGCCGTTCGTTTGGGCAGAGGGTGGCCAGATCGCTGTACAAAAGGGTGGCAAGTGGTACGGCGACCTCGAAGCCCCTAAGTCGATCCTCGGCCTGCAAGAGTTCCAGGCCTTCCAGAACTTCATGTCGACGCCGGCTTCCAAGACGGTCACCGAGGCCAACCCTTCGGACGAGCAGATCTTCGCGAGCGGCAAGGCCGCAATGTTCATCGACGGAAGCTGGTGCCTGAGCGGGATCGTCGCCGACAATAAGGCCATGGCAGGCAACATCGGTACGTTCATCCTCCCGGGCGTGACGGCCGGGTCGCAAGCGCCGGTGTTCCTCGGTGGCTCCGACCTCGGGATCGCCAAGAACAGCCCGAACCAGGCGCAGGCGCTCGCATGGGTCAAGCTTTACACAGGGACGACCAACCAACTGCTCCAGGCTTCGAACATAGGGTTCATCCCGAACGCCAGCAACCTGGTCAGCCAGGTCAAGCTCACTCCCAACGTCGGCACCTTCTTCAAGGCAGCGGGCGTCAGCGAGTTCACCCCGCCGGTGCCCGGTTGGGCGACGGTCGAAGCCGACAACGTCATGCAGGACCTCTTCGCCCAGATCTCGGAGGGCAAGGAGCCCGTCACGACGATTGCAAAGGTTTACGACGTGAAGCTCGACAACCTGCTCAACGGCCAATAGGAGAGCGTCAGCGTCAGGTCCGACGGGCTACCCTTAGGACCGACCGGACCGACCAAACCGGGCTAACCGCCCGGACCGACCAACCGGAGTAATCGAAAATGGCTGTGCCGACCATGCCAGATTTGGCTCCCGTAAGGACGGGGCGAGCGAACGTGCAAGCACCGTCCTACGGGCGGCAGGCCAGCGGCCCGAGCTGGCGTCGTTCAATTCGGCGCCAGCTTTTGCCTATTGCTTTGGTGCTCCCGGCGCTCGGCCTTCTCGGGCTGATGGTCTTTTACCCGCTCGGGAGGCTCGTTGCCACTTCTTTCCAGGAACTGGGGCCGTTCCAGCTCATCAGCCACAAGGTCGTCTGGGACGGGCTGGCAAACTACCGGTCCCTTTTCACAGGCACTGACCTTGGGACTTCCGTCTTCCAGACTTTTCTCTTTGTCATTGCCTGCGTCGGCCTCACGATGGGCATCGGCACCGGTGTGGCGCTCTT
>DATJMJ010000215.1:0-3239 GCA_035508795.1 Acidimicrobiales bacterium
GGGATGTTCGCCCGTACCATGCCGACATGGATCTCGAAGCTCCGTCGGTGCACGACGAGATCGCTCAAGGGTTGCGGGAGCACCCGGCCAAAAAGGGACTGCTGTTCAACGCCCTCGTCACGGCCGTGGAGATCGGCGGCAGCATCGGGTTGTTCCAGCTTGCAAGGTCGCTGGGCGCGAATGACGTCGACAGCTACCTGGCGGGCAGCATAGGCCCCCTCGTCGGTGGGCTGACGATATGGGCCAGGGCTCGCAAGTTCAGCGGCGCTTCGGCTGCGATCTTGTCGTTTACGCTCATTTCGGCGATCATCGCCCTTTTGGGCAGCACCGCCCCCAAGGTGCTCCTCTACAAGGATTGCGCCACAACGGCACTCATCGGCCTGATCTTCCTGGGTTCGTGTGTCGTCGCGCCCAAACCGGTCGTGTTCTTCCTCGCTCAGCGGTACGGCACGGACGGCACCCACGAGGGAATGTCGGTCTTCGACAAGATGTGGGACGCCTACGGCGACTTCCGCAAAGGCATGTACGTCACCAGCTACTTGTGGGCAGCTCTCTTCCTGCTCCAGGCAACCGGCACCGCTTTGATCGTTTATGAGACCTCGTACGGGACTGCCTACGACTTCGACCAGACCCTGCCACTCGTCGCGACCGCTATCGGCATCGTCGGTTCGATAGCCATCGGGCGCTACTTCATGGCGAGAGGAAAGGGACAGGCGGGCATCGCCAGCGCCACTCCTACCGAGGCCGCCTGACCGCACGTGAAGCGGGTGCCTGACGAAATCAGCGGGGCGACGGTCGCCGGTGTGATGACTCGATGCTGGCTGGACTGTAACCTGGCGAGGGGGACCGGCGCCGGGGGCCATCTGCTCGGTGATGCTGGGCCAACTACTCGGATGGGCGTGGACCTTGCGGGTGAACGGTCTCGCCTCGCGCCAGCATCTCCACAAATTGCTCGACTCGCCCGGCGCGGGTCTCGACCTTCCTCGCGCTTGTAACCCGGTACACGATGGAATAGCGGTTTGCAGCCGTGAGCTTTTGGAACATCGCCTTAGCGCGGGGGTTGGCAGCCAATGCCCTCGCCAGGTCTTCCGGGACCGCTGCGCCACTCTGGCCGGCGTAGGCGGCCTCCCATCGACCATCCTCCTTCGCTCGCCGGACTTCGTCATCGCCTGATCGGTGCATCCGTCCCGAGGCGGTCAACCGCTCGGCGATTGCAACGTTACGCTGAGACCAGAGGCTCCGGGCGCTTCGGGGTGTGAACAGTCGCACGAACGTTGTGCCGTCACGTCGCCCGAGCCGCCCGTCGATCCAGCCGAAGCAGATCGCCTCGTCGAGTGCCTCGTCGTAGGAGAGCGTCGTCGGATGCGTTGTGCCCTTCTTGGCAAGGACCAGTCGCACGCCTTGTGACTTGGCGTGGTTGCCGTTCAGCCAGGTCCGCCATGCGGCAGCATTAGCGACCATCAGCTCAGGAAGCTCCACAGTGCAATGGTAGCTGTGGCGACTTTCGGGTTTAGCGCGACCGCTACAACAGCGAGGCCGAGAGCTGGCATTTCACGACGGTCGGACCAAGGCGACCCGGCGCCGGAGACGGCATATCGGACGGGCTCCGGCGAGACTGGAAGGTACCGGGCAAAGCGCGTGCGGGTTGCGCGCGAGCAAAGAGCGTGAGGCTCGCGGCCGGTCACTTTTAGGGTGATCCCTAGGTGAACAGGAGCACGGGACGCACTATCGTCATCCTCAATGCTGGGGAGGAAAAGCAACAGACTGTTGTGCCGGGCGCTTTGCACGCCTCTTATGTTGTTCTCCACGATGGGAGCCGCAACATTGGTCCCAATCGTGGCGTTGGCCGGAGGAGCAGTCGTCGCCTTGACGGCTCCTGCATGGGCGCAGGGCGGTTGCGTCATCGGGCCGGCAAAGGCGGGCGCGGGTTTTAGCGTTGACACCTTTGTTTCGGGGTTGCCCTACAACTCCAACTTGGTGGACCAACAGTTCGGCGTGTCTGGGGGCTCATGTATCGGGCCGTGGGGCATAGCCTTTACAGGTAGCACCGCCTATGTGACGACTTCGGGCGACCCTGGCGGCCTTTTCCGTTTCGGTGCGACCGGTGGTCCGGCCAACGTGGCCCACACGGTGGACAGCATGCCGTTCCAGGGCGCTCCAGTGTTCGACCGTGGCCATTTCTACGTGATAGAAAATAGTCCCGACCCCGGTCACGCCACTGTTGTCGAGGCGGACCCGCAAAATGGCGTCACTATGCGGACGATCGCAACTGGGCTCGATTGTCCGCAGTACCTCGTGGCTGACCCGGTCAACGGGGACCTGTTCACCCAGGATGGCTGCAGCGGGTGGCCCTCGAGCTCCGCCATCGAAGAGATCGTCTCACCGGCGAGCAGCCGCCCCACCTTGAGGACTTATGCGAACGTCACAGGTTCGCCGCTCATGGGAGCGATCGCGTTCGCGCCCGACGGAGTCCTCTACGTCATCACCGGTTATGGGATCGTGGCGTCGGTGCCTCCCGGGGGCGGCAGGTTCGTCCCGCTCTTCAAGCAGTCTGCTGTCCCTGCTCTCGCACCGGGCGCCACCGCTGTGGCAGTAGCCAAGACGTCCGCCGGCGGGCACGCAACGTCGCTTTGGATCACGGTGTTCTCGGACGCGGACCACGACGCCAGCCAGCTCTACCTGGTCAACCTCGCAAGCAAATCTCCGACGGCGCAGCTCGCCCTTACGGCTGGCGGGTCGGGTAGCCACCTCATGAGCGTGGTCGTCGGCCCTCACGGTTGCGTCTACGCCACATCCACTTCAACTATCTTGCGCGTGAGCACCGCCGGGCAGACGTGTACATAAAACCAACGGCGTGGCTCTTGGCCTCTCGGTGTAATGGTGGAGTTGCCGTCGGCAGGGCGCTTTTCTAGCTGAGCCCCGTGCCGCTCGCAGGTGGCGACGGCGTACCAACTCCACTTCGCTCACCCCGCAGTCGTAAAATGAGCTACGGCAGAAAAGGGCGGGTATTTCGGAGCACACCAATCGGGCTTCAGCTTGACCCCGAAGCCGGGAGGAGGGACCGGGCAAGGGAACGTCAAGACAACTCCGAAGGTTACGTGCACCGTGTAAGTCGTCCGCGGCTTCAGCGGGTAGACGGGGACCAGCATCGCAGAGCCCAATGGGGTGTCACCGGCATAACCCGCCTTGGTGACGTCCGTCTGGGTTATCAGCCGGGTATCGACGGGTGCCCCGTCGGG
>DATJMJ010000216.1:0-51948 GCA_035508795.1 Acidimicrobiales bacterium
GACCGTGATCGTGTCGTAGTGAGCGTCCGTATGGGCTGCCACCGGCCAGATATTGGAGAGCGTGAGGTTGTCGAGCATGTTGCGTTTGTGGTTGGAAATGTAGCCTTGTATTTGGGCTTGCTGGGCCTGCCATAACGGGTCGGCCATAACCTGCCGTGACATTTCGGGCTTCTGGTCGCCCCAAGATCCCTCGACGATAAAAAACACACGCTGTACCTGCTGAGTGAACTGCTCGAGCTCGAAGTTGGGGTCGTGCGCTTTGATCGCCGACAACCCGACGTCGACCGGGCTTGCCGCCTGCATGGCGCGAGCGTGCGCTTCGGGGAAGAGCTCACCCTCGATGCTCGCGGCTGCAGGCCGCGGGTCGTTCATCCAGTCCGGTTCCTGGTCTGGCCACATCCCAGCCGCACCGGCCAGCCTCTCCCCGAGGCCACGCCCGGGCCCTGCCGACAACCCGGCGTCCCCACCGGGCCCCGAGGACCAGCCGCCCCCGGCCGGTCCGCCGCCCGCGCTCGCCCCCGCAGCGGGGGTGCTCCCGGCAGGCGTGCTCGCCGCTGGCCCACTGGTTGACCGCGTGCTGGCAGGCCCGGTGCCCTCAGATGGTGCACTGCCAAACGGCGGAGCGCTGTTCATCGGGCTATCTACACCCATCGGGGCCCCACTGGCGCCGAGCGGGGTGCCTCCCGGCCCAACAGGGCCTCCCCCGGCTGCCCACCCCTGGTCGCCACCTGCGGGAGGGCCCGACCCGGGCCCGTACGGACCTCCCTGCTGGGGGGGTGCCCCACCGCTACCGGGCCAACCTCCCGACCCTTGCTGCCCGCCGCCCCAGGGGCCACGTCCCATCGGGCCCCTTCCCCAGGGCCCACCGCCGCCTCCGCCCCACGGTCCGCCACCGCCTCCGCCCCAGGGCCCACCGCCCCAACGACCGCGCCTCCCGCGGGACATCATCATGACCATCATCAACATGATGAAAACGAACAACACCGCTGACCCTGAGCCGTAGAACACCTTTTCACCTCCTGGCGGCCGAGCACGCAACGACCTGCCGGTTTGTTACCTTCCCGGCAGGCGCAGCCAGCCCGTACGCCCAGCATTTCGCACGCCCGGCAACCTCATGGCTCAAGTTTGGCCGGGCTGGTCCCCGCCCCCGGCAACGCCGGTAGTAGAAGCTGGCGACGCTGTAGCCGCGGCCGCCGGTGGCGCGATCGCCGTGCCGCAGGACGAGCAAAACCGCTGCCCGGGAGCCATCTCCGTCCCGCAGGAGGGGCAGTGGACCGGCTGAGGGCCCAGCGGCTGACCGCACCCGGAGCAAAAGCGGGCATTGGGGACGTTATCGGTCCCGCAGTTGGCGCAATGGCCCGCCGGAGGGGGCATCGCCGTCCCGCAGGACGAGCAGAACTTGGTGCCCGCCGGTTGGGAGGCATGGCAATTGGGGCACGTGACAGTCGCGGCTGGTGCCGGGGCTGCTGCCCCTGACGTCGGAGCCGCAAAGCCGCCGCCCCCGCCTGAAAAGCCGGGAGCGGGCGGCGGCACTGGCCCGGGTTCCCCGCCGGGGCCGTAGCCGGCGACGCCCCCTGCGAGCTGGCCACCCAGACCGAGGCCGGCGGCGAGGAAGGCTCCGCTGTCGCCGCTGCCCCCCTGGGCCATGCCCTGCCCGGCGCCGAGAGCCATCTCGCCGGCCGCATAACGGTTGAACCCCCCGGCGAGGCGGCTGTAGGCGGTGTCTTTTGCAAGACCCTTAAGCGTGGCCTCGTCCGCCTCGGAGAGGTTGACGTCGAAATTACCCATCCTGACCAGCGCGACACCGTAGGTCGCAAGCTGGTTATTGGCCGCCGGGATTATCGTCTGCTCGAGGTCCGGGGTATAGGCCGACAGGCCAAGGACCGGCCACCCGTTGCGCACGATCTGGCGCGTAACTTCGGTCCGCATCACCTTGAGCAGCTGGTCGCTGACCCAACCCGCGACCCGCTCGTTGTTTTGCACGTCGACCGTCCCGACCAGGTTCGTTATCAGCGCTGCCGGGTCTTTGACCTGGAGGGAGTAGTCGCCGAACACCCGGAGCGTGACGATGTTGCCGGTCTGGGGATCCTGGACGTCGTCGATCCGGCCGCCGAACGTGTTGCCCGGGAATTCCCTCGTGTGCACGAAGTACAGCTCGGCCCGGTAGGCATTGCCGCCGGTAGCGAAGTCGATTATGGCCCCGAGGAACGGCAGTTCCTGAGCGTCGATCTGGTGCCGGCCCGGCCCCATCGTGCCGATGACCTGGCCCGTGTTGATGAACAGTGCCAGCTCGTCGGCGTCCACGATCGCCCGCGTGAACTTGCGGATCCGCACGTCCGGCCACTTGAAGACGATCTGGTTTTTTTTGTCATCGGGTACGGCGATGAACTCTCGGCTTGCCAGGACCATGCTTGCGGCCTCCTGTGCTTACTGGTCACATTCAGGGTAGCGCCCACCCGCTCGCCTGAGAGAGTGCTGTACCAGGTGTTAAGGCAATTGTTCGACGAAGAGGCGTAGCTGGCGCAGGTTGCGGCATTCGTGCACGCCGGTGCAATGGGCGCCGTACTGAGCGAGGAGGGAATCCCCGGTGTCCCAGTAAGCCTGCGGCTCGGGGTTGAGCCACCAGACCTGGCGGGAGCGCCTCGCAAGCTCGGCAACGGCCCAGGTGTGTGCGGCGTGGTAGTTGTTGCGGGCGTCCCCGAGGATGATGACGGTCGTCCTGGACGTCAGTTCTCGCCCCCAACGTTCGACGAGCTCGCTCAGCGCGTGGCCGTAGTCCGAGTGGCCCTCGTTCCATATCACCTCGGCCTGGTTGTTGATCGACCTAACGGCCTGTGCCATGTCGTCGGCACCTCGCAGCAGGTCCGTCACCTCGTCGATGCCGTCGATGAACGCCCACGAACGCGTGCGCGCGAACTGCGACGACAGCGCGTATACGAGCTGGAGCGTGAAGCGGGCAAAGGCAGCAACCGAACCGGAGATGTCGGCGAGCACCCAGAGCTCCGGCTTGGACCGTTGCCTCGCCTTGAAACGCGGGTCTGCCGGCGCTCCGCCGCTCGAGAGCGACCTCCTCATCGTGGCACGGAAATCGAGCCGCCCCTCGTTGCGGCGCCGTCTCTTGCGGGCCATGTGGACTGCCAGCCTGCGAGCCAGCGGCTCGACGGTGCGCTGCAGGGCTGCAAGCTCGTCCCTCGCCAGGTGCATGAAATCGACGTCTTCGGGGAGAGGCCGCCGCATTGCCCGAGCCACTTCCTCCGGGCCCCGCTCGGCGACGAGCCGGCGGTTGACCTCGGCCGAAATCTCCTCCTTCAGGCGCTCGAGCCGCCGCCGGTACTCCTCGGCCAGGACGAGGCCTTCGAGCCCGCCGGTCTCCTGAGCGGCGCTCAGCAGCCTGTCCAAGAGCGCGTCGGCCTGGAGCTGGCGGAGGGTTTTGAACACGTAGTAGCTGCCGCCGACGGGCCGCCCCGGCTCCATGCCCGCAAAACGGCTGACGGCGGCGTGGGCCAACCCGGCCAGGGCCTCGGCATCGCCCTCCATGAGCGCCTTGTAAGCGAGCTCGGCGAGCTCCGAAGGGGTGAGCCCTTCGCCCTGTGGCCCGAGGTTTACGGGCCCTTCTTCTCCCGCCGCGCCGACGAGGCCGGCGTGGACGGAGAAGTACACCTCGAACAACGCCTCGAAGGCGCGCCAGTGACCTTCCTGCTTGACCAGTGCGGCGGCAAGCCCGTGCTTGAGCGCCTCACGGTCTTCCAAGGGGATGTGCCTGAGTGCCTCCATCGCGTCGAGCGCCTCGGTGGTGCTTACGGGCACCCCGGCGTTGCGAAGTTCGCTGAAAAAATCGGCAAAAACGCCGAACAGGCCGCCGCCAATGACCTCCTCGGCGCTCGAGACGTCGCTCATAGGGGAGCTCAAAAGGGTAATTAGCCGACCGAGGTACTGAGCTCTTTGGAGGCCCTTTGGATGTCGGACTGGTGCTTGAGGAGGACCTGGAGAGTGCTCTTGGCCACCTCAGCATCGAGGTGCGACACGCCGAGGAGCACCAATGTCCTTGCCCAATCGAGGGTTTCTGAGACCGAGGGAGGCTTTTTGAGCTCGAGTGACCGCACCAGAGCGACGGTGCGCACCACCTGGTCGGCAAGCGCGGGCTTTATGCCTTCTACTTTGGCAAGCACGATCTCGCGCTCACGCTCGGTCCCGGGGTAATCGAGGTGCAGGAAAAGGCACCGTCTTTTGAGGGCTTCGGAGAGCTCGCGCGTGTTGTTCGACGTGAGGAAGACGAGCGGGATCTGCGTCGCCCTGACCGTACCAAGCTCGGGGACCGAGACCTGGTAATCGGAAAGGACCTCGAGCAGGAGGGCTTCTGTTTCGACCTCGACCCTGTCGACCTCGTCTATCAGCAGCACGACGGGCCCCGGGGCCCGGATGGCCTCGAGCAATGGCCGAGGCATCAAGAAGGGCTCGGAAAAGATGTCCTGCTCGAGTTGCTCCCAGGTCTCGCCCTCTGCGGTGACCTGCTCCGCCTGGATCCGCAGGAGCTGCTTCTTGTAGTTCCACTCGTAAAGTGCTTTGGCTTCGTCGAGGCCCTCGTAGCACTGGAGCCTGATGAGGCGCGACCCCGTCATCTCGGCAACCGACTTGGCGAGCTGGGTCTTGCCCGTACCCGCCGGCCCCTCGACCAGGACGGGCTTCCCGAGGCGGTCTGCCAGGAAGACCACCGCCGCCATACCGTCGTCGGCGAGGTAACCGGCACCGCGCAACGACCCAGCCACCGCCCGGGGGCTGTCGAAGCGCGGGGCCTGGCCCCCGGACGCGTTTGACAAGGCTGTCACCAGGCGCATCCTACGGCCCGAGGCGCTGCGTCAGCAGCGAATTTGGCCCGAACCTGTAACGACGTACTTCGTGGTCGTCAGTTCCCTGAGGCCCATCGGCCCCCGCGCGTGCAATTTTTGCGTGCTTATGCCGATTTCGGCGCCGAAGCCAAATTGTTCACCGTCGGTGAAGCGCGTGGACGCGTTGACTACGACTGCCGCAGCGTCGACCTCGCGCGTAAACCTTTGTGCCGAAAGCAGGTCGCGCGTGACGATCGCCTCTGTGTGGCCGCTGCCGTAACGCTGGATATGGGCGATCGCCTCGTCGATGCTCCCGACGACCCGCACGCTGAGGACGAGGTCGAGGTACTCCCTCCCCCAGTCCTCCTCGGTGGCCGGCTCGATGCTGGGCGAGATCCGGCGCGCCTGCTCGTCGCCGACGAGGCGCACCCCGCAAAGCGCCTCGACGGCCATGGGCAGGAACCGGCCTGCTACTCGCTCGTGCACGACCAGCGACTCGGTCGCGTTGCAGACGCTCGGCCGCTGCGTCTTGCCGTTTACCAATAGCGCAAGGGCCATTTCGAGGTCCGCCGACGCATCGACGTACAGATGGCAATTGCCGTCACCGTCGATCACGTAGGGGACTGTGGCGTTTTCGAGCACGGCTTGGATCAGGGACGGGCCGCCGCGCGGTATCAGGCAATCGATGACCCCGCGCAACCTCATGAACTCCCTGGCGGACCCGTAGCTCGTGTCCTCGACGAGCACCAAAGCGTCCTCGGGCAGCCCAGCTTTGGCGAAACCCTCCCGCAACAGCGCCGATATCGCGCGATTTGACGCCAGGGCTGCGGAACTGCCTCGCAAGAAGGCGGCGTTGCCTGACTTGAGGCACAACGCCGCTGCATCGCTCGTCACATTGGGCCTGTTTTCGTAGATGATCGCGACGACTCCGAGGGGGACACGTACTTTTTCGATGCGAAGCCCGTTTGGGCGGGCCCAGCCTGCGACAACCTCGCCGACCGGGTCGGGCAGGGCAGCGACCTGGCGGAGCCCGGCGGCCATCGACGACAGGCGGCTGGTGGAGAGCCTGAGGCGGTCGACGACCGCGGGTGCCGACCCTGCGGCCTCAGCGCTGCGGACATCGGAGATGTTGGCCTCGAGCACGTCCTCGGAGCGCTCGAGGAGCAGGTCGGCAGCCGCGTTAAGGGCGGCGTCCTTTGCCTCGGTCGGCGCCAGGCCCACGGCCCGGCTGGCGCGCTTCGCCCGTTCCCCTAGTTCTGCGACTGTGCTCATGCCCAAGGGTACCTTGCTCCGCCGGGCCGCCCGATGGTGGGCCCGTACGGCCACCGCCCGATTGTCGTCATGTCTCCACGCTTAATCGCGGCGTAGGGCAGCTCGTTGTCCTTGTACCTGGCCCGGAGCCGGGGTGCGCTACCGTGCCAGGCGATGGCAAAGCTCGATGCCGCCGTTGTGGGCTCCGGACCGAACGGCCTTGCAGCCGCCCTCACGCTCGCACGGGCCGGCCTCGAAGTCGAGGTTTACGAAGGGAGCCCGCAGCCGGGTGGGGGTTGCCGCACCGAAGCGCTCACGCTCCCGGGGTTCCTGCACGACACCTGTTCGGCGGTCCACCCTCTTGTGCTTGCCTCGCCGTTTTTCGCGTCGCTGGGCCTCGAGCGGCGTGGGGTGACCATGTTGCAGCCCGAAGTTGCTTTTGCCCACCCCCTTGATGGAGGGCGTGCCGGCGCCGTGCTCAGGTCTGTGGACGAGACGGCCGCCGGCCTCGGGCAGGACTCACGCTGCTATAAGCGGCTCTTTTCTCCTTTGGCGCGCGACCTCGACAAGATCGTGGGCACCGTGCTCGCGCCGGTGCGTAGCTTGCCGGAGCACCCCCTCGCCATGGGGCGCCTCGGGCTCCCGGGGCTCCTGCCGGTCGCTCGCCTCGCGCAGCTCTTCAAGACCGACGAGGCACGGGGGCTTCTTGCGGGTGCGGCAGCTCATTCGATGCGGCCGTTGACGGCCCCGCTGACAGCTCTGTACTCGATGCTGCTCACTGCCATGGCTCATGCCAAGGGTTGGCCCGTGGTGAAGGGCGGGAGCGCACGGTTGGTCGAGGCACTTGTCGCCGAGCTCGACAGCCACGGCGTAGCGCTGTGTACGGGCCGATGGGTGGAGAGTATTTCGGAACTTGCGGGCGCGCGCGCCGCTCTGCTCGACGTGTCGCCGAGAGACCTCGCCAGGATCGGGGGCGAGCACCTCGGGACGCCCTACTTGCAGGCGCTCCGCCGCTTCCGTTACGGCCCCGGGGTCTGCAAGGTCGACTGGGCCCTGCGGGGGCCGGTGCCGTGGGAGGCGGCGGTTTGCAGGCAGGCGGGGACCGTCCATGTCGGCGGCACGCTCGAAGAAATCATGGCAGGCGAGGCGGATGTCGCCGACGGGAGGCACCCCGAGCGCCCGTTTTGCCTCGTCGCCCAAGCCGGGGTGGTGGACCCGAGCCGGGCGCCGCTCGGCCAGCAGGCTCTGTGGGCTTACTGTCACGTGCCGCCCGGGTCCACTGTCGACATGTCGGAGAGGATCGAGGACCAGATCGAAAGGTTTGCCCCCGGTTTCCGGGACCTCGTCCTCGCGCGCGTCACCACCACCGCTGCCGAAGAGGAACGCCGCAACCCCAATTATGTGGGCGGCGACATCACCGCCGGGGCGGGGACCCTCCGGCAGAGCATTTTCCGCCCCACCGTGAAATGGGACAACTACCGGACGCCCTTGCGGGGCCTGTACATTTGCTCGGCGTCGAGCCCTCCGGGCGGGGGCGTCCACGGGATGTGCGGTTACTGGGCGGCGCGCCGGGCGATCACCGACCTGGACGGCGGCACGGACCTCGGTGGGTCGCTCGGTCCTGCGGCCCGGGCCGAGGGTTAGGGCGCGCCCCCTCCGGGCCGCCGGCAGGGGGTGCCAGCTTCCCCTTTCGCGGCAGGTCCTCACCCGCAAAAGATACTTGTCATCACCCTTGGGCCCTCCTGCCCGGCGGTCGTAGGGTCAGCCCATGCGCTCCGAAGCAACTGTCACGTCGATTTCGTGGATCCCCTCCGAAGCGATCGCAGGCGCGACCAAATTGCCGTTCGAAAGTGGGATCGCCCACTACGACCCACCGCCTCCCGACGTCGTGGAGGACCTGGACGAGCTCCGCAGGGCGGACCGCTTCCGGTTCGCCAACCAGCTCAAAGCATGGGTCGAGGTCAAAGATGGGCGCATCGTCGACTACGGCCAGTCGGGACGCGGCTTCATCGGGTCAACTACTCTCAAGCTCGGGCAAAAGCGTGCTGTCTTCCAGGCCGTTGCCCTGCCGGACCTGCGGCCCAAGGCTCAAGTCACAGATGAGAAAGTCGTTTTCACTCAGACAGCTGGGGGCCGAACCGGTGTCCCCGCGCCGCGCCGGGTCAGGAGGGCACCTTTCGTCCAGTTCAGTGCACCGCTTGCATGGACGACCCTCACGCTCGAGATGCACGCCGACGGCTCCGTGGAGCACCACATGCTCGGGGCGAGCCCTTTCCCGCGCCATTGGGTCTACGACACCGCAGGCAAATTGGTGAAGAAGAGCGGTTTGATCGATTTTTCCGCCTGGTACAGGACCGCGTTCGGAAAGCACAGCCCCTGGGGCGACCGCGACTCGCCGGCGCTTGCGACCGAGGTGGAAAGCGCTCTCGAACGCCAGCTTTCGCTCGAGCTGATGCACGGTAAAGGCAAGCCGAAGATCCGCGAGGTCGGGCCGGGGCAGTTCGTCACCGAACAAGGCATGCCCGGCAACGAGCTCTTCTTGGTCCTCGACGGAGTGGTCCGCATAGAAGTCGACGGCGACCGCCTGGCGGAGTACGGCCCCGGTTCGGTGCACGGGGAAAGGGCGTTCCTGGAAGGCGGCCTTCGTACGTCGAGCGTCCGGGCAGTTACGAGGTGCAAGCTCGCCGTCGCCGCTCCCGAGCAGGTCGACCGGTCCGTCCTGGAGGCTCTCAGCGCCGGCCACAGGAGAGAGGACCAGGCCTGAAGTGAGCGCTGCCGGAGAGGGCGACACGATAGGCACCGTGAGCACGGTGGGCACGGTGGGCGCCGGGGGCGTTGGCAAGGCTGAGGGGGACCGGCCCGCAGGAAGCGCCGACGTAGGGCGCTCGACGATCACGGTTTTTCTGGCGGACGACAACCTGATCGTCCGCGAGGGTGTAAGGGCGCTCGTGGCGCTCGAGGACGACCTCACCGTCGTCGGGACGGCCGCCGATTACGACGAGCTCGTGACGCGCGCCTCCGAGCTTGCCCCTCAGGTCGTGGTGACCGACATCAGGATGCCACCGTCCTTCAGCCAGGAAGGCATCGCGGCGGCCCACGAGATCCGCAAGCGCCACCCGGGGACGGGGATCGTGGTGCTCAGCCAGTTCGACGACCCCGAGTACGCCATCTCCCTCCTCGGGGACGGTTCGGCAGGGTACGCCTACCTCCTGAAGGACCGGGTCGCCGAGGGTGACCAGTTGGCGCGGGCCGTACGCGCAGTCGCCGGCGGTGGTTCGGTCCTCGACCCGGCGATAGTCGAGGCCATGGTCCACCCCGTCACAGGCAAGAGCGAACTGAGCCCTGCCGAGGAGGAACTGCTCCGCTTCGTTGCCGAAGGCCGCCCGATCAAGGCCATTGCCGCCGCGCTCAAAACGACCCCGGCAGCGGCGGCGGACGCGGTAGAAAAATTGTTCCGCCGGATCGCAGAAGATGCGAGCACAGGCGGCCAAAGCTCGCTGCGGCGCCTCCGGAGCCTCTACGAAGCCATCGTCAACCGCGAGGAACAGGGCGAGACATTGAGCCGGCTGCTGCCGGGGGGCGTCGCCCAAATGTTGCGCGAGCAAGGCTGCCAGCTAGGCGAGACACGCGATCTCGTCGTGAGCATCCTCATGTCGGACATCCGGGGGTACTCGACGATCGCCGAAAAGGCCGACCCGAGCGTCCTGGCGCGCCAGCTCAACGTGCACAGGGCCGAGATGAACAAAGCCATACTTGCCGTCGGCGGGACGGTAATGCAGTTCGTAGGAGACGCGGTAATGGCAGTTTTCGGTGCCCCGGTACCACTTGCCGACCATGCTGCAAGGGCAGTCGAAGCAGCGGGCGGGATGCACTCCGCGCAGGCGAAAGTCAATGCCCGCTGGGTGGAAGAGGGCCTCCCCCCGTTCGGGCTCGGCATCGGGATCACGACCGGGCCTGTTGCGGCGGCCTTGCTCGGCTCAGAGGAACACCTCGAGTACACCCTCGTCGGCGACACGGTCAACCTCGCGCAGCGCTTGCAGCAATGGGCCGAGCCTGGCGAGACGATCCTGTCGGAGGCGACGTACGCAGCGCTTAACAGCCCGCCGCCTGCGGAGGAAATCCCGCCGGCACTCGTAAAGGGCCGGGGGGCGCCGGTGGGGGCCTGGCGTCTCGGGGCCGGTGCCGGAGCCGAAGCACGAGGCGAAATCAAACTGTCGCAAACGACACGGGAGGTCCTATGAACGTCATGGAGGCCCACGGGCTACGCAAGACATACGAAGCCGAGGCCGCGCCCGTCAGGGCGTTGCGAGGTGTGGACATGGCGATGGACCAGGGTGAGTTCGTCGCGATAATGGGCCCCTCCGGCTGCGGCAAGTCGACGCTCCTCAACCTCGTCGCCGGGTTGGACGTGCCGAGCGAGGGAGAGGTGGTCGTGGCAGGCGAGCCGCTCACCGGGATGGACGAGAGCGCGCTCGCCCGGATGCGGCGGCGCCATATCGGGATCGTTTTTCAGTTTTTCAACCTTCTCGAGGGAATGAGCGTCCTCGAGAACGTGACGCTGCCCGCGATCATTGCGGGGGCCGGGAGGCGCAAGGCAGAGAGCCGGGCGCGCGACCTGCTCGACCTTCTCGGGTTGGCCGACAAGGCCAAGAGCGCGCCAGGCGTGCTCTCGGGCGGCCAGCGCCAGCGGCTCGCCATCGCGAGGGCGCTCGCAAACGCGCCCACGCTCCTCCTCGCCGACGAACCGACCGGGGCGCTCGACTCCGAAGGTGGTCGTGAGGTCCTCGAGCTTTTCCGCAGGCTGCACGCCGGAGGCCAGTCGATCCTCCTCGTCACCCACGACGAAGCGGTCGCCGCACCAGCTACCAGGGTGGTGCGCATGCGAGACGGCCGGATCCTCGACGAGGAGGTGCGCAGCACAGGTGAGGCCTCGACCGAGCTGAACGCGACGACATTGGCATGAGCACCCCCATCGTCGTCAGCCAGCTTGGCGAGATCCGGGAAAAGGCCCTTCAGGAAGCCATCCCGGGGGAGCTGGGCCTCCGCGGGGGGATCCAGGCGAGGCCTGTCACAGTCTTGCTCTCGCTGTTGCTGGCGGCGGTCGGCCTCGCCGCCGGCGCGCTCGCGCCGTCGCTCGACACGCATGGCGACTTAGCCACCCAGGTCGTGCGCGGGACCGTCGTGGGGATGTTCTCCCTCTGCGGTTTTTTCGCCCTTCTCAGGCGCCCCGAGGAGGGCCAACCGCTCGTCGTGCTCATGGGGGCCGCGCTCGGCGGCCTGGCGGCGCTGTCAGCTGCGCTCATCCAGGCAAGCGAGCACGGGACGTCGGTGGCAAGCAACTTGCTCACGAGCGCGCACCTGGTCGAACCGCTCGCCCTGGCGCTGGTGCCTGTGGCGGCCATGCACGTCCTGTTCGGCATCCCCGACGGGAGCTGCCGGCTCAGCCGCGCCGTCGTGGTCGGTGGTTACGTCGTGGGGGTGGCCGTGGGGCTCGCCCTTTGGGAGGACCGCCCGGGGCTGCCGCTGTGGCCCGTCGACATCGAAATAGCCGTCGGCCTCCTGGCCGGCGTGTTGGTGTCCCAACGCCGCTATTCGCATTCGATGGGATTGGAACGCCAGCGTATGCAGTGGTTTGGCTGGGCGGCGGCAGTAGCCGTCGAGGTGATGCTCGTCTGCCTGGCGCTGCGCGTCCTGCTCGGCTGGCCGACGCGATTCAGCCTGGTCGCTACCGCTTCGCTCCTGCCGTTCGCAGTCGCTGTGGCAATGTGCAGCACGCGGCGCTTCGCCGGGCGGATCGACCGCATCCTGGCCCACACGGTCTCGCTGGCGGGCTTGAGCGGCGTGGTAGCGGCCGTGTACCTCGTGATAATCGCGGGGCTTGGGAGCACCCCGACGCCCTCACAACGGTCCTTGCTCGTCCTCTCGATGGTTTCGGCGGCGGTATGCGCCCTGGTTTACGGGCCCGCCCGCCAGCGGCTCGCGCTGTACGCAAACCGCCTCGTGTACGGCGAGCGTGAGGCGCCCGACGCAGTGCTGCGGACGTTCGGGAGCCGGTTGTCGCGCGCCATCCCGATGGACGAACTGCTGCTGCAGGTGGCTGAATCTTTGAAAAAATCCCTCTCTTTGACCTCTGCCGAGGTTTGGACGGGGTCGGAGGGCAAGCTGGCGAGGTCGATCTCGGTCCCGGACGTGCCGAGCGCGACCCTGGTGCTGAGCCCCGAGGAAGAGGCCGTCGTGGCGCGCGCCGGCGTGACAGGCACCGCGTGGCTTTCGGTGTGGTTGCCCGGCGTCCTGGCGGGGAGGGAGGCGTCATTGTTGAGGGTGGCGCCGACGACCCACTCGGGACGCGTGCTCGGCCTGATCGTGGCTGTGCGGCCGCCCGGGGGGGACCAGTTCACGTCGGACGACGATGTGGTCCTCGCCGAGCTCGCCCGCCAGGTCGCGCTGGCATTGCACAATGTCGAGCTCGACTCGGCGCTGCAACGTTCGCTCGAAGAGCTACGCCACCAAGCTGAGCAGCTACAGGAATCGCGGGCACGGATCGTTGCTGCTTCTGACGCGGCGAGGCGCCAGATCGAGCGAAACCTGCACGACGGCGCGCAACAACACCTCGTGGCACTCGCCGTCAACGTCCGGCTTGCTCGCAAGCTCGCCGAGACCGATACCGCCGCTTCGATGGAGATCCTCGACGAGCTCGGGGAAGGTCTGCAAAACGCCGTGCAGGAACTGCGGGCCCTCGCGCACGGGATCTACCCGCCCCTCCTGGCGGACAGGGGGATCTCCGAAGCCCTCCGCTCGGCCGCCGGCCGGGCAGCTCTGCCCACCAGAGTCGAAGCCGAAGGCCTCCAGCGGCACTCGCCCGAGGTCGAGGCCGCGGTGTATTTCTGTTGCCTCGAGGCACTCCAAAACGCCGGCAAGTACGCAGGAGAAGGGGCGACCGCCACGGTCAAGGTGTGGGAGGAGCCGGGGGCTTTGATGTTCGAGGTGGCCGACGACGGCGCCGGCTTCGAGGCAAAGGGTGCCAAGGGCAAGGGCGCGGGCTTCGTCAACATGGGGGACCGGCTCGGGGCCATGAGCGGCAGCCTCGAAGTCCGCTCGGCGCCTGGCAAGGGCACGGTGCTCTCCGGCCGGATACCTCTGTAGGTATTTGCACCTTCCAGCATTGTCCCCATCAGGGCCGGGACGCTATCGGTGCCTCCCCGCCTGCTCCCACGAAACTTTCCTACTCGGGGCTACGGGCGGGTGACTGGCGGGACCGCCACCGTGCCCTACAATTGCGCCTGGCGCTGGGGCCGAACCAGCAAGGGGGAAAGTGGGAAAGGTCGTGGAGCTCGAAAACTTTCGCACGGTGGCGTGCCACCGTGTGTTGAAGAGGGCCGAGCACGGCCGCCCGATGCCTTGCCGGGCGCCAGCGTGAGCGCTAACATCAGGGTCCCGTGCAGACAGGGGAACGTGCCTTGAGCACCGCAACCCCATCAACTACTGTCCGCACGAGTTCTACTGGAAGTTACCTGGAGGTTGTCGACCAGCCCAGTAGGTATTCCTGATCCATCACAGGTGGCTGCCGAAAGTGAGCGGGCAGCCTTGGAGAAAGGTGAAAGCAAAAGATGGCCAACGAGAGGTTTGAGGTCGACCCGAAGAAATACGAGCAATCGAGGAGGCGTTTCCTGCGCAACGCCGGAGCCGCCGCCGCGAGCGTGCCATTTCTCGGCACCGTCATTGACGTCCTGACCGAGCGTGGGGCTGCGGCGCAGACCTATTCAGACAGCAACATCCCGCAGTTCGCCAGCCACCCGGCGTACAAGTTCACGTTCGTAAACCACGTGACGACGAACACGTTCTTCACTGCAACGATTTATGGCATCCAGGATGCGGCCCGTATCCTCGGTATCCCGACGCCTGCATGGACCGGGTCGACCGACTCGATCACCACCGACATGACCACGGCGATCAGCGACGCAGTCGCCGCAGGCGTCAAGGGCATTGCCACGACCCTTATCGACCCGGTCGCGTTCAACGCCCCGGTCAATGCGGCCCTCGCCAAGGGCATCCCGGTGATCTCTTACAACGCCGACGAGGCGGGTAACAACCGGATGGCTTACGTCGGGCAAAACAACCTGACGGCCGGCGCTGCAGCGGCCAGCCGGATCGTCGCCTCGGGCTTGGTGAGCAAGGGCGAGCTCGTCGCCGGCGTCATCGCCACCCCGGGCACCGGCAACATCCAGCCCCGGATCGACGGCGCAAAGCCGATATTCGTAGCGGCAGGCTACGACTTCAAGGAAGTCGGGACGAGCGCTACGCAGGCTCAAGAGACGCCGTTGCTCGAGCAGTGGTACCTCGGCAACAAGGACGTGAAGGCTTTCTACTGCGTCGACTCGGGCGACTCGATCGCTGCCGCGACTATCATCGCCAAGTACAACCTGAAGGGCAAGGTCGGCGGCTCCGGTTGGGACGTCGGCATCCCCGTCCTCCAGCAGGTACAGGCGGGCGCTCTGCTCTTCTCGATCGACCAGCAGGCCTATCTGCAAGGTTTTGTCCCGACGGTCCAACTGTTCCTCTACAACATCTCGGCCGGCCTGATGAAGCCATGCGATACCGACACGGGCCTTGGTTACGTGACCCAGGCCACGGCGAGCGCTTACCTGTCGCACAACACTCGCTTCGAAGGCAGCGGCTCGGCTGAGACCGCCTTCGCGCCTCCTTCGAAGATCGGCTAGTTAGTGTCCCAGGCGACAGTCACTCGCGACCGCTCGCCTGTCCCCCCCGTCCCGCCGTACGAGGCGGGGCGGGGGTTTTTACCTGCCTCCGTCCTGAAGTACATCGTCCAGCGGCGGGAAGCAACCGTCATAACCGTCACGGTCCTGGCAGTCGTTTACTTCGCCATCCGGACGACGAACATCTTCGAAGTCGCCAACATCAGCGTCACCACCCAGTACATGGGGCCGATACTGGTGATCGGCGTAGGCGAAGTCCTCATGCTGGTGCTGGCCGAGATCGACCTGTCGGCGGGGCAGGTGTACCTGACTGCGCCCTGGTTTGTCTACTGGTTGTGGCACAACATGGGCTTGCCGGTCGGCTTGGCGATCGTCGCCAGCTTGGTCCTGTGCGCAGCTATCGGCTTGACCAACGGGCTCATAACGGTCCTGCTCGGGGTACCGTCGCTCGTCGTCACACTGGGCATGCAATTTCTCCTGTACGGAGTTGTGCTCGTCGTTTCGAGCTACACCCAGGAGCAACTGCCGACCCTCGGTAGCACGTACGCGACGATCCTCGGCGGGGGTGCATGGGCGGACCTTTGCTGGGGCGTCGCCATCGCGGCAGCCATTTGGTTCCTCTTGAAACACACGCGTTTCGGCTTGCATGTCACCGCTACCGGCGGCAACACGTTGGCCGCAGCCGAAGCCGGTATCCCCGTGGCACGGGTCAAGGTTTGGTGCTTCATGATCGTCTCGGTTGTCTCGGGATGGATCGGGATCCTCGACCTGATCAGGCAGATAAGCATGGACCCAGGGTCGTACGGCCTCAACATCGTGCTGGCACCCATCGTGGCGGCCGTCATCGGCGGCACAGCTCTCACCGGAGGACGGGCGACGGTGCTCGGGACCTTCATAGGAGCCCTCTTCCTCAGCATCGTCGACGACGGGCTCAACCTGACAGGCGTGAGCGCGAACTGGTTTTACTTGCTGGAAGGGATCATCATCCTCGTCCTCATGATCATCAACGTCCAGTTGGGCCGCTTCGCACTGCGGTTCCGCCGGTGAGCGTGCCGGTGGCTCCCCCCGGCCCCACCCCGCCGCCCGACCCGCCGCCCCCTGCCGGCAAGGCCGGGGAGGACGTCATCCTACGCACCGAGGGGATCACCAAGCGTTTCGGCGCGGTGGTCGCCCTGCGAGGGGTCGACATGCACCTCGAGCGAGGCGAGGTGCTCGGCCTGGTGGGTGACAACGGTGCCGGCAAGAGCACTTTTGTCAAAATCCTGTGCGGCTTCCAAACCCCTGACTCGGGCAAGATATTTGTCGAAGGCAACGAAGTCGAGTTCCACTCGGTAAAAGATGCCCGCGCCGTTGGCATCGAGACCGTTTACCAGGATCTGGCACTCGTCCCTCAGCTCACGGTTTACGAAAACCTTTTCTTGAACCGTGAGCTGACATCGGTCGGCAGGGTCGGCGTCCTCTCGCGACGCCGGATGCGTAACCTGGCCCGCCAGTACCTCGACAACATCAAGGTCAACATGCCTGACCTCAATGCCGAAGTCGAGACGCTGTCAGGTGGCCAGCGCCAAGCCGTTGCGGTGGCTCGGGCAACGCGCCTCAATGCCAAGATCCTCCTATTGGACGAACCGCTCGCCGCGATGGGCGCCAAGGAGTCGGCGTTGATCATGGAACTTGTCAAGGACCTTTCGGCGCAGGGTGTCTCGATGATCGTGATCGACCACAACTACGCCCACCTCTTCGCCCTCTGCGACCGCCTCAACGTGATCCAGCAGGGCAGTGTCACTGTGGACACCCGTGTCCAGGACACATCCATCGAAGAGCTGACCGAGCTCATGGTGAGCGCGTTCCGCCGCCAGCTGCAGGCCGGTCAAAGCGCCCTCGGCGAAATCACAGTCTGACGACCTGCTGGCGCCCGGGCCGTCCCGGGCGCACCTAACCGCCCGTGCCCGCGGTGGCCGTACCCCAGGTGTGCTGGAGGATGTCGGGGCCGAAACGCTCCTTGTGCACGTAGGCGATCGCCCCGCAGGTGCGGGCATCGCCAGGCAGGTCTTCCTCGTCGTAGGTCGACAGCAGGACTACGCGGGTACCCGGGTAGCCGTCGCGGATCCGCCTGGTCGCCTCGATCCCGCTGATGCCGTCCATGTTTATGTCCATCAGCACCAGGGCGGGCTTTAGCCGCTCCACCGCTTCGAGCGCCTCCTCGCCGGAGCGAGCCTCGCCCACCACCTCGAAGCCTTTCGTCGCGCGCACGACAAGGCGCGCTGCGGCGCGGAAAGGTGCCTGGTCATCGACGACCAGGACGCTTACGGCGCCTTCGGGCATATAACAAATCCTGACAGAAGCAGTGCCCACGCCCCAGCGAGCCAGCACCTACACAGGCCGTGGTGGCAGCACCACCGCTGCGGGCCGGGGGCCCGGTCGCGCCCGGCCTTCAAGGCGCGCCACGGGTGCCGTCAGCCCTGCGAGGACAAGAAAAGCAGCACAGCTTTTACCCGCCTGTGGACGTCGGTGTCCTCGCTCAGCCCCAGCTTGAAAAAAATCGAGTTGATGTGCTTTTCGACCGCGCGTTCCGAAAGCACGAGCGAACCCGCCACGGCAGCGTTGTTTTTGCCCTGCGCCATTTCCCCGAGCACCTCGAGCTCGCGCGGCGTCAGCGAGCGCAGGGGCGACTGGGCGTCGCGCGACCGTGCCGTGACCAATTTGTCAACCACCTCGGGGTCGATGACCGACCCACCTCGTGCGACCTCGCGGATCGCCGACGCCAACTGGTTGATGTCCGAGACGCGCTCCTTCAGGAGGTAGGCCCTCCCCTTGGAACCACTTTCCAGGAACTGGAGAGCATAGGAAGGCTCCGAGTACTGGCTGAGGACGACCACGCCGATGTCGGGATGAGTCCGGCGGACTTCGTTCGCCGCGCGGATCCCCTCGTCGGTGCCCGTTGGGGGCATGCGGATATCGGTAACGACAACATCTGGGGCGTTGCCCTCGACTGCCTTCAGTAGCGACGGGTAGTCCGCACAGGCCGCCACGAGCTCGAGGTCCGGCTCGAGGTCGATCAGCTTGCCGACCCCTTCGCGTACCAGGTAGTTGTCCTCGGCCAGCACGACCCGCAGCGGCACGCACCAAAGCCTATCCGCGGGCCAAATGGGTGGCCGCTCATGGTAGGTCGACGACGGCGCCCTCCCGTGCTGCTTCGACAGGCAGCTTGGCACCCTGGTAACGCCCGACGATCGCGTCGATCTCAGCGTCGGTACGGTCCGGGTCGTGGTGGAAGAGCATGACCTTGCGCGCACCCGCTCTGACGGCGAGGTTGATCGCGTAACCCGGGCAGGAGTGGCCGAAATAGCCTCTGGCGGGGAGCTCTTCGTCCAGGTACTGGGCGTCGTGGAACAGCGCATCGACGTTTTCCGCCAGGCTCAACGCGTTGGCGTGGTACTCGCCCAAGCCTTCGGGCCCGGGGCCTATGCCGGTCGGCCAATGGTCGGACATGTAGGCCAGCGAACCTCGGCCGTCCGAGACCCGGTAGCCCAAAGTCCGGCCGCCCTTATGGGGTATTTCGAGTGCTCTGACATTGAAGCCCTCGATCTGGTGCTCACCCTCCCGGACGGGCGCGAAGCGCCAGGAACCGCGCAACTGGCCGGGAGTGATCGGGAAATGGGGCGGGGACATCGCTCGCGAGAGCACTTCTTCGATGTCGTCCGTGTCGTCCTGCCAGGGGGCCATCAGGGTTATGGAGGACCCCTGCGCGTCGCCTGCGTTGAAGAACGGGATCCCCTGTGTGTGGTCCCAGTGCAAATGGCCGAGCAATATCGACCCGCGGTAAGCACTGCCTCCGAGTACCCGGCTCAGGCGGCGGATGCCTGTGCCTGCATCGAGCACGAGGCAAGGCGGAGCACCGTCGTGGGCGAGAGCGAGGCTGGAAGTGTGCCCGCCAAAGTGCACAAAATCTATGCCCGGTGCCGGCGTCGAACCCCTCGTGCCAAGTATGTGGACGCGCACAGCTCCATCCTTTCGGGGTCTTGCCACCCGGGCGCAAATGGCCGAAGCAGGAAGGTTATCCTTCCCCATGAGGTGCCGCTAGCGAGCCTCCCCGGCGAGCGCCCGGTACGGGCCGCGGGGCCTAGCCTGAGGAGGTGCTCGAAAAGCCAGCCGACCGACGGCTCCCGAGCGTCGCGCGGGCTGCAGCTTCACCCACGGCCGTCGTGCTGGCAGGTGCCGGCGTCGTCGTCGGCGCGGCGGCTCACCTGGCTTTGCCGTTCGTGATCGTGCTCGGGGCGGCCGGGTACGGAGGGAAAGTGGCCTGGGCGGCGGTCCACAGGCGGGTGCTGCTGCGCCGCCGTGCCCGGCGCCACCTCTCCCGTGTCGACCCCTGGTCGGTGCCCGAGCCGTGGCGGGGCTACACGGCGAGAGCCCTGGACGCCAGGAAACGGCTCCGCCAGCTGGCGCGGGATTGCCCACCCGGCCCGGTTTCTGGGTACCTCACCGCAGCCGTGGCGAAGGTGGACGCGGCTGTGGAGGAGCAGTGGGCGCTCGCCCGCAGCGGCGCCGCCATCGCGGGCCCGCCCGGGCGGGCCGAGAAGGTCACCCGCGAGCTCGACCAGGTACAGGCGCAGTTGCGCGACCGCGCCGACCTCGGGGCGGAGCGTGCCAACCTGGCCGCGCGCGAGGAAGGCCTCGCTTCGGAACTGCGCTCGCTACGCAGCACGGAGGCGGCCAGCGCTCAGATGGCCAGCCAGCTGTCAGCGCTCTGCTCCCAGCTGGAGGGCCTTGTCGCCGCGGCCGGCCGGCTGGTGGCGACCGCCGGCGCGGCAGGCGCCGACCTTGGCGGCCTTTCGTCAGAGCTCACTTCCCTTGCCGGGGCGCTCGACGAGGCGCGGCGCATAATGGCTTCGGCTCCTCCGGGCCAACCAGCCAGCGGCAATAGCTAGCATTCGAGGCATGTGGAACGCCATACGTCGCCGGTGGAAGTACCTGACTGCCAAGTTGTCGGGCCATTGGGAGGAGACATCCGACCCGAAGGTACAGCTCGAGCAGGCGATGGCCGAGGCGCAGGAGCAGCACCGCCGCCTGGTGGAGCAGGCCGCCAGCGTCATCGCGAACCAGAAGCAGACGGAATTGCAGCTCAACCGCTCGATGGGAGAGCTCGAACGGATCAGCCAGTCGGCCCGCCAAGCCCTCGCCATGGCTAACGACGCCGCGACGCGGGGCGACACAGCCAAGGCGGCGGACTACAACCAGACGGCTGAGGCGCTCGCAAACCGGCTCATCGCTACCGAAAAGCGCGTCGACGACCTGAAGACGATGCACTTGCAGGCGACGCAAGCGGCTCAGCAAGCAAAGGCAGCCGTACAGCAAAACGCCAATGCGCTCCAGCAAAAGCTTGCAGAGCGCCAGAAGCTCCTTTCGCAGCTCGACCAGGCCCGTATGCAGGAACAGCTCAACAGCGCGATGGCCAGCCTCTCCCAGACCGTGGGCCAGGACGTGCCCACCTTTGACGACGTGAGGACGAAGATCGAGTCGCAGTACGCCAAGGCGCTCGGCATTTCGGAGCTCTCGGGGCAAAACATCGAGTCCCGGATGCTCGAGATCGAGCAGGCGAGCGTCAACGCCGAGGCGCAGCAACGGCTCGACCAGATGCGGGCGCAGATGGGCCTGCCTGCGGGCGCGGTGGCACAAGGCGCTCTCGGGACCGGGCCCGGCCAGGAGCAACAAGCCCTCGGCCAGGGCCAGCCGGCGTCCCAGTTCACGTCCGGCCAGTTCACGTCCGGCCAGTTCCCGTCCGGCCAGCTCCCAGCCGGCCAGGCCGGCGCGGTTCCCGCCGGCCAGTACCCTGCCGAGGGGGCGGCCATGGCGCACGGCGCCGACGACGAGGTAGTCGAGGGTGAGGCGCCCGAACCGGCTTCTCACCCGGCTTCGCCGAACGAAGGGTGACCCTGGCCAGCTCCCGGTTGGCGACGGATGACTGACGTCGTCGTGGTCGGCGGGGGCCCCGCAGGCAACCAGGCGGCCAGCAGGGCGGCCAGCTTGGGCGCACGGGTGGTGCTCGTCGAAAGGGACATCGTCGGCGGTGCGGCACACCTTCACGACTGCATCCCCTCCAAGGCGATGATCGCGACCGCCGGCGCACTCAGCTTCGCCAGGCGGTCTGCCGGGCTTGGCCTTGCGGCCGGGGAAGGGGTGAAGGTCGACTACGACGCCCTCCGCAAGCGGATCGGGGAGTTGACGAAGCGCCTCGAGAGCTCGGTCGAGCAGTTGCTCCGGTCGCAACGTGCGCGCGTCATCTACGGGGAGGCGCGTTTCGCCGGTCCGAGGGCCGTCGTCGTGACGACCGGGGACGGTGACGACGAGGAGCTGTACGCCGACGCCGTCGTCGTGGCCACCGGAAGTCGCCCGAGGGTGCCCGAGTGGGCGGTGCCGGACGGCGAGCGGGTCCTCACGACACGCCAGGCGTACCCGCCGCCCGAACTGCCCGAGCATCTGGTCGTGGTGGGGTCGGGGGTGACGGGCGTCGAGTTCGTGCACATGTTCAGCTCGCTCGGTTCCAAGGTGAGCCTCATCGTGAGCCGCCAGCACGTGCTCCCTCACAAAGACGCCGAAGTGGCCGCTGCCCTCGAGGAGGAGTTGCTCCGCCGTGGGGCCCAGCTGTTCAAGGGGGCGAGGGCGAGCGGCATCGCCACTACGGCCCAAGGCGTGACGGTCGAGTGCGACGACGGGAGGATGGTGCGGGGAAGCCATGTGCTCCTCGCCGTGGGTTCGGTGCCCAACTCGGACCACCTCGGGCTCGAAAGAGCAGGCGTCGAGGTCGACAAGTGGGGCTATGTGCCGGTGAACCACCACTGCCAGACCAACGTCCCCCATATATACGCGGCGGGCGACGTGTCGGGGAAATTACCTCTGTCCTCGGTCGGCGCCATGCAGGGGCGCAAGGTTGCCGAGCACATCATGGGCCTGCACACCCGCGAGCACCGCCACATCGACTACGACAAGGCGGCTTCGGCAGTGTTCACCGAGCCGGAAATAGCCGACGTGGGTCTCGCCGAGGCTGAGGCCTTTGCGAGCGGCCGCAAGATCCGGGTCACTAAGGTGCCGTTCGGAGCCTCGGCCCGCGCCCTGATAAACGACGACCCGCGCGGTTTCGTAAAGATCATCTCCGACCCTGCTACGGGGGTCGTGCTCGGAGGTTGCGTAGTCGGCAGCCAGGCCTCGGAGCTGATCTCGGTCATCGCCCTGGCGGTGACGGCAGGTCTCAAAGTGACCGATCTGGTGGAGAGCTGCCTCGTCCACCCGTCTCTTGCCGAAGCCCTGGCGGACGCAGCGGAATAAAGGGGCGCCCCGGGGCCGGTAGGTGAAGCCGCTAGTGCGACTCGGCTTCCACCGCGAAGCCGATGATCGCACCGAGCATGAGGATCCCCCCGATCGCCCAGAACCACTTCCCGAAGGCGAGCCCGATCGCAAGGCTTATCGCCGCCAGGCCCATCGCTATGGGCCAGATCGAGTTGCCCGGGAAGAAGGCAACTTCGCCCTCCCCGTCCTCGGGGTTGGCATCGGTCCGGTCCTCGGCCCTCGGTATGCCTCGCCTGCGCCGGAACACGAGGAAGATGAACCCAAAAAGGAGGGCGTAGGCGAGGCACCCGAAGGCGAGCAGCACCGTGCCCGACGTCTCGCCGCTCCAGGCGAGGTAGATGATGGCGACGATCCCGAGGAAAACCGACGTCCCGAGCGCCAGGTACCATTCGTACTTCATCGGCTACGGCCCTGCCTCGCCCAGGCCGGGGTCGCCTGCGTCTCTGACGCCCGGATGGCCCCCCGGTCCGGGCCCGCCTGCGCCAGCACTACTGCCGGTCCCGCCCGCTCCGCTCTCGCCGCCGTTGGCGTCACCACCACCATTGCCTCCGTTGCCGGCGTGCCCGTTGCCATCGCCCGCACGGTAGTTGTGCCCGTTGCCGCCGAAGCCGTTGCCGTTGTGCCCAGCCCCGGCCGGCAGCGCCCGTGCGTGGCGGCCGTGGGGGAGAGTGGCGTGCTCGGGATGGTTGAGGTCCCAGACCGGCCGTTCGGAACGGATCGGCGGGATGAACTCGAAGTTGTGCTCAGCCGGCGGGGACTCCGTCACCCACTCGAGCGTCATGCCGTCCCAGGGGTTAGGCCCGACTTTCTTCCCGCTGCGGAGGGTGACGTAGACGTTTATGAGGAACGGCAGCATCGCGAAGGCGAGGATGAACGCGCCGATCGACGAGAGCATGTTGAGGAAGTTCCAGCCCTCCGTGGCGGGGTAGGTGGCGATCCTGCGCTGCATGCCGCGCAGGCCGAGGTCGTGCTGGGGGAAGAAGGTCAGGTTGAAGCCGATGAACATTATGACGAAGGTGATCTTCGCCAAGCGCTCGTCAAGCTTTTTGCCCGTGAACTTGGGGAACCAGTAATGGATCGCCCCGAAGGCTGCAAAGACCGACCCGCCGAAGAGCACGTAGTGGAAGTGGGCCACGACGAAGTAGGTGTCGTGAAGCTGGAAGTCGAGCGGCGGTTCGGCGAGCATGATGCCGGTGAAGCCGCCGAGCAGGAAGCAGATGAGGAAGCCGAGCGCGAAGAGCATCGGCGAGTCGAGCCGCACAGAACCCCGGAACATGGTGCCGATCCAGTTGAAGAACTTGATCCCCGTCGGCACCGATATGAGGAAGGTGAGCACTGCGAAAAATGGCAGTAGCACGGCGCCGGTGGTGTACATGTGGTGCGCCCAGACGCCCATCGACAGGCCGCCGATCGACAGCGTCGCGAAGACCATCCCCTTGTAGCCGAATACCGGCTTGCGGGAGAAGGTCGAAATTATCTCCGTCGCCATGCCGAAAAATGGCAACGCCAGGATGTAGACCTCAGGGTGCCCGAAGAACCAGAAGAGGTTTTGCCACAGGATCGGTTGGCCGCCGTGCGTCGGGTCATAGAAATGGGTCCCGAGGTGGCGGTCGGCCCAGAGCAGCACGAGCGCAGCGGTCAGGACCGGGAAGGCGAGCAGCACGAGGAAAGCTGTGACCAGCTGGTTCCACACGAAGATGGGCATGCGGAACATGACCATGCCCGGCGCCCGGAGGCAGAAGACCGTTGCGATCAGGTTGATGCCGGTGAACATGCTCGAAAACGCTGCGAGCGCAACGCCGACGATCCACAGGTCGCCGCCCGGCCCGGGCGAGTGGATGACTTCTGTGAGGGGCGCATAGGCGAACCAGCCCCAGTCGGCGGCGCCCGACGAGGTCAGGAAACCGGCGTTCATGGTTATGCAGCCGCCGAGGAAGAGCCAGTAGGAAAAGGCGTTGAAGCGCGGGAAGGCCATGTCGGGTGCGCCGATCTGGATCGGCACCAGATAGTTGGCCGTCCCGAAGGCGAAGGGGCCGAGGAAGAGGAACAGCATGATGCTGCCATGCATCGTGAACAGCTGGTTGTAGGTCTCGAGGCTCAGGAAATTGTTGTTGGGCACGGCGAGCTGGACCCGCATGAGCACGGCCATCGCGCCCGCTATCAAGAACATGGTGAAGCTCGTCACCATGTAGTTGATCCCGATCTGCTTATGGTCGGTGCTGGTCAGGTACGACAGGAGGCCCTTGAACTTGGGCCCCGGGACTATCTCTGTCAGCCGCCGTTCAGGGTGCTCGTACTCCTGGGGCCTTTCCTGGACAAGCGTCATCGGTGCCTAGCCCTCTGCCTGGGTCACGCTCAGGCCGTGGTGGTTGGCCAGCCACGGGCCGAACTGGTCCTTCGGCATTACCTGGACCCAAAACCGCATATAGGGGTGGTAAGTGCCGCAAAACTGGGTGCATTCGCCGATAAAGCGCTGCCCGGCGACGCTCGGGTCGATGTTGAGGTCGAACGAGTTGTTGATGCCCTGGATGGCGTCCCGTTTGAAGAGGAAGGCGGGCACGTAAAAAGAGTGGTTGACGTCTTCGGAAAAGAGGTTTATCTGGACAGTCTCGCCGGCCGGCAAGGTGAGGACGGGGAGGTTGGTGCTGTCGATCGTCGGCTCTTCTGCCACGCTCCCGGTGACCTGGTAGCCGTTGGGGTACACGAAGCTCCAGCCCCACTGGAACGCGTCGACACGGACTACCAGAGCGGGGTTGGGGGCGACGTTGTCCTCGGCGTCCTCGGCTTTGTAGGTGTAAACGAAAAGGACGACAACCAGGGCGATCGGGACGACCGTGTAGAGGACCTCGAGAGGGATGTGGTACTGGACCTGGCGCGGGATCCGCTCGTCCCCGGGCCGCTCCCGGTAGCGGAAGACGCACCAGATGATGAGGCCGATGACGATGGCCCCGAGCGGGATCGCCATGTAGTACGTGACATCCCAAAGCTTGCTGACCTGCTGGTCCTGTTGGGTAACCCCGTTGGGGGACCCCCAGTGGATGACCGAGGCGACAAGTTCGTGCACTGCGTTTCACATTAAGCGGGCCGCGACCCACCTAACAAACCGGCTTCGGCGCCCCTCCTCTCGAGCGGGCCGGACCGGACCGGTTAGCTCTTTGCGCCAGGGCCCTCTATGCTGGTGGGCCCGTGCGTACTTACTCCCCCAAAGCCTCCGAGATCGAACGCGCCTGGTACGAAGTCGACGCCCAGGGTGCCGTCCTCGGCCGTCTCGCCACCGAGGTCGCCCGCGTCCTTCGGGGCAAGCACAAGCCGACTTTCGCCCCCCACCTCGACACCGGCGACCACGTGATCGTCGTCAACGCCGCCCAGGTCGTCCTCACCTCGGACAAGGGGGTCAAGAAGGTCCACTACCGCTACTCGGGGTACCCGGGAGGGATCAGGGCCCGCACTTACGGCGAGATGATCGCCAAGCGTCCCGAAGAGGTCGTCCGCATCGCTGTGAGGGGCATGCTGCCCAAGGGCCCGCTCGGCCGCCAGATGCTGCGCAAGCTCAAGGTCTACGCAGGCCCCGAGCACAAGCACGCCGCCCAGCAGCCAAAGCCCTGGCCGCTCGACCATTCGGCGCACCGGGTAGCCTGACCGAGCGCAAGCGGACCGACCAGCGCAAACCCCGCAGCCACAGGAGAACGCAGCAGTGCCCAAACCTCTCACCCAGTCCACCGGCCGGCGAAAGGCCGCCATCGCGCGTGTCCGGCTGCGCCCGGGCGAAGGGACGATCGTCGTCAACAAGCGCCCCGTCGAGGATTACTTCCCCTCCGCCACCCACCGGATGCTCTTGACGGAGCCGCTCCGGGTGGTGGACAAGGTGTCCAGCTACAACGTGGACGCCACGCTCGACGGAGGTGGGGTGTCCGGGCAGGCCGGAGCGCTGCGGCTCGGTATCGCGAGGGCACTTTCGGAGGTTGAGCCCGACTTGCGGGCCTCGCTCAAGCGCGCCGGTTTCCTGACCCGCGACCCCCGGGAAAAGGAGCAAAAGAAGTACGGCCTGAAGAAGGCCCGCAAGGCCCCTCAGTACTCCAAGCGCTGACCTGGTCGAGGGGCACAGACTGCTCCGGTTCGGCACCGATGGCGTCAGGGGGTTGGCCAACAGCGAGCTCAGCCCTGAGCTCGTCCTCGCCCTTGGCAGAGCGGCGGCCCGGGTCCTGGGCGGACCGGTAGCTGGCGGTCGCCGGCCCAGGTTCCTGATCGGGCGCGACACGCGCCTGTCGGGCCCTCTCCTCCAGGCGGCGCTCTCGGCCGGGCTTGCCGCCGAAGGGGCCGACGTCGTCGACCTCGGCGTACTGCCGACCCCGGCCGTTGCCTTCATCTCGGCCGAGGAGGGTGTGCCTGCCGCGGTCATCTCCGCTTCCCACAACCCGTTCTGGGACAACGGCGTCAAGTTTTTTTCTGCCGGGGGGAGCAAGCTCCCCGACGAGGTCGAACAAGCTCTCGAAGCCGATCTTGCCGAGGGTACGTCCCCGCCCCGAGGCCCGGCGCTGCGCTATGGCAGTCCTGTGCCCGAAGTCGGCCGGATGACGGTGGACAGTACGGCGCTCGAGCGTTACGAGCGGCATGTAGTGAGCTGCCTCGAGGGCCGCGACCTCTCCGGGCTGCGGGTGGTCCTCGACCTGGCAAACGGGGCAGCCGTTGCGACGGCGCCCGAAATTTTCAGGGCAGCCGGCGCCGACCTCGCCGGGGTGCTCGCCGCCTCGCCGGACGGGACCAACATCAACGACCGCTGCGGCTCGACCGACCCTCGCAGCCTCGCCGAGAGGGTGGTGCTCGAGCGAGCCGACCTGGGCCTTGCCTTCGACGGCGACGCTGACCGGGTGATCGCCGTCGACCACAAGGGCGAGATCGTCGACGGGGACCGCATCCTGGCACTTTTTGCCACCGACCTGGCAGGTAGGGGACTGCTCGCGGGAGGGACGGTCGTCGTGACCGTCATGACGAACCTCGGTTTCCACCAGGCCATGAGGGTGGCGGGCGTCGGGGTCCACACGGTGAGCGTGGGGGACCGCCACATCCTCGAGGCTCTCGAAGCCAACGGCTGGGCCTTCGGGGGGGAACAGTCTGGCCACATCGTCTTCCGATCGCTCGCCACGACCGGGGACGGCGTCCTTTCCGGGCTCCTCCTGGCCGACCTCGTCCGCAGGCGTGGTGTGGCACTGGCCGAGCTGGCACGGGGGGCTCTCCAGAAGTTCCCGCAGGTGCTGCAAAGCGTCGCCGTGGCGAACCGCGACGGGCTCGCCGGAGCGTCGACCGTCTGGGAGGAGGTGAGGCGGGCTGAAGCTTCGCTCGGGCAACAGGGACGGGTCCTGCTCCGGGCGAGCGGCACCGAGCCACTCGTGAGAGTGATGGTCGAAGCCCCCACCGACGAGGCGGCGCACGCCGCGGTGGGGCGCCTCGTGGACGCGTTGCACCTGGCGCTCGGCTCTCCCGCCGGGGGGCAAGAAAGAGCGTAAAACGCGAAACCAGGTGCGGGCTTTTCGGCCGTTGCGCCGAGAGCTCTTACCATGTACGGGCCGGACGGGTGCGCCGGCGTGCAATTGCGAGCTGCAATTGGTAGCCGTCCCAGCACTAGCCGTGCGCATGGTGCCCCGTTTGGTGCCGGCGAGCTGGGCGTGGGGTTACCCTGCTTTCATGTGTGGCATTGTTGCCGTCCTGGCGCGACAGGCTGGCAGGCCGTCCCCGCCAACAAGTGAGGTCGACGCAGCGCTGAGCTACGCCGCTGGCCGGGTGGGCGCTCTTTTGTTGCCCTCCCAAGGGCCACCCTTCTCACCGGGCGGTGGGCCTGGCGAGGCGACGGCGGCGCTCGAGGCGCTCGAGGCAGCCACGGCGTCGCTCGCCCGTCTCGACCATGCGCTCCGCGGCGTCCCGGGGCTCTCGTGCCTCATGGCCGCCCCGGCGGCAGTCAGGGCCATGGAGGAGGGCACGGCGGAGATCGACAAGCTCGTCTCGGGTTTCGAGGCGTCGCTCGACGCAGGTGCGTTGCCGCTCGAGAGCCAGCTCACCGAACGTTTCAATGCGACCATAGTCAGGCTGCGCGACGTCAACTGGGCGCTCGGCCACGACCGGGTCGGGGCCTTCCGGAGCGTCGAGCGGCTGGCGGCCAGCCTTGGCCTGGGCGACGGCGGCCGGGCCCCCTCCATGGCTGCTCTCGGGGTGCTGTGGGCGACCCACGTCGCCTTCAGCTCGCTCGACCGGCTCGAGGTGCGGGGGCGGGACTCGGCCGGGGTGCACCTGATGCTGACGGGCCACGGCGTCGACCTTGCGGCCCCCGAGGTACAAGAGCTCCTCGGAACGAGAGGGTCGGGCCAGCTGTTCGGTTCGCTTGGTGTCCGGGCGAGCGACGGCTGCCTGTCGCTCGTCTACAAGACGGCGGCGCCGATCGGCGAGCTCGGTGACAATGTCGCCGCCCTCCGCCAGGCGATGTCCAACGACCGCCTGCTCTCGATGGCCCTGGCGTCCCCCGACGTCGAGGCGACTGTCGTGGGCCACACGCGCTGGGCGAGCGTCGGCTTGATCTCCGAGCCCAACGCCCACCCCCTCAACTCGGACCAGCCGGGTACCGCTCCGGGGCCGTACGTCATCGGTGCCCTCAACGGCGACATCGACAACTACGCGCAGCTCCTCGTCTCCGAGCCTGTCCGGGTACCCGAGGGCGTGACAACCGACGCGAAACTGGTCCCTGCCGTCGTGTCACGGCGCCTCGCGGACGGCGGCCCTCTACCTGTCGCTTTCCGGCGGGCTGTGAGCGACTTCGACGGCTCCGTGGGCATCGCCGCCAACGCCTCGAGCTGCCCGGGGGAGCTGCTGCTCGCATTGCGGGGCAGCGGCCAGAGCCTGAACATCGGGATGGCAGAAGACGCTTTCGTGGTGGCGAGCGAACCCTACGGCCTGGTCGAGGAGGCCAGCAGGTACCTCCGCATGGACGGCGAGGGCGGCGGTCAGGTCGTCATCTGCCACCGCCAGGGGGCCGGGTCGCTCGAGGGCTTGTCCCGTTGGCGTTACAACGGCGACGAAATCCCCGTGGCAGAGCCTGAGTTGAAAGTTGCGGAGATCACGACGCGCGACGTGGACCGCCGCGGGTACAAGCATTTCCTCTTGAAGGAGATCTCCGAATCGCCCCAGTCGGTCCGCAAGACCCTGCGCGGAAAATTGGTCATAGAAAATAACGGCAAATTCGCTGTCCGCCTCGGCGAGGACGTACTACCGCGTGCCCTTCGCCAGGACCTCGCATCGGGCCGCACCCAGAGCATCACAGTGATCGGCCAGGGGACTGCCGCCGTCGCGGGCCAAGCGGTCGCGAGCGCCATTGCCAAGTACCTCCCGGACATACCCGTAACCGCTATGCCCGCCACCGAGCTTTCCGGTTGGGGGAGGTCGGGCGGTGGCCTTCCCGACGACATGGCCGGCAACCTGGTCGTCGCGATCAGCCAGTCGGGCACGACCACCGATACCAACCGCACGGTCGACCTCGTGCGGGCGCGCGGGGCACATGTCGTGTCGATCGTCAACCGGCGCAACAGCGACCTCGTACAAAAATCGCACGGTGTCCTTTACACTTCTGACGGCCGCGACGTCGAGATGTCCGTCGCCTCCACCAAGGCGTTCTATTCGCAGGTAGCGGCGGGGCACCTTCTCGCTGCCGGCCTGTCGGCGGCTGCCGGCAAGCCCGGGGCTGCGCGCGGCCAGCAGTTGCTCGGTGCGCTGCGCGAACTGCCCTCGCTTATGGAAGAAGTCCTCTCCAAAAGGCCGGAAATCTCCAAGGTCGCCTCGGCTGTCGCCCCGCCGCGCCGGTCGTGGGCCGTTGTCGGCAGCGGTCCCGACAAGGTCGCCGCCGCCGAAATCCGCATTAAATTATCGGAGCTTTGTTACAAGGCGATCGGGCTCGACTCGGTCGAGGACAAAAAGCACATCGACTTGTCGGCCGAACCGATGGTTATCGTGTGCGCCGCCAGCGTCACTGGCGCAAACGCACGCGATATAGCCAAGGAGGTCGAGATATTCCGGGCCCACAAGGCGGCACCGGTAGTGATCGTGGCCGAGGGCGGCGAAGGGCTCTTCAGCCCCGAGGTCGACGTGCTCGCAGTCCCGCGCTGTGACAGTGAGCTCGCCTTCGTGCTCGCCGCAATGGTGGGCCACATTTTCGGCTACGAGGCCGCGCTCTCGATCGACAGCCAGGCGCGCCCGCTGCGCGAGGCGCGCGCTCTGGTGGAGAAGGGCGGGAGCACTCTCGAGCAACTTGCACCGCAACTCGAAGCCCTCGCAGCCCCGGCGCTTGCCGGGTTGCGGGCCGGCTACTACGACGGCCACCTCAACGCATCGACGGCCGCCCGTGTCACTTCGATGCTCCGGTACGCGACGGGCCTTGCGCCTGTCGAGGGTTACGAAGCCGAAATGGGCAAGGTCGGGACGCCGGCCGCGGTCACCGCCGACCTGATCGAAGCGCTCGGGGCCGCGATAGACGAATTGACGCGGCCGGTCGACGCCATCAAGCACCAGGCGAAGACGGTCACGGTCGGGATCTCCCGCAGCGAAGAGCCTCTCGTTATGGCGAAGCTCGTCCTCGAGTCGGTCGCTGCCGGCGCCCCAGCGGGGTCGCTCGGGTACCGCACCCTCCGGACGCTCGCCGCACTCGGCCCTGCCGTCGAAGAGGTGCTCGGTTACACCCGTTACAGCGTGGAAGCCGCCCCGGGGAACGCGCTCGACCTGGAGCGCGCCGCGGTCGCAGTCGTGGACCGCGGCGGTGTCGCCGCCGGGATCGCGTCACGGACTGCGACCGACGGCACCTTGCGCGGGACCAAGCACCGCGCTGCCGAAAAGCGCGAGGTGACCGTGTTCCGCGGCCACGACGGCAGGACGGGGCTGATCGTCCCCGAGGTCACCGAGGGCCAGGTAACGGGGATCACGCTCCTGCACACCCGTTTCGCCGACCGTCTCGCCCCCGAGGTCGCCAAGTCTGTGCTCCGTGCCTATCAGGGGCGCTACGCTGCTCTCGTCGACGCCGTCACAGAAGCAGACCCGCACTTCGACGACGATCTCCTCGGGGAGGTGGACGTGGTCGAACTTCTCACCGAACCCGTCGCCCTGCTCGCTCGTCACTGGTCGCGCGAACCGAGCAACCTCATCACCTGACGGTGGCGGTAGTCGGCCTCGGCCTCGACCTGGTCGACATCGCCCGCTTTGGCCGCGTCCTTTCCCGGCGGCCTTCTATTTCCGGCCGCCTCTTCACGGACGCGGAACGCGCCTACGCGGGTAGGCTTTCCGACCCGGTGCCTTCCCTTGCGGCGCGCTTCGCGGCCAAGGAAGCTGTCATGAAAGCCTTGGGGGTCGGGTTGGGCGCGTTTGCTTTCGGAGAAGTCGAGGTCCAGCGAGAGCCGAGCGGTGAGCCCCGCCTGGCACTTACCGGGGGTGCGGCGGCGTTGGCCTCGGAGCGTGGTGCCCGCGAGTGGTTGGTGTCGCTCACCCACACCCAGACCGCCGCGGCGGCTGTGGTCGTCGCCCTCTCGTGATACCGGTCCTCACCCCCGAGGAAATGGCGGGCGTCGACCGCCAGGCGCCCGAGCCGGTAGAGGTGCTCATCGCCCGGGCCGGGGCGTCAGTCGCAAAGACCGCTGCGAGGCTCCTTGGCGGTGCTTACCGCAAGCAGGTCACGGTCGTCGCCGGCAAAGGCAACAACGGGGCCGACGGGCGGGCCGCAGCACAGCTCCTCAGCGCTCGCGGGGCGCGCGTCGAGGTCCTCGAGGCGGCCGACCTCGCACCGGGTCAACAGCTCGAGCGGGCAGACCTCGTGGTCGATGCTGCCTACGGGACGGGGCTCCAACGGGCTTACCAGCCGCCTGCCGCCACCGCCCGCGTGCTGGCGGTCGACATCCCTTCGGGGCTCAACGGGACGACGGGCGAAGCGCCGGAGGGCGGCGACGCCCTAAACGCTGTGGCGACGGTCACTTTCGCCTCTTTGAAGCCGGGCCTGCTCCTCGCGCGTGGGCCTCAGCTTTCCGGAGCCGTCGAGGTTGCCGACATCGGCCTCGGCGACCTGGTCGGATCGACGGCTCGCTGCTTCGTCGTGGAGGACGCCGATGCCGTGAGGTGGTTGCCGCCGCGCCCGCACGAGGCGCACAAGTGGCAAAGCGCAGTCCAGGTCGTAGCCGGCTCGCCCGGGATGACCGGGGCGCCCTGGTTTGTCAGCCGCTCCGCCCTGCGGTCGGGGGCGGGTTACGTCAGGTTGTCCATGCCCGGCGTCAGCCCGTCCGCGCTGCCGCCGAGCGAGCTGGTCCATCTCCCGGTGCCCGAGAGCGGGTGGCACGAGGAGGTCCTGGCCGGGATTTCGCGCGTCAAGGCCCTGGTAGTGGGCCCCGGGCTCGGGCCGGTTGCCCGGTCCACCACAACGGCCGGCGGGGACCTTCCGGGCGGCGAAGTCGGTCTCTTGCTGGCCGGAGCGGGAGTGCCGGCCGTCGTCGACGCCGACGGCCTCAATGCCATCGGCACGCTCGACGCGCTGGCGGCGATCGTCTCGCGGAGGCAGCAGGCCACGGTGATAACGCCGCACGAAGGGGAGCTGACGCGCCTTGCGGGCGCGCCACCCGGAGCGGACCGGCTGGCGGCGGTGCGCGCCGCCGCCGCCCGCAGCGGGGCGATCGTGCTGCTCAAAGGAAGTACGACGGTCGTGGCCGCGCCCGACGGGCAGGCCCTGATGTGCACGTCCGGCGGCCCCCGTTTGGCGACGGCCGGGACCGGAGACGTCCTTTCGGGCTTGATAGGGGCACTGATCGCACGCGGCGTACCGGCGTTGCAGGCGGCGGGTTTGGGGGCGCATGTTCATGGCCGAGCGGCTGACAGGGGCTTCGGGGAAGGGCTCGTCGCCGGCGACCTCCCCGACCTCGTGGCTGCCTGGCTTTCGGGGTTACCCGGCCGATGAGCGTCCTATTGGGACCGGGCCAACCAGCGCCCGGGCAACCAGGCGCCGGGCAACCAGGCGCCGGGCAGCCCGCGCCGGGCCAGGCGGGCACGGGGCAGCTCAGTGCCCGGCTTCGGCCTGCGTGGGTCGAAGTCGACCTTGCGGCTGTCAGGGCCAACGTCGACTACATCGCCCGCCAGGTCGCACCTGCGGGAGTCTGCGCCGTGGTCAAGGCTTTCGGCTACGGGCACGGGTCGGTCCCCGTCGCCCTGGCGGCTCTCGAGGGCGGTGCCGTCTACCTGGGCGTCGCTCTCGCCGAGGAGGGCCATGAGCTTCGCAAGGCCGGTGTGGACGCACCTGTCCTCGTGCTTTCCGAACCGCCTCCTGGCGCGATGGGCCTCGTCGTCGAGGACCGGCTGGCGCCGACGATCTACACCCGCGACGGCCTCAGATCTCTTGTCGACGCCTTGCGGGTGGGGCCCGCGAGGGAGCCTGGTGGGGGTGCGCGGGCGCTGCCGTTCCCTGTCCACTTGAAGCTCGACAGCGGGATGCACCGCGTTGGCGCCGGCGCGACCGAGGTTGTCCGGCTGGCTCGAGCCGTGGTCGCCGCCCCGGAACTCGAACTGGAGGGCATCTTCACGCACCTGGCAGTGGCCGACGAGCCCGGGGATGGATTCACGGACCGCCAGCTGGCTGCGCTCGACGCCGTGGTGGCGGACCTCCGTGCGGAGGGTATCAGCCCCCGTTTCGTGCACGCCGCCAACTCGGCGGGCGCGTTGTTGCACCAGGCCGCCCGCTACGACCTGGTACGGGCGGGGATCGCCGTGTACGGGCTCGCCCCGGCGGCGTCGCTCCAAGGCGATGGCAGGGTGAGTTGCCTCCGGCCGGCGCTGTCGCTCAAGGCCAGGGTCTCGTACCTGAAAAAGGTGGCCGGCGGCGAGAGGCTCTCGTACGGGCTCCGGTACCGGCTGGGGGGCGAGTCGGTCATCGCCACAGTTCCTTTGGGGTATGCCGACGGGGTGCCGCGGCGCCTCTCGGAGCTTGGTGGGCAAGTCCTGATCGGCGGCCGCCGGTTGCCGATCGCCGGGGCCGTGACGATGGACCAGATCCTCGTCGACTGCGGCCAGGCATCCACCGTCCGCGCCGGGGACGAGGTGGTCCTCCTCGGGAGACAGGGCGACGAGGAGATCAGCGCCTGGGAGTGGGCCGAGCGCCTGGGCACGATCGCGTACGAGGTGACATGCGCACTTTCGGCCCGCCTTCCCCGCATCTACGTCTGATGGGCGGAGACCTGACCCCGCACGTGCCAGATCGGCCTTGCGGAGTACAGCAGCGTCGCAGGAGGTGGCGGAGTTGACGGAGCCGCCGGCGTTGCCGGAGCCGACTGAGCCGCCGGAGCTGACGGAGCTCGCCGAACAGGCTTCCCGATGCACTCTTTGCCGGCTCGCCGCGGGCCGCACCAACGTGGTGTTCGGCATGGGCAACCCGCGGGCGAGGCTGATGTTCGTCGGCGAAGCCCCGGGGCAACAGGAGGACCTGCGGGGCCTCCCCTTCGTCGGTCGTTCGGGCCAGCTGCTCGACCGCCTCATGCTGGAAGAAATGGGGCTCACGAGGAGCGACTGCTACATCGCCAACACCCTCAAGTGCCGCCCACCAGGCAACCGTGACCCGCTCCCGGACGAGACCGAGACTTGCCGGCCCTACCTGGAACGCCAGCTCGAGCTCATCGACCCGAAAGTGGTCGTGACCCTGGGCAACTTTGCCACCAGGCTCCTGCTTGCCACGAGCGAACCGATCAGCCGGCTGCGGGGCCGTAGCTACCCCTACCGCTCCGGCCACCTGGTGCCGACCTTTCACCCATCGGCAGCTTTGCGGGGCGGCGGCACTGTGGTAGCGCAGATGCGGGCGGACCTCGTGAGAGCGAAGGAAGCCCTCGGGTGACAAGTGTCTTCGCACTGGCAGCCGACGAGGGTGCGATGCGGGGACTGGGAGCCGCGCTGGCGGGCTTGCTCCGGCCGGGAGACACCGTCCTGCTCGGAGGGGATCTCGGTGCCGGCAAGACAACCTTTACCCAGGGCCTCGCTGCCGCCCTCGGGGCGACCGGGCCTGTGACGAGCCCCACGTTTGTCCTCGTCCACAGCTACCGCACCTCCGCCGGCTGGGACCTGCTGCACGCCGACGTCTGGCGGCTCGAGCAGTTGCGCGAGGTCGTTGACCTGGCCATCCCCGAACTGCTCGAAGACGGGGCCGCCGCGGTGGTCGAGTGGGGCGAGCTGGCCGCTCCGGCGCTGCCCGCGGATTGCCTGCACGTCGCGATCGACTTTTGCCCCGGGCCGCAGGGCCCCGGCCCCGAAGCCGGCGAGCCCGGCGCGGAAGGTACCCGGCGGCTAGTTTTCAGCGCCGGCGGGCCAAGTTGGGAAGCCCGCATGGGCGCGCTCTCAGCGGCAGTTTCGGAGGCAGTACCGGGCGCGGTCCCGGCTCGGGGCGCCTGGCTGCAAACCTGATCAGGACGTACCGAACGCGCCACGAGTACTCGCACCCCGTTGCGGAGAACGCCTCGCCGCTCCTTCCCCGCTCGGTGGCTTATGTGCGCGGCGAGAGGCGGAGCGTGACTACCTGGAAGGGCCGCAGCGACAGGTCCAGCTGTTGGCCGCCGGCGCCGAGATCCTCGAGCGGTCGCTCCAGCAAATCGGTAAGCCCTGCGCGGGCCAACGGGAACGAGGTCCTGACGGTCGCAGTCGCCCGCCCACCGAGCGCCTCGTAGCAGCGCACCACGACGTCTCCCGAACGGTCATCGGCCATCTTGACGGCTTCGACCACTACGGCCGGGTTGTCGACGCTGACGAGGGGGGCCACGGGACCTTTGCCCCGGCCGGCCCGCAAGGGCAGGTTGAACCTGTAGCCCTCCCGGACGGCGTCGGCGATGCTGGCTCCGGGCACGATGGCATAGCGGAAGTGGTGCGTGCCCCTATCGGCCCGAGGGTCTGGGAAAGTGGGGCCGCGCACCAGTGACAGCCGGGCGACGGTGGCCCGCCCGCCGCCTTCCCGTTCGATCGTCGTTACGTCGTGGCCGTAAATGCCACCGTTGACGATGGCGACCCCGTAACCGGGTTCGCCTATGTGCAAGAACCTGTGAGCCACGATTTCGAAACGAGCGGCGTCCCACGACGTATTGGTGTGCGTCGGCCGGCGGACGTGCCCGAACTGGATCTCCGCGCTCGACCAATCGGCGTGCACGTCGACGGGGAAGGCCACCTTCAAGAAGCGGTCTTCTTCCTGCCAGTCGACCTCGGTCTCGAGCACCAGGACGTCGCTCCCCGCCGCGAGGCGCAGGACCTGTACGGCCCGGGAGGACCCGAAGGCGTACTCGAGCCTCACAGCCGCTTCACCGGGGCCGTCCGAAACGACGGCCACTGCGGCCGGTGAACCGATGTCTACCTTGCGGCGCCGGTAAAAGCTGTCGACGTCCCAGGCCGGGTACTTGTTGGGGTAGTCGGGGTGCAGTTGCAGCACGTTCGCCCTCGTGCCCGGAGGTAGCACCTCCCTGCCCGCCTCCAGGTCGAGGAGGGATGCGATATGCCCGTCGCTGTCGAGCTCGACCCGCAGGCGGCCGTTTTGCAGGACGGTCCCGCCGGCTGCAACGGTGACGCTGGCGGCATCGGTACTGACGAGGGGAGCAGTCGCTCCCAATGCCGGCACGCCGGCCCGCTCGTGGGGGGCGGCATTGAAGGCCAGAGGTGCTTCCCCACCGCTCCCGAGCGCCGACAGGGCGTTCGCGGTCAGCGCCTCGAGGCGGGCGGCGATGGAGGCGTGGCTGGCGATGGCCTCGTCGTTGACCATGGCGATGGACGAACCGGGGAGGATGTCGTGGAACTGGTTGAGCAGGATGTCCCGCCATATGTCGTCCAGCTCGGCGTAGGGGTAGTCGAGCAGGCCGGCGGCGGCTGCGGTGGCCGACCACAGCTCGGCCTCGCGGGCCAAGTGCTCGGAGCGCCGGTTGCCCTGCTTGATACCCACCTGGCTGGTCAAGGTGGCGCGGTGCAGCTCCAGGTACAGCTCCCCCGACCACACCGGGGCGTCGGGGTACTCGGCCCGGGCGGCAGCGAAGAACTTTGCCGGGCTGTCGACACTGACCTGCGGGGCGCCGTCGAGGTCGGCCATGCGCCTGGCCCGCTCCATCATTTCGCGGGTGGGGCCGCCCCCGCCGTCCCCGTACCCGAAAGGCACCAGCGACCGGCTCGCGAGGCCGACCTCGGAGTAATTGGCTGCGGCGTAAGACATCTGGGCCGGGGACATGTCCGAGTTGTAGGTATCGACCGGTGGGAAATGGGTGAAGACCCGGGTCCCGTCGATGCCCTCCCACCAAAAGGTGTGGTGCGGGAAGCGGTTGGTTTCGTTCCAGGAGATCTTCTGAGTCAAGAAGTAGTGGGAGCCCGACAGGGCGATCAACTGGGGGAGGGCGGCGGAGTAGCCGAAGCAGTCGGGGAGCCACACCTCGTCCGTCTCCACACCTAGCTCGTCGAGAAAGAACCTCTTGCCGAACACGAGCTGGCGAGCCAGTGCTTCGGCGCCGGTCACGTTGGTGTCGCTTTCGACCCACATGCCCCCCACCGGCACGACCTGGCCTTTGGCGACCTGTGCCTCCATCCGTGCGTAGATGGCGGGGTAGTGCTGCTTGGCCCACCACCACTGCTGGGCCTGGGAGCAGGCGAAGACCAGTTCGGGGTACGCCTCGCCGAGCGCGGCCACGTTTGCGAACGTCCGGGCGCACTTGCGTACCGTCTCGCGGACCGGCCATAGCCATGCCGAATCGATATGGGCGTGACCGACGGCCGATATCCGGTGGGCAGTGCGGGCGGCGGGCGAGGCGAGGACATCCTTGAGTGCCGCCCGGGCGGTCTCAGCACTCGGGTCGAGGTCGTAGGCGTCGAGCGCCCGTTCGAGCGCCCGAATGACCTCGTGCCCCCGGGGGCTCCCCGGCCCCAGTTGGGTGGCAACGCCAAGCAGTACGTCGAAGTCGAACACGAGGCCCCAGGCGGCCTCGTCCACCAGCACAAGCTTGGCCTCGCCGACCTTGTAAAGAGGTTTGCCACCTGCTGTGCGCACGTCGCCCAGACCGGTCGGCTCGTAGCGGTCTTCACGCCCACGTTCGCCGATCACCGCCGGCATCGCCACTGCTTCCACATAGGCGGTCCAGGTGCCCGAGCCCTGGCTGACGACGGGGAGCCAGTGGTTGAGGGGCATGACACCTTTGATGGGTGTGCCATCTGGGGCAAAGGCCAGACCTTCGGCTTGGAAGCCGGGAGTCTGGTTGGTGAACCCAAGGTCCACCATCGCCTCGACCCGACCTCCCGCCCATCCCTCAGGCGGGCAACCGGTCACCTTGAACCAGGTCGTCGACCAGGGCAGTCCCCAGGGCTCGCCGGGTTGGACAGGCGTGTAGCCGGCGGCGAGAGCGTCTGCCACAGGCACGGGCGCCGCCGGGACGTAAGCGGATACGTCGCAGGGCACCTGCTGCGCCCAAATCCGCTTTTGCAGCCGGTTTTCCAGGGCGCGGCGCGCCCGGTAGACGGTCCTGTCCCAATCGTCATGCATCCTCGTGCTCCTCGCTCTGTCTTAAGCGGCCGCGCCGGTCCTGGTCCTGCCTCGCCTTACAGTGACGAGACCACCAACCGGTGGCGTGTAGCCCGTACTCGGCCCATTGGCAAGCCTTCACCCTGTCACAGGCTCGCCACTTGCGGCCACAGCTGCCGAACATCTCCTGCATCAGCAACTTGGGGGCCATCGAGGACACGTGCAACGTCGCGGCGGTCGCTACCGGGGGTCGTCGCGGTCGGGGAAACGATGGTCATGCGGGTTGCTAAACGGCTTGCTGGTGGCGGTCGTGCGCCAACCTTCCCGGCATGGTCGTCGTCATGTTCGCGTTTTATGTCGTCGGTGCTTTCGTCATGAGCAAGACGCGTTGCTGCTCGGTGGTCTCAGCGTGTCGCGCGGAGGGGTGGGGCGTGTCGAACGGACGCGTGTCGGTGTGGTTCATATTCGGCATGCTGACCAACTACCAGACGATAAAAGGAGTCGAACCGTCATACCAGCAGGCCCTACTGGGCGGGCTGTTGGTTGCAGCGGTAGTAGCAGACCGCCTGCTCCGGGGGTCCCGACATCACCCTCCAGCAGGCGAAGCTCACCACTGCTGCATGCTCCACAGTTCGGGGGCCAATCACTCTTGCCGGCCCCGGAGCTCACTTATTTTCGAATACCGCGCGACGGACGCTCGCCAGATAGCCGGGGCGACTGACCCGGTGGGGTGGGGCACGCAACTTCGCGGGAGCCACAGGGACTGGTCCGGATGGAGGCCAACCGCTTTCATATCCCCCGCAAAGTGCACTGGATAGGCGTCAATACTCTGTGAGCGTCGCCTAGGTTCCGGGGGTGGCCGTTGGCTCGGAGGGCAACTTGCCCGTCATCGACAGCGGTCATGACCGGGTCGTGCGTGCCGGTCCCAAAAAGAACTTCGACATTGCTCGAGGGCACCTATTCTTGGGTCGTGCAGGTGCCGGCCGGGGATGTCGTAAACCATTATGAGGCCCACCACGAAGAAGACCGGCTGTCCAAGGGCCCGGGCCAGATCGAATTGGCCAGGGCCAAGGAAGTTCTTCGGCGCCATTTACCCCCACCCCCGGCAGATGTCCTCGACGTAGGCGGGGGCACCGGCGTGCATGCTGCATGGCTCGCCGCCGATGGCTACCACGTGCGTCTTATAGATCTTTCGCCCCGCCACGTCGCCAAGGCGAAGGGTGACCTTGGCGGCCTCGGTGTAGTTGCCGAGCTCGGCGATGCCCGCAAGCTCGCCGCCGCCGATACCAGCTATGACGTCGTGCTCGTGTTCGGGCCGCTCTACCATCTGACTGAGCGCGAAGACCGCCTGGAGGCACTGCGCGAGGCAGCCCGGGTGGCACGGCCCGGGGCTGTCGTGGCTGTTGCGGGCCTGAGCCGCTTTGCTTCGCTCTTCGACGGCCTTTCCCGCGGGTTCCTTTTCGACCCCCAGTTCCGCTCCATCGTCGCCCGAGATCTACACGACGGTCAGCACCGCAACCCCGACGAGCGGCCAGGGTGGTGGACCACTGCCTTCTTCCACCACCCCGACCAACTCCGCGAGGAAGTGGCCGAAGCAGGGCTAGTCGTAACTGAGCTAGTGGGCTTGGAGGGGCTCGCCTTCTGGCTCCCGGGCATTGCGGCCCGGCTCGAAGATACCGACGACCGCGAGGTCGTCCTGTGGTCGGCGCGCGCCACCGAGTCGGAACCAGCACTCGCGGGCTTGAGCGCTCATCTGCTTGTCGTAGCCACCCGCCCCACCTAGCAAGGTGCAGCCGCCTCCCGGAGCCCCTGATTGGCTCGAGATCGTAACCGCTGAAGAGCGCCCAGAGCTCTGGGAGCGCGCTCGCGACGAGCACGTCTTCGCCACGCTCTGGCCCGAGTACAACCACCATGGCAATAACACCCCTCGCTACTTCGGCGCCATCTATCCCCGTTACGGCCATCTCCAAGCGCTCCTGGTCGACAGCCGTACAGGCGAGCTGGCAGGGCGCGCGCGGACCATACCCTTCGCGTGGGACGGGACTTTGGCGGACCTGCCAAGCGGGATCGACGCCATGGGGCTTCGCGCGGTTGAGGAGCCTCTTGCGCCCACGACCCTTTCGGCCCTCGCCGCCGAGGTCCTACCGCTTTACCAGGGGGGAGGGCTCAGTAAGCTCGTTGTCCAAATAATGGCGGCGATGGCGCTTTCTTCGGGGTTCGAGCGGTTGGTGGCCCCGGTCCGGCCTAATCGCAAGCACCTTTACCCCATAACGCCCATCGAGCGTTATGCCACCTGGAAAAGGTCGGACGGCTTCCCCTTCGACCCCTGGCTGAGGGTGCACGCCCGCCTCGGAGGTACGATCCTGCGCTGCGAGCCGCGCTCCATGGAGATCGCTGCCCCAATTGCCGATTGGGAAACCTGGACATCCATGACGTTCCCAGAAGACGGCGATTACATCTTCCCCGAGGGCCTGGCACCGCTCAGGGTAGAGGGTGGCACAGGGCTGTACTGGGAGCCCAATATCTGGGTGCTCCACGGGACCTAGGAGCTCGCGCCTGGACCTCATTACGTTGCTCGAGTGCCGCCCGGCCTCCTTTCGGCGCCGCCTCAGCCCAACCCGTCAGGAGCTGAGGACGACATCGCCAACGGTTCCCGAGGGCGCCCCCTTGGTCACGTTGTAAGTGGCTGTGTAAGGAGGGGAAACTGACGAAAATGTGCCGGAGACGGGTGCAGCCTGGCTTATCACGGGATAATCGGAGCTCGCGCTGCCCGAGACCACCAGCGACCCGCCCACTCTGACGTACTCATGCTGGCAACCGCCGGCACTGCAGCCGTACTGGTCGAGTACCGATGGCAGCGCCGTGCTCGCGGTCGCACCGAGCCTGCCGCTCGCCGATTGGACAAAGTCGGCCTGGCCCGCCGAGACGCCTTCTAATGCCACGACAGCCCCCGCCGCCATCCTGACCGTGCCGTTGTTGGTGAAGACGGTACTCGAATAACCCTGCTGGGCACTGAAGTAATTGGTACTCCCCTTGGACGTCCCGAACTTGATCACGCCAGCCGGCGCATTAGTCACGTTGACGAGGAAGTAGCGGCTCCAGCCCACTCCGGGCAAGGTCTGTAGCGTCCCCTGGTTGTAGAGCGTCGAGGTATGCTTGCCCCCATTGAGGATCCAGGCGTTGCCTGGGCCTTGCCAGTCAGAGCTCGACGTCATCAAAATCGTCCCCCTGTTGGCCACGTTGCCGTCGAGCGCCAAACGGTCGTCACCTCCGTTGGCACCGTCTACGGAGATCGTCTGCCCCTTGGGGATATTGCCCTCCAGAGTGGCGGAGTCCTGGACGGTGTAAGACGCCGGCCCAGCCGTTGCTGCTTCGTCGATCGTGCCTCCGTTGCGGAGCAGCCACGTATTGCCGGTCGACGTCCCGCCCTCATTGTGGATGGTGCTGTCGTTGAACACGACGGTGCCGTGGTTGACGACAGCGCCGGAGGCGGTCTGGGTGTAGCCGGTGCCCGAGACGTCCCAGCTCGAGCCGGCAGCGACAACGATCTTCCCCATGTTGACCAGGCTGGTGGAGGTCCCTTCGTAGGTCGCCCCGCCAGGCAGGTTGGCGGCGGCGACGTCGATCGTCCCCGTCCGGTTATTGACGATGTTGCCGTAGAGGTAGCGGCTCCAGCCGGCACCAGCGAGAAGGTCGATACGGCCCGAGTTGACAAGAGTGCCTGCCCCCTGGACGAAATCGTTGCCGCCACCCTTCCCCGTCGTCAGTTCCAGCCGCCCTTCGGCTGCGACCGTGCTGGTCTGGCTGAGCGATAGGTGGATGTCGGTGTTGGCGGAAGCTTCGACGAGGAGGGTCTCGGTGGTGTGGCCGGTGGCAGTACCCACCCGGAGGCTGCCTACGCTGACTCCGCCCGTGCCTTGACCCAATGTGACAACGTAACTTTGCCTGCCGGACCGCGTTATGCAGGCAACCGCCGTCGGCCCCGGCACGGCATGGTTGCTCCAGTCCATGGCGGTGGACCAGTTGCCGCCGCTGAGATCGGTCCAAGTGTCGGTGCAGCCTGCGCCAATGGGCGAAGGCGCACCTACTGCCAGGCCCGGCGCAGCGAGTATCGGGCCGGCAAAAAAAGCAACGACGAGTGCAGCTACGGGCCCTCGCCGGAGGCCCAGCCGAGGTGTGGAGCGCCGGTTGCCGCCCCCGGCATGCCGATGAATGAGCGGTTGGTCCGTACTGTCCGTTTTCATAAAGAGCCTGAGCCCCTTTCCCGTCAGTGGCATAAAAATCCCAGAAGCTGCAACGACTGCGAGGGGCGCGCACAATCCAAAACCATTGGACGGGCCCCGTCCTCATTTGGGCTGCCTCTCCAACCCCGTGCCTCGCGACAGTTTAAGTTAGGGAGCATCCCCGGAGGGTGATCTCCGCCGTTGTTTACTAGCATCCCCCCGTGACGATCCTCGCCATCGAGACTGCGACGCGCTGCATCGGGTGCGCGCTCTGGGGCGGCGACGGACCGGTCGCCTCGTTCGAGCTTGTCGCCGGCCAGCGGCATTCCGAGGTGCTGATGCCGGCGGTCGATGAGCTGTGCGAGCGTGCCGGGGTCTCCAAGTCGGAGATCGGAGGGGTCGTCGCAGACGTAGGTCCCGGCCTCTTTACGGGGCTCCGCGTCGGCCTGGCAACAGCAGTTGCGATCGCGACGGGGCGCGGCATCCCTGCTGCCGGTGTCACGAGCCTGGAAGCCCTCGCCCACCGCGTGCGCCACCGGCGCGGCCTGGTGGCGAGCGTCGTGGACGCCCGGCGCGGCGAGGTCTTCTGGTCGCTGTACCGAAGCGATGGCGAATCGTTGTTGGAGCTGCGCGGCCCGTCCGTCGCACTCCCAGAAGAAGCGGCGGCCGAGGTCGCTCGCGCCGCTCTCTCTCCCGGCGCCGCTCGCTCCGTAAGCGCCGCCAGCGGCGCCGGCGGGGGCAGCTCCGGCCGCGCCGCTGAAGGCGACCCCCCTGTTCTTGTCGTCGGGGACGGCGGCTGGCGTTACCGCGATGTCTTCGAGGCTGCCGGTTGCGAGCACGCCGGCCCCCTGGGCGTCTGGCCGTCGTGCCTGGCGGTCGCCGAGCTGGGCTTGGGCCGTCTCGCCGCCGGGACTGGGCTCCTGGGAGCGCCGGCGGTGGCGTTGGCGCCCGTCTACCTGCGCCAGGCCGATGTCAGGGTTGGCTGGGAGGAAGTGGGCGGGCGCGTCGGGCCCGGTGCCGCGCCGGGCGGGGACGCCGGTTGAGGAAGGCCCCGTGCCAGGCTGAGGGTATGGCGAAGGTCGCACCCGGTGCCGTCGAGCCGCTCCGGTTCGAGCCCATGCGCCGCCGGCACCTGCCGGCGGTGCTGCGCATCGAGCACAAGGCGCACCCTAAGTCCTGGACTCTGGGCGTCTTCACGAGCGAGCTCGCCCAGGGGGACTCGCGCTATTACGTGGTGATGCGGGCCGCGGGGAAGGTGGCCGGCTACGGCGGCGTCATGTTCGTCGGCGACGAGGCGCACGTGACCAACCTCGCCGTGGCGCCGGCACTGCGGCGCCAGGGGCTCGGGTCACGCCTCCTGGCACACCTGGCCAAGGAGGCGATGAGGCGGGGTTGCGGCTCGATGACGCTCGAAGTGCGGATGGGCAACCTCGAAGCTCAACGGCTGTACCACAAGTTCGGCTTCGTCGGAGCTGGGGTCAGGCGCAACTACTATCCCGAGACCCGCGAGGACGCGCTCGTCATGTGGCTCTACGACCTCCGCTCGCCCGAAGTGGCGGCGAGGATCGACCAGATAGAGGATTCGCGTTGACGGCCGTGCGGTCCCAGTGAAGGTCCTCGCGGTCGAGACCTCCTGCGACGAAACGGCGGCTGCTGTGGTCGAAGACGGGCGCCGGGTGCTCTCGTCCGTTGTGAGCAGCCAGACCGATATCCATGCGACTTTCGGGGGCGTAGTGCCCGAAATTGCCAGCCGCGCTCATCTCGAACTCGTTGCCCCGATCGTCGGCGAAGCGATGAGCCGTGCACAGGTCGGCCCAACCGACCTTGACGCGGTGGCAGCCACCATCGGGCCCGGGCTCGTCGGTTCCCTCCTCGTCGGAGCGAGCGCAGCCAAGGCGTACGCGTGGTCCTGGGACCTCCCCTTCGTCGGGGTCAACCACATGGAAGGCCACCTGCACGCGGCGTTCCTGGAAGATCCCGGGCTCTCGCTCCCGACGGTCGTGCTGCTCGTTTCCGGGGGCCACACAATGCTGATCTCGATGGAAGAAGGTGGCGGGGGCAGCGTCGAGTACCGCCTGCTCGGTGAGACGATAGACGACGCCGCCGGCGAGGCCTTCGACAAGGTTGCCCGTTTTCTCGGGCTCGGTTACCCGGGCGGCCCGGCGATCGACCGGTTGGCGACCACTGGTTCGGGCGACGCTATTGCGTTCCCGCGGGGCTTGGCGCGGCAGGGGTTCGATTTTTCGTTCAGCGGGTTGAAAACTTCCGTCGTGCGCTATGTAAGGGCGCACCCCGAGGCTCGTCTCGAAGACGTGGCGGCGAGCTTCCAGGAGGCGGTTGTCGATGTGCTTGTCCAGAAAACCCGGCGTGCGGCGGCCGAAACCCGCGCCAAGGCCATTTGCATAGGCGGCGGGGTGGCAGCCAACTCTTCTCTTCGCTCGAGGGTGCAAGAGGTTTGCGCAGCGGACGGGCTCGCCGCCTTCATCCCGTCGCGAGCGATGTGCACAGACAACGCGGCGATGATCGGTGCCACCGCCTGGTACCGCCTGCGCACGGACGGCCCGACGCCGTTGAGCGCAACGGTCGACCCTAACTTGCGGCTACCGCTCAAGTAGCCACCGCCTTCCGGAGCCGCTGCGCCCCGTGGGGCGTCGCCGTTGGCGGTGGTAGCGGGTGCTGCGGGTGGGAGCCGCTGCTGCCGGGCGCTAAGGTCACCATTTTTGTGGAGGGCCAAATCTCGTTCCCGCTCCAGCAAGCGCGCACCCGGCGCTTCTCTCTCGGTGCACCGCGCAGTTTCACGGTCTCCCCTCGAGGCGAACGGACTGTCTTCCTCCGTTCGCCCGCAGGGGATGACCCGAACAACTCGCTGTGGGTGTACGACTCAGAGGCGCGTTCGGAAAGAGAGGTCGCGAGCGCGACGATCGTGCTCGGGGGCGCGCACGAGCAGTTGAGCCCGGAGGAACGCGCCCGCCGCGAGCGGAGCAGGGAACTGGCGGGCGGCATCGTGGGGTATGCCTGCGACGAAGCCGTCGAGCACGCGGCGTTCACCCTCGGGGGGCGGCTTTGGTGGGCGAGCCTGGAGGCCCCGGCCGCCGGCGGCCCGGGCTCTGGGACCGGGCCCGGCGCAGGACATGCGGGAGCGGCGCCGGGCGTGCTCGGCGAGCTCCCCAGCCCGGGTCAGGTGGTCGACCCGCGTCCGTCTCCCGACGGCCGGTGGGTGGCCTTCCTTTCGGGGGCCCGCTTGTGCATCGTCGGCACGCGGCCGCCAGGGGGCCGGGCGCCGGAAGGGGACGAGAGCTTCGGGGTACTCGCCGGAGAGGAGGAGCCGGAGGTCACGTGGGGGGCTGCAGAGTTCGTGGCCGCCGAGGAGATGGGCCGCGAGAGGGGCTACTGGTGGTCTCCCGACGGCACAGCATTGCTCGCGGCCCGCGTAGACAACGGTCCCGTGGCGACCTGGTGGACGGCGGACCCGTCACAGCCGGGAGCCGCGCCCGAGGCTCACAGGTACCCCCAGGCGGGCACTGCCGACGCCGAAGTCACCCTCTGGCATCTCGAAGTGCCCGGGCCGCTCGCCGTGGCAGCGCCAGGCGAGGCCGGGAGGCGGCAGGTGAGCTGGGACTCCGGGCGTTACCCCTACCTCGTCGCCGTGCATTGGGGCAAGGGAGGGCCGCCGCTCCTCCTCGTCGAACAGCGCGACCACAAACGGTGCGCCGTCCTCACGCTCAACCTCGCGGACCTCACGACCTCGGTCGTGACCGAGGCAGCCGACGCGGCTTGGGTGAGCTGGCCTCGTGGCGTGCCGGCGTGGACCGATGCGGGGAAGCTCGTCTGGGGCTTGGCGGACGGCTCGACCTCACGCCTCACCGTCGACGGCACGCCCGTCACGCCTGAGGGCCTCCAAGTGAGGGAGGTCACGCATGTTGGGCGCTCCATCGTCTTCACGGCCTCGTCCAAGCCGGAGGTCGTCGAGGCTTGGCAGTGGTCGGCCGAAGGCGGGTTGCGGCAGCTGACCGATGTGGGCGGGGTATCGCGAGCCATAGGCGACGGCCCCACAAGAGTCGTGCTGAGCGCATCTATGGCCTGGGCCGGCACCCGGGCCGTTGTCCAATCCGAGGGTACCGAGCCGCACACGCTCCGGTCGCTCGCCGAGGTGCCCTCGGTAGAGCCGCACGTCCGTTTTATGTACGCAGGCGAACGTGGGCTGAGCGCGGGTGTGCTGTTCCCCCGGCAGCACAGCGGTGCCAAGCTGCCGGTGATCATGTGGCCGTACGGAGGCCCGGGCTTCCAGCGAGTGATGGCGGCCCGTTCGTCCTGGCTCGAAGCACAATGGATCGCCGACCAGGGCTTCGCTGTCGTGGTCGCCGACGGGCGGGGCACTCCGGGAAGGGGCCCGGCTTTCGAGCGGGAGGTCTACCTGGACCTGGCCGGCCCGGTGCTCGAGGACCAGGTCGGCGCGCTTCTCGCCGTTGCCCGTGCTGTGCCAGGTCTCGACCTCGAAAGGGTGGGTATCAGGGGCTGGTCCTTCGGCGGCTACCTTTCGGCCCTCGCGGTCCTGGCGCGCCCGGACGTCTTCCATGCCGCCTTCGCCGGGGCGCCGGTCACGGATTGGCGCCTTTACGACACCTACTACACCGAGAAATACCTGGGCCACCCCGACGACCACCCTGAGGCCTATGAGCGCAGTTCGCTGGTTCCCCTTGCGCGCAACTTGGCGCGGCCTCTCGTGATCGTCCACGGCCTTGCCGACGACAACGTCTACGCCGCTCACTCCCTCGAGCTTTCGCGTGCACTGCTAGCGGCGGGACGCCGGCACGAGGTACTGCCCCTGCCCGGCATAACCCACGTCGCCAGTCGCGACGACATCGCCGAGAAGCTCCTGCAATACGAGGTGGAGTTTTTCCGGCGGGCGCTCGGGGCCTGACCGCCGCCGGTGGGGCGAGCACTTGGCGGTCGGCTCTGTGCCGCCAGGGCCTCCGGGCACCAAGCCACGGGTCCTCGGGCCGGAGCGCTCCGGCCTTGAGCGCCTTAGCGCTTGAGCTTCTCAGCCGCTAAGCCGGCGCATTCTGGTCGCGCCCGAGCGCCGTGGGCGCGATCCAACCAACAAAACCGTGCGCGAACGCAACCGCCTTGTCCGATCGCGCCCAGAGTGCGCCGTGCGCGCAGGGGTGCAGGTGTGCAGGTGCCAAAACATACGAGCGTTACCGCTAGGCGGACTCCTCCAGCTCGTCGTCGTCGATAGCGAACCCGCCGCCGGTCAGCCGCCTGCGCACATCCCGCCGCTCCTCCTCGTCGAGGCCGCCGAATATGCCGTAGCGAGCGTTTGCGCCCAACGCGTAGCAGAGGCACTCGGCCCGGACGGCACACCCACCGCAGACCTCCTTCGCCAGCCCCGCCTGTGCCTGCGCCCGCGGGCCGTGGCCGATCGGGAAAAACAGGTCGGTCGGAAGCTCACGGCATGCCGCTTCCACCCGCCACCCTTTCGGGGGTGCGGAGGAGGACGCCGGCGACCCGAGGGCCTCGCCGGGCAGGTCCCTGCCGGGCAGGGCTGCGCCGGGGATGCCGGGCAGGTTGGGCACGCCAGGCATGTCGGGCGGGCCGGGCACCTTCGGTAGGCCGGGCACCTTGGGTAGGCCGGGTACGGGCGCCAGGTCGTCGTGGTCCTCGGGGAACTCGGCGAAATGGTCACGCCCTCCCGGGAGGTACCTCACGGGAGGCCAGGGGTCTAGCGGTGGCAGGTCGAACGGCACTGGTTGTTCCTCGTTGTGGCTGAGTTGGTCCTTGTGCCACCCACCGGAGCCCGGCGTCCTGGCCGGGCCCCCCGAGCCGGTGTTGTAGAGCTAGCGGCGCGACCAGGGGAATGGCTACTTGAGGCCGCCTGAGACGGTCCCTTAACGGGACCTTACCCCCTGCCCCGGAGGCCAAACTGGGCCGGCGCGTGTTCGCGCTATTCGTGCTCGGAGCTCCCCGGGGGTCGCGCTGACAAGGAAGTTTGTGCTAACTCCCAGGGGCCGCTATCTTTAGCAGTCGTCCGGTGAGAGTGCTAACCGGGGAGTACCCGGTTGAGAGAATGCCAAACGGAGGCTACGACACCATGAACTTGCAGCCACTCGACGACCGAATCGTTGTCCGGCCCAATGAGGCAGAAGAGCGGACCGCCTCTGGCCTCGTCATCCCTGATACCGCCAAAGAGAAGCCCCAGCAGGGCGAGGTGCTCGCCGTCGGGCCCGGCCGGCGCGCCGACAGCAGCGGCGAGCTCATCCCGCTCGACATCAAGGTCGGGGACACAGTCCTCTACTCCAAGTACGGCGGCACGGAGGTGACCGTCGACGGTGAGGACCTCCTAGTCCTGGCCAGCCGGGACGTCCTTGCAAAGGTGAAGGTGAAGAAGTAGTGGCCAAGCAGCTCCAGTTCGACGAGGCTGCCCGGCGGGGCCTGGAGACAGGCGTAAACAAGCTCGCCGACACGGTCAAGGTCACCCTTGGCCCCAAGGGCCGCAACGTCGTGATATCGAAGCGGTGGGGTGCCCCCACCATCACGAACGACGGCGTGACCATCGCCAAGGAGATCGAGCTCGAGGACCATTTCGAAAACATGGGCGCGCAGCTCGTGAAGGAAGTGGCGACCAAGACAAACGATGTCGCCGGGGACGGTACGACGACTGCGACCGTCCTCGCCCAGGCGCTCGTGCGTGAAGGGCTCCGCAACGTGGCGGCGGGTGCCAACCCGGTTGCCCTCAAAAAGGGCATCGAGCAGGCTGTCGCAGCGTCTGTGAAGTCGATCCGCAGCCAGGCCAAAGATGTCGACGACAAGGCGGAAATAGCCCAGGTCGCCTCGATCTCGGCTGCCGACAGCTCGATCGGCGAGGTCATCTCCGATGCCATCGACAAGGTCGGCAAGGACGGCGTCGTGACGGTCGAAGAGTCCAATACCTTCGGGGTTGAGCTCGAGTTCACCGAGGGGATGCAGTTCGACAAGGGCTACATCTCGCCCTATTTCGTCACCGACCCGGACCGCCAGGAGGCGGTGCTCGAAGACGTCTACGTGCTCGTGGCCAACCAGAAGATCAGCTCGGCTCACGACCTGATCGCCGTGCTCGAGCGCGTGATGCAGGCAGGCAAGCCCCTGCTCCTCATCGCCGAGGATGTCGACGGCGAAGCTCTCGCGACGCTGATCGTCAACAAGCTGCGCGGGACGTTCCAAAGCGTCGCCGTAAAGGCGCCCGGTTTCGGCGACAGGCGCAAGGCCATGCTCGCCGATATCGCGATCCTGACCGGGGGTCAGGTTGTTTCCGAGGAAGTCGGTCTCAAGCTCGACAACACAGACCTGTCGCTCCTCGGCCGTGCCCGCAAGGTGGTTATCAGTAAAGACGACACCACCATCGTCGAGGGTGCGGGTTCCGAGGCGGACGTCAAGGGCCGTATCGCGCAGATAAAGCGTGAGATCGAGGACACAGATTCCGACTGGGACAGGGAAAAGCTCCAGGAGCGCCTGGCGAAGTTGGCCGGTGGCGTTGCCGTCATCAAAGTCGGGGCTGCGACCGAAGTGGAGCTCAAGGAAAAGAAGCACCGTATCGAGGACGCAGTTTCTGCGACCAAGGCGGCCATCGAGGAAGGGATCGTCCCGGGTGGGGGGCTGGCATTGCTCCGCAGCCGGGGAGCTGTCGCCGCGCTTGCCAAGTCCCTGGAGGGCGACGAGGCGACAGGCGCAGCGATCGTGAGCAAGGCGCTCGAGGAGCCTCTGCGCTGGATCGCCAGCAATGCCGGCCTCGAAGGGGCTGTCGTCATCGAGCAGGCTGAGCGTGAAACGGGCAGCATCGGGCTCAACGCAATGACCGGCCACTTCGAAGACCTCTACAAGGCGGGCGTCATCGACCCCGCCAAGGTCACCCGCTCAGCATTGCAAAACGCGGCTTCGGTGGCGGCGTTGCTGCTCACCACCGAGGCGACCGTGGCCGACAAGCCCGAGAAAAAGGACCCAGCCGCTGCCGGCGCAGGTGCCGGCCGGGGCGCCCCGGGGATGATGTAGGTCCCTCCACGGCCTGACCACTGTCAGAGACATTACGTACGCGAAGGGCCCGGCCGAGAGGCCGGGCCCGATGCGCGGAAACCTACGACGGCCCTAAAGTGCTTAACCACCGGTGAGCTCCGACCCGAAGCACCTCGCCCCGAGCGGCAGCCATTCTCAGCCCGCGGGGCGCGTAAACGCGCGGCTCAAGAGGCGTTGGCCGCGCCGGGCGCTCATCGCTGCCAATGTCCTCGTGCTGCTGTGCTTGGTCGCCGCTGCCAGCGCGTACGGGTATGTCCGCCACGTCATAAACCAGATCGCTGTCGGGCCGAGCCCTCACGTCATCGGGCCTGGCGACTACACAAGCGGCACGGTGCCCCAGTCACAGCGTCGTGAGAAGGACGGGATGCAGGCCGAAAACATCCTTCTCATCGGCAACGAGACCCGCCAGGGATTGACGCCCCAGGAGCAGCGTGAGTTCGGCTCGTCCCTCACGTATTCCGGCACGCTCGCCGACATAATCATGATCCTGCACCTCGACCCGGTCAATGAGACCGCCTCGATCTTGTCCATCCCGCGTGACCTTTTTTCGCCTATGCCGACCGGGAGCCCGGTTGGGCCGTACCAAAAGATCGACGCTGCCCTCAACGACGGGGCCGAAGGGCCGGACAACCTCGTGGCGGCCATCGAACAGGACTACGGCATCCCGATAAACGGCTACATCGAGCTCAACTTCAACGGCCTCATAAATAGCGTCAATGCGCTCGGCGGGATATACGTCTACTTCCCGGACCCCGTTTGGGACGCAGAGTCCCTCCTCAACATCACCAGCGCGGGTTGCAAGCACCTCGACGGCTTCGAGGCTCTCGCGCTCGTCCGGGCGCGCCACCTCCAGTACGACCCGCCCGGGGACGACGAACCCAAATCGGACTGGCCTTACGACCCCGAGTCCGACCTCGCCCGCATCGTGAGGACGCACACTTTTATGAAGATCGTTGCGGACAGGGCGATAAAGGAGGGGAAGACCAATCCAATTACGGCTGCCTCGTTCCTCGATGCGATATCGAAAC
>DATJMJ010000217.1:0-36175 GCA_035508795.1 Acidimicrobiales bacterium
CCCGCCCGCGTCGGCGGCAGGCACTCTGATCGCGGCCACCGTCGCGGCAGCACCGGTTTCGACGTGCTGGGCGAGCATCTGGCGGGGATCCATCCGGTAGATGTGGTCTGCCCCAAAGACCAGCAGGTACTGCGGATTTTCGTCGCCGACGATATTGAGGTTCTGGTAGATGGCGTCGGCCGACCCCGAAAACCACCACGGGCCCCTGCGCATCTGCGCCGGCACCGGGGTCACGTAGTTGCCGAGCAGCGTCGACAGCCGCCACGTCCTGCTCACGTGGAGGTCGAGGCTGTGGCTCTTGTACTGCGTCAGGACGACGACCCGGAGGAGCCCTGCGTTGGCGAGGTTGGACAGCGCGAAGTCGATCAGCCGGTAGTGGCCGCCGAAGGGCACCGCCGGCTTGGCCCGGTCGAGAGTGAGCGGTAACAGTCGCTTGCCCTCGCCGCCGGCCAAGACGATCGAGAGCACTCGGGCCACTTCGCTAAAGATACCCGGGCTGGTGACGCTTGGCACCGACCTTTGGGGCTATTGGACCTGCAGCTTCGGTCGGGCGCCCGGTTTTGGCTCACCAATCGTCCCCCCCGCGGGTGCCGCCGGGCCCTCTCGGCTGCCCTGGTTTCGGGGCGCCCCCCGCCCTCCGCCCTCCGCCCTCCGGGCTCCGGGCTCCAGTCCCCAGGCCCTCTGGCGGCGCTCCGTTCGGGGCTGGCGCGGCTAGATCTCACGAGAGTTATGCGGCGAGCCCCACTCTCGTGAGTTCTATGCGCGTCTTCGCGCATGGACCTCGTGAGAGTGCCCTCCTTGGTTTTACTCTGACGAGTTCCATGCGCGCGCCTGGCTCCCGCGGCCGGCGGCGCACCTCCATCATCGCTGCCCGCTCGACCAACCCGGGCAACCCGGGCAACCCGGCAACCCGGCAACCGGCCAACCCGGGCAACCCCGGCACCACGGCCGCCGCCCGGGCGCACCCAGGTGGCGCGGTGCGCGCCCCCGCAGCCGTCAGCGTCAGGTCCACCTCAAAAGCGCTGGTAGGGTACGGATCTTCATCTCCGTACCCGCCTCAGGCTTGTCTGTGCAGGTCACCGAGGTGACAGAATATTTTCACGATGGGCATGGCGCACGACCCCTCGAGCTTCGCGGCGACGATCCTCGAGGCGGTCCCAGAACCTGTGGTCGTACTCGACTCGTCCGGGAACGTCCGTTGGGGCAACCGCGCCGCCGAGAGGATGTTCGGCCGGTCTCTCAACGAATCGGTGGGCATGCCGGCGCTCGACCTCGTCCATCCCGACGACCTCGAGCTTGTCCTGCGCTCATTTTCGAGCGTGCAGCGAAAAGTCGTAGGGACCCTGATCGAGGTCCGGGTCATGACCGTAACGGGATGGCGGGTCATCGAAGTCATCGGAGCACCCACGGTCTGGCAGGACGACGGGACGGCGGTGGTCTTTTGTTTCAGGGACCTGACTGACCGGCGGCGCTTCGAGGTCGCCCGCAAGGACGAGGCCAGCTTCAGGACGCTGCTCCAAAACTCCCCCACGGTCACGATCCTGCTGACCGACGAGGGCAGGATCGAGTCGGCCTCCGCTTCGATCAGCCGCGTCCTTGGCCACGACCCGGAAAACATCGAGGGCCAACGGCTGGTCAACCTCGTTGCAAACCCCGACCGCGTCGCTTTCCTTGCGGCGCTCGGGCGGGCGATAAAGGGAGCGACGGCGTCCAGCCCAGTAACCGTCCGGGTACACCTGCCTCGTTACCCGACGGACGAGCTCATCCTGGCCGAGCTGACGCTCGTGAACCTTCTCGACGACCTCACCGTCCGGGGCATCCTGGTGACGGCTCAGGACATAACGGCCCGGGCTAAAGCTGAGCACGAGCTCCACGCCGAGCTAGTTGCGCACGCAAAGACGGCAAGCCGGTTGCTGCAAAGCTTGACCCGCAGGGAGATCGAAGTCCTCGACATGCTCGCCGAGACCGAGACAGCCTCCGAAATCGCCAAGAAACTCGTCGTGTCGGTGAGGACGGTCGAGTCCCACCTCGCGAATGCCTACCGCAAGCTCGGGGTCCACAACAGGGCGGCCGCCACTATAGAGTTCGCCCGCCTGCGCCAAACGGTGACTGCCAAGCCCGCCGAACTCGACGCCGGGGGGCACCTTGCGACCGGGAGCGTCGCCTAACCGGCTCACCGCCAGCCGGCGCTCGACCGGCCCACGGTCTAGCCGGCGCTCAACTAGCCGGCGCTCGACCGGCCAACGGGCTAGCCGGCGCTCAACCGACCAGCCGGCAGCCAAAAGCGTTAAGCGTCGCCCTTCAGCTGCCCACCGGTAGCCTCCCCGCCGTCGCCCACAGGCTCGAGGAGGGCCGGCTCCCCATGGCCGTTGTGATCGGCGTGCCCGTTGTGCGCGCCGTTACCGTCACCGTCGTGCACACCGTGGTGGGGAGCGCCGAGGGTATGGAAACCTCCCCGGGCGTCGCGGACGATGATGCCGCCAACGGGTCGTTGGATCGGGTGGGCACCGGACCTCTGCAACAGGAGGCAGGCCTTGTACGCCACGAAGAAGGCGATGATGGGCCCGATGAAGGACCCGTACTGGAGGATCTCGATCAAGAGCTCGAAGGACATCTGTAGGCCGTTGCCGATGATGTCGGTGGCGCTCGCCAACGTCAGGTCGGCGAAGAAGATGAGGCCCGCAACCCCGATAGCGGTCCGCAGCGGTTTGTCCCGCGGCCGGTCGAGCAGGTTGTGCTCCTCGTAGTCTCCGAACAACTTCTTGTCGATCCACGGCCACCCGTAAATGATGGTGAACACGATCCCAGGCAGTAACAGCCCGGGGAAGAACGAGTTGGCTATCTCGTGCCCGAGACTGCGGAACTCCCAGTGCGGCCAGAGGCGCAAGGCCCCGTCGAGCCAGCCGACGTACCAGTCGGGCTGAGTGCCGGCGCTCGCCCGGGCCGGCTCGAAGGGACCGTACACCCAGATGGGGTTGATCTGGATGAGCCCCCCCATGCCCAGGACGACAGCCCCGATGAACATGAAAAGTGCAGTGGACTTCACCGTGTACTGCGGCCACAGCTTGCTGCCGACGATGTTGTGCTCGGTCTTGCCCGGACCGGGAAAATCGGTGTGCTTTTGGCGCCAAAGGATCGCCAGGTGCCCCCCGAGGAGCCCGGCAAGCAGGAGTGGGAACAAGAACTCGTGGATGACGAACAGCCTCACGAAAAAGGCGCTTGACCCAGGGAACGCACCGCCCCAAAGGTCGAACGCGAGCCAGGCCCCGACGAAGGGGATCGACTGGATGATGGAGAAAACGACGCGGAGCCCCGAGCCCGACAACAGGTCGTCGGGTAGTGAGTAGCCCGAGAACCCCTCGAGCATTGCGATCAGCAGCAGTGTGACGCCGATCAGCCAGTTGACTTCACGAGGCTTCCTGAACGCGCCGGTAAAAAATATCCGGCACATATGGAATGCAATTGCCGCGAGGAAGATGTTGGCGGCCCAGTGGTGCGCCTGGCGCATGAGCAGGCCAAATCTGACGCTGAAAGAGATGTTTATGACCGACTGGTAAGCCGCCGTCATCGATTGGCCGTCGAGCGGCTTGTACGGCCCGTGGTAGACCACGACCGTGCTCGAGGGGTCGTAGAACAGGGCGAGGTAGACCCCGGTCGCGATCAGGATCACGAAGGTGTACATGGCGATCTCGCCCACCATGAAGGACCAGTGGTCGGGGAAGATCTTGTCCATCGCGGACCGGATCCACTTGGACGAACCGAACCTGTCGTCCACCCAGTCGAGGGCCTGCCCCTGGCGCTGGGCGCGCTTGCGGGCGGCCGAACGTTCGGCGACGGTACTCACGGCCTAGTCACCGGAGCGGTTCCAAAAGCCCGGGCCGATCGGCTCAATGAAGTCGTGTACTGCGAAAAGCAAGCCGTCCGGCCGCACCCCGAGGGGAAGCTGCGCCAACGGCCTGGGTGCAGGGCCGAAAACTGGTTTGCAGTCCTGGAGGATGTTGAAGGTCGACTGGTGGCATGGGCATATCAGCTGCATCGACAACACATTGAAAAGGCTCACGGCGCACCCGGCGTGAGTGCAGATCTTGGAAAAGCAGACGAGGCCGTTCGCACCCGAGACGACCTCGAAACCCTCCTGGCCCTTGCGAGCCTGGATCTGGTCGCCCCCGATATTGATCAGGACTGCCGGCGCATTGGCACTGTCGGTAAAACCCTGAGGGAAGACGGTCAGGATCCCGTCGACCATCACGTCGCTCACGCTCACAGGACGGCCGTCCTGGTCGACCAGCAGGGCGCCCGGGTACCAGTCGGTGTGGTAAAGAGCGCGTACGGGGCGCACGCCGAGCGACGCAAGGGGCCAAAGCAAGGAAATGCCAAAAATGCCGCCGACAGGCACGAGGACCTTCTTTGTGAGGAAGCCTCGACGTGAAAGCATCGCGTCCGCCCCGCGCGAGAGCGAGTCGACTACGCCGGCCCTGTCCGCCGCGTCCGAAGTGTGACCTCCACGGCTCGCCGTGGCGTCCTGGCCCGGCAGGAGGAAACGAGCCCAGAGCACCATCCCCGTGCCGAGGCTCGCCAGCGCGAGGAAGAGGCAGAGCCCTTCCAGCTGAGCCTGCCCCCCGGTCCAGTAAATGATCATGAGCCCGATCCCGCACACCGCGGCGACGGACCAGAAAGCCGCGATGAGGTACTCCATCCGGCGCGCCTTCCAGGGGTCGTCGCGGTAGGGGAACCACGTATCGTCCTGGTCGGGCGGGACGTCGTCCGGCCAGGGCGTACCCTCCCCGGCGCCGTCCTCGGGGCCGTGAGTGCCGGTCATGACACGGCGCGACCTGGTCGGCTCGATCTCCGTCATTGCTCTACCCCCGGTTGCCTATCAGGCGGCATACCAGCAATAGGGCCCCGAGGCCGAAGATAATGCCGACGAAACCCTCCGGCACCGGCCCGAAATGGGCGATCCCGAGCCCTCCAGGGTCGGGGCGCCCGGTGAGGTAACCCAGGTAATCCGCGATCGCCGAGACCTGCTGGTCGCTCAGCTGTCCCGGGCCGAAACCGGGCATAGGCCGCGGGCCGACCCGGATGGCTTCTGCGATCTCGACCTTGGTCGCCGAACGCAGGCTCGGGACGATGTAGCCGTGGCTCAGCAAGCCGCCCGAGCCCGAGGCGTCGTGGCACTGGGCGCAGTTCATCATGAAGAGCGCGTTGCCCTCGGACAAGGTCGGGCAGGACGCGGTCTCGTTGATGCAAGCTGCGGTTATTTGCGGGATGCCCGGGCCGGGAGTGCCGTGGGCCACGTCGACGGCGTTGATGTACGCGACGATGTCGGCGATCTGGCCCGGGTTGAAGTACGGCTGGTGAGGCTGCGGTTCGAGGTTGGGCGATGCGAGCGGCATACGGCCCGTGGAAAGGAAGAAGTTGACGGCGGCGGGGCCCACGTCGAGCAGCTCGGGGCCTTTTGACCCGACCCCGCCGGTCCCGTGGCAGGAAGCACAGTGCTCGTCGTAAAGGTTGAGCCCCTCCTGGAGCACCTGGGGATCCGTACTTATCGGCTGGGTGTACGACTGAGCCGCGACGGGCGCCGTCGCCTTCGCAGGCGGCGGACCGGCCCACGCAGCGATCCCGAAAAAGACAGTCGCGACTCCCACCAACGCCGCCGGCCCGGCCCACATCGCGTTACGCCGGAGGGAAACCAGGATCTTTGTGCGAGTTGGCGAGGGACCGTTCATTTCACTTGGTCGAAGGCAGGAGGAAGATCATCGCGTAAAGGCCGACCCAAACGACATCTACGAAGTGCCAGTAGTAGGAGAGCATCTCGACGGGGGGGAGGCTCCGGCGCCCCCCGAAACGGATCCGGGGGTTGAGGGAGCGGAGGTACATAAAGATCATGGCGGCGAGGCCGCCGAGCACGTGGAGGAAGTGGATGCCGGTGAGTACGTAGAACCCGCCGCTGTACGCGCTTTGCTGTAGCGAAAAGTTACGGGTCATGTAGTCCACGACCTGCATGCCTTCGAAAATGGACCCGAGCGCCCATGTCAGGGCGAGCCAGGCACGAAAACCCGCCAGGTTGTTGCGGTGCACCTCTCGCACTGCCAGCTGCATCGTCCCTGACGAAAGCACGAGCACCACCGTTGCCACACCCACGGTTTTCGCATCGACCGAGTCGTGGAACGGCGGCCAGACCGGGGTCGCCGAGCGGAGCGTCAAGAAGGCCGCGAACAGGCCGCTGAAGAACATCAGCTCAGATGCCAGCCAGATGATCGTCCCTACGTTGACCAGAGCCGGCCGGTACTGGCTGGGGTCGACACCACTGACTGGGCGAGCGGGAGGGACGGCCGCGGTGCTGATCGCAGTCATGACTCTCCCTTTCTACACAACGCGGCTCTGGCAAGCCCAATCAGCCGAACATGCTCGCTTAGGCCAGCCAAACGCGTTGCCGGCGGTCTCGCTAGCCGCTCGCCCTCTCCCGCCCTTATACGCTTGGCCCGTGCCGACGAGAGATGGGCTCTCCGCCTTAGGGGCCCGGAGCGAGTACCGCTACGACCACCCGGACGCCGCCGACCTCGAGGTTTTCCCGAACCCCCACCCCTCTTCCCCCTGGGCGGTGACCCTCCTGTGCTTCGAGTTCACCAGCCTTTGCCCGGTGACAGGGCAACCCGACTACGGCGCCCTGCGCATCGAGTACGTGCCAGGCACGAACTGCGTGGAGAGCAAGAGCCTCAAGCTGTACCTCATGGCGTACCGGAACGAGGGCACCTTCCACGAGGACTGCGTCAACCGGGTCGCCGACGACCTCGTTTCCGCCATGGCCCCGCGCTACCTGCGGGTTTACGGTGATTTCAACCCTCGCGGGGGTATCGCCATCAAGCCGTTCGCTGTCCGCTCCGACGCCCGGCTATCGCCGGCGGAGGAGGCAGGTTGCATCGCCCTCCTGGACCAGGCTGCCTCCCAGCGGTGGGCGCAGCACCCGGGCAGCTCGGCCGTCGACGCAGGCGTCTAGGTCCTTGCGCTCAGAGATGGCGCCTTGGGGCGTGGCTCGGCGATGACAAAACCGGGCCTCGGCCTATTGGTCCCGCGTCCTGCCGGACGTGCGCCCCTCTCCAGGCCACGGTGGGGTCTGGCGGTACTGGCCCTGGCCGTTTACGTCGGGTCGATCGCCGGCGCCAACTGGATGATCTCCCACGTGGGCCATGCTGTCCCCGGGGCGCACGAACTGCCGGTCGGGTTCGGCCTGGAGGCACCGTCGGGGGTCTACCTCGCCGGGCTGACCTTCGTCGCCCGCGACGTCGTCCAGCGGCTGGCCGGGCTCAGGATCGGCGTCGGGGCAATCGTCATCGGTGCGGCGATCTCGTGGTGGGTTTCTTCGGCGACGCTTGCGCTCGCGTCGGGGGCGACGTTCCTGCTGTCGGAGAGCTGCGACTTCGCCGTCTATACGCCGTTGCAAGCCCGGAACTTCCCCTTCGCAGTGCTCGGGTCGGGCCTCGTGAGCGACGCCGTGGATTCCACAGTCTTCCTCACCCTGGCCGGCCTCCCCCTGTCCGCCCTTTTGCCGGGCCAGCTCGTGGGCAAGGCGTGGCTAGTGCTCGCCGGGGGCGCCGCCGCAGCCGTGCTGCGAAGGTACGGGCCTTTCAAGAACCCCGCCTGACCGGGAACATCCCGCTAAGAAAGCGGGTACTTGACCCTCCAAAGGCACAGCCCGTGTGCAGGGGCCACCGGGCCCGCTGCCGAGCGGTCCCTCGCCGCAAGTACACCGAGTATTTGCCCGGCCGCCTTCCTCCCGAGCCCCACCTCTACCAGGGCACCCACGATCGAACGCACCATTTGGTGGCAGAACGAGGCCGCCTCGATCTCGAACGAGAGGCGGCCGTCACCCAGCTCCGACCACTCTGCGGATAACACGCGCCGCACGATCGGGCCCGGACGCCCTTTGACGGCGTGGCAAAAAGATGTGAAGTCGTGCTCCCCGAGCAGGGCGTCGGCCGCCGCCCTCATGCCCCGGAGGTCGAGCGCCGCCGGGACGTGCCAAGTGGTGCCGGCCAGAAAGGGCGAGGGCCAGCGCGAGCAATCGATGCTGTAGCGGTACAGGCGGGACAGGGCCGAGCGGCGGGCATCGAACCCCGGCCCTGCCCACGAAGCCTCTCGCACGACAACTTCGGGAGCAAGCATCTTGTTGACGGACCGCTGGAGCCTCTCGAGGTCGCTGGCGGCGCCAATGTCAAGGCTCACGACCTGCCCCCACGCATGCACGCCGGCATCGGTCCGCCCGGCGCATGTGAGCTCGACGGGTTGACGAAGGACCGTGGTGATGGCTCCCCCGAGCTCGCTCGCAACGGTCCGCTGGCCGCCCTGGAGCGCGAAGCCGTGGAACCCGGCCCCGAAGTAGGCCAGCAGCAACCTCGCTCGCGCCCTGCGTTCGGCCCGGGCCGCCTCCCCCTGAGCGACCTCCCCCTGTGCGACCTCCCCCTGAGCGGCCGCGACCTGGGCCTCCGCCTCTACCTCGGCGATCGGCTCAGTAGCGGCACCGCCTCCCGGGCCGGTGCCGGGCTCAGCCTCAGACGAGCTCGATACGGGCCATCGGGGCGTTGTCACCGTGCCTCGGCCCCAGCTTGAGGATCCTCGTGTAGCCACCGTTGCGGTCGGAGTACCGCGGTGCGATCTCGGTGAACAGCTTGTGGGCCATGTCCTTGTCACGGATGAAGGCAACTACCTGGCGATGGTGCTCGACAGTGCCCTTCTTGGCCTTGGTAAGAGTCTTTTCGAACACAGGCCGCAGCGCCTTGGCCTTCGCTTCGGTCGTGACCAGGCCCTCGCCTGCGATGAGAGAGGCGACGAGGTTGCCCATCATCGCTTTCTGGTGCGCCGCATCGCCGCCGAAGCGGCGGCCTTTCTTCGGGCGCCCGGGTACCCCTGACATGTCGTGCGGCTCCCTACTGTCCCTGCTTGCCCCGTAGGGAAAGCCCGCGCTCGTCGAGTTTTTGGAGCACCTCGTCGAGCGATTTCTGGCCGAAGTTGGTGATCGCGAGCAAGTCGTCCTCGGTCTTGGAGACCAGCTCGCCCACGGTATTGATCTGAGCCCGCTTCAGGCAGTTGCGCGGGCGCTCCGAAAGATCGAGCTCTTCGATCGGCAAGTCGAGGTCCGGCGAGCCCGTACCCGCGCCGGCAACCTCACCGAGCACCAGTCCTTGAGGAGCCTCGCTCATCTCGGCAACCAGGGCCAGAAGGGACCGCAGCGTGCTCCCCGCCGAAGCAAGGGCTTCCTTGGGCGTGATCGAACCATCGGTCGTGATGTCGATCACCAAACGGTCGTAGTTGGTCGACTGCTCGACCCGCGCCGGCTCGACCGCGAAGGAAACCAGCCGGATCGGGGAGAAGATCGAGTCCACTGGGATGATGCCGATCGTCGAAGAACGCTTGTTGCGCTCGGCAGGCACGTAACCGCGCCCCCGCTCGACGGTGATGTCGCACGCAAGGCGCCCCCTGTTGTTGAGCGTCGCCAGCGCCAGCGTGGGGTTGAGGACCTCGACGTCCGCCGTCGTCTGGATATCCCCTGCTGTCACGGTCGCCGGGCCCCGCGCGTCGAGGCGAAGGGTGACGGGCTCGTCCGTGTCCACCGTCAGGACGATGTCCTTGAAGTTCAAGATGATGTCCGTGACGTCTTCCTTGACCCCCGGCAGAGTCGTGAACTCGTGCAGGGCATCGTCGAAGCGGACCTGGGTCACAGCCGCTCCCGGGATCGAGGAAAGCAGCGTCCGGCGGAGGGAAACGCCGAGCGTGTGGCCAAAGCCCGGCTCGAGCGGGCCGATCGCGAACCGCTGCCGGTTGCCTTCCTCCTCCCCGAGTGCTTCGACAGAAGGCCGTTGGATGATGAGCATTGGTGCTGCCTCCTGGCCGCTCAAGCTTGGCGGCCTCAATCTGTTTGGTTGCTGCTCGCTACTTCGAGAAGAGCTCGACGATCAACGACTCCCGCACGGGCACGTCGATCTGCTCACGCAAAGGCACGTCGCGCACATTGACTTCGAACTCGTCGCCGCCCGTCTCGAGCCATTGGGGGACCTGTCTCCCCAGTGTATCGACGTTGTGGCGTACGACGATCATGCGCCGCGCCCGGTCCTTCAAGGAGACGACGTCGCCTTTGCGGGCCCGGTAGGACGGGATCGTCACCCTGCGCCCGTTGACGAGGACGTGCCCGTGGCGCACGAGCTGGCGTGCCTGAGAACGGCTGGCAGCCCAGTTGGCCCGGAACACGACGTTGTCGAGGCGTAACTCGAGCATGCGGAGCAGGTTTTCGCCCGTGATGCCCTGCTGGCGGTTGGCCTCTTCGTAGTAGTTGCGGAACTGCTTTTCGAGGACGCCGTAGATACGCCGCGCCTTCTGCTTCTCACGCAGCTGCGTCAGGTACTCCGAACCTTGGCGGAGCCTGTCCCGGCCATGCTCGCCCGGAGGGTAGGGCCGCCGCTCGATCGGGCACTTGACCGAGTCGCACTTGGGGCCTTTCAAGAACAGCTTCATTTTCTCCCGCCGGCACAGGCGGCAGACTGGGCCTATATAGCGCGCCATGTCAGACCCTCCGCCGCTTCTTGGGGCGGCAGCCATTGTGGGGGATGGGGGTCACGTCCTTGATCCCGGCCACCTCGATGCCCGTGTTCATGATCGAACGGACCGCCGTCTCGCGTCCCGACCCGGGCCCCTTGACGAGCACGTCCACCTTGCGCACCCCATGCTCCATCGCCCGGCGGGCGCACGCCTCAGCGGCCAGCTGGGCGGCGAACGGCGTCGACTTGCGCGAACCCTTGAAGCCGACGTTGCCCGCCGACGCCCAGGCGAGCACATTGCCGTCGAGGTCGCTGATCGACACGATCGTGTTGTTGAAAGAACTCTTGATGTGGGCGACCCCGTACGCAACGTTCTTGCGCTCGCGGCGGCGGGGCCGGCGCCCGCCCGGCTTGGGTTTGGGCATCTAGCGGCCCTTCCGGTGTGTAGTCGGGGTTGACGGTATTGACGGCATCAGTGCTTCCTCAGCTTCTTCTTGCCCGCCACGGTCTTCTTGGGGCCCTTGCGGGTGCGGGCGTTGGTGTGGGTGCGCTGGCCACGTACGGGCAGCCCGCGGCGGTGACGAAGTCCCTGGTAAGACCCAATTTCGATCTTGCGCTTGATGTCCTGGGCGACGTCGCGGCGCAGGTCCCCCTCGACCTTGAGGTTGCCGTCGATCCAGGCCCGGAGCTTGGCGACCTCCTCGTCGGTCAGGTCCCTCACCCGGGTGTCGGGGTTGACGCCCGTAGCGGTGCAGACCTGGCTGGAGGTTGTCCGCCCGATCCCGTAGATGTAGGTGAGCGAGATCTCGAGGCGCTTCTCCCGCGGGATGTCGACGCCGGCGATACGTGCCACTGTGCCTATGCCTCCCCGGGGCCTCTCAGCCCTGCCGCTGTTTGTGGCGAGGGTTGGTGCATATCACGATGACGCGGCCGTGCCGGCGGATCACCTTGCAGTTTTCGCAGATCGGTTTGACGCTTGGGCGCACTTTCACAGGGGTTACCTCGGTTGCCGGCCCCGGATGGCGGGGCCTTTGGTAAGGGTCTAAAAGGGGTCGGTCTCTTGCCCAGCAAGGCAGGCACAACGCAGCCGCGCCGCGATTACCTCACCCCGCTGGGGACGGGGGAACATGATAGTGCAAGCAAGGCCTCCCGCGCGAGCCGCCTGTGGGCCCCTCCCTCCGGCCGCCAACGGCGCCGCCCGGGCTGCGGGGCGCATGGCAGGCACGCAGCGCCGTAGATTGGGCAGGTGCAGATGAGCGCACCGGCAGCCGGCCACTTGGAGCCTGTCGGGGTGGAGCCTGTCGGGGTGGAGCCTGTCGAGCGTGAAGAGCGCGCGGGCCGTGGGGAACAGGCGGCGCGCTCGGGGCACACCGACCAAGCCGGCCCGGGCGAGCATCTTGCCTCGGCGCTCGGCTGGCCCGGCGCGACAAGTGCGACCGGCGGCCTAGCCGGCCCCGGCCTGGCTGGCCTTGCCGAGGTCGCCGGCTCGGAGACGTCGCTCAGGAGGTTCCTCTACGGCCTGCCCGGGGTCGACCAGGTAGGGGCCGAAGCGAGGGCGGCGAGCCTGGCCACGCGCTCGGTCAAGACGACGTCCAAGCTCTGGGCGATCGACACTGCCATCTCGATGATCGACCTCACCACCCTGGAGGGTGCTGACACGCCGGGCAAGGTGGCATCGCTGTGCGGCAAGGCCCGGCGGCCCGACCCCGCTGACGCGGCCGTCCCCCCGGTGGCGGCTGTTTGCGTGTACCCCGACCTGGTGCCGGTCGCGAAGGCCGGGCTCCGGGGCAGCGACGTCAAGGTTGCCTCCGTGGCGACGGCGTTCCCTTCGGGCCGGGCCTCGCTGGCCGTGAAGCTGGCCGACGTGGCCGACGCTGTGGCGGCCGGCGCCGACGAGGTCGACATGGTCATCGACCGGGGCGCCTTCCTTTCCGGTCGCTACGGCCTCGTGCTCGACGAGGTCCGCTCCGTCAAAGAGGCGTGCGGGCGCGCTCACCTCAAGGTCATCCTCGAGACCGGCGAGCTCGCCACTTACGACAACGTCCGCAGAGCCTGCTGGGTGGCGATGATCGCCGGGGCGGACTTCGTGAAGACCTCCACGGGCAAGGTCGCCCCCGCCGCCACCCTGCCCGTTGCCCTCGTGATGCTCGAGGCAGTTCGCGACTTCTCGGACATGGCGGGCCGGATGGTGGGGGTCAAGGTGGCAGGCGGGATCCGCACCACCAAGGACGCCATCAGGTACCTCGTGGTCGTCAACGAGATAGCCGGCGATGCCTGGTTGGAGCCGGCTTGGTTCCGCATCGGCGCTTCCAGCCTCTTGAACGACCTCCTCATGCAACGCGCCAAACAGCGCACCGGTGCCTACGCCGGCCCGCAGGACTTCAGCATCGAGTAAGCGCCGACGCCGTGGCCACCACCAGGTTTACCTATGCGCCGGCACCCGAAGCGCGCTCGGTCGTCAATCTGAAGCCGTCCTACGGCTTGTTCATCGACGGCGACTTCACCGGCCCCATCGACGGGAGCCACTTCAAGACCGAGAGCCCATCTTCTCAAGAGGTGCTCGCCGAGGTCAGCGAGGCAGGGCCGGCCGATGTCGACCGGGCGGTGCGCTCGGCGCGCAAGGCCCAGGAGGAAGTCTGGGGCCCGATGCCGGGCAAGGAACGGGCCAAGTACCTCTTCCGCATCGCCCGCCTGGTCCAAGAACGCTCGCGCGAGCTGGCTGTGCTCGAAAGCCTCGACAACGGCAAGCCGGTAAGGGAATCGCGCGACGTCGACATCCCGCTCGCGGCAGCCCATTTCTTCTACCACGCCGGCTGGGCGGACAAGCTCTCCTACGCCGGTTACGGGGCCGACCCCAAACCCCTCGGTGTCGCCGGGCAGGTCATCCCCTGGAACTTCCCGCTCCTCATGGCCGCATGGAAATTGGCACCCGCTCTGGCGACAGGCAACACCTGCGTCCTCAAACCAGCCGAAACAACGCCCCTTTCGGCCCTCCTCCTCGCCGAGATCCTCCAGCAGGCCGAGCTCCCGCCCGGCGTCGTCAACATCGTCACCGGGGCGGGGGGGACGGGGTCCGCCCTCGTTGCGCACCCTGGCATCGACAAGGTCGCCTTTACCGGTTCGACCGAGGTCGGGAAGCTGATCCAAAGAACTCTTGCGGGGACGGGGAAACATTTGACCCTCGAGCTCGGGGGCAAGGCGGCCAACATCGTTTTCGACGACGCCCCTCTCTCGCAGGCAGTCGAGGGGATAGTAAACGGCATATTCTTCAACCAGGGCCATGTTTGCTGCGCCGGTTCGAGGCTCCTCGTCCAAGAAGCGGTCGCCGAGGGTGTCGTCGAAGCCCTGAAGCGCCGGCTCGGCACGCTCCGCCTCGGCGACCCGCTCGACAAGAACACCGATATCGGCGCCATAAACTCTCCCCAGCAACTCGACAAGATCCGTGAGCTCTCCGACTCTGGCGAGGCGGAAGGGGCGCAGCGTTGGTCACCGGCGTGCTCATTGCCCGAGCGGGGCTACTGGTTCCCCCCGACGATGTTCACCGGTGTTGCCCCGGCGCAACGCATTGCCCGTGAAGAGATCTTCGGCCCGGTGCTGTCGGTGCTCACCTTCAGGACCCCCGAAGAGGCGATCGAAAAAGCGAACAATACTCCCTACGGCCTGTCCGCAGGAGTATGGACCGAAAAGGGCAGCCGCATCCTCCATATGGCAGCCCGGCTGCGTGCGGGCGTAGTTTGGGCCAATACTTTCAACAGGTTCGACCCCTCGAGCCCCTTCGGAGGCTACCGGGAGTCCGGTTTTGGCCGGGAGGGCGGCCGCCACGGGCTCGCCGCGTACTTGGCGGGCGGCCTGGATGGCTGACGACCGGGTCGAAGTCCGCAAGACCTACAAGCTCTATATCGGCGGCGCTTTCCCCCGCTCGGAATCCGGCCGCTCCTATGTGGTGCACGGAACCAGGGGCCGCCAGCTCGCGAACGCCGCGCTCGCATCGAGGAAAGACGTCCGCGATGCGGTGGTTGCCGCCCGCAAGGCTCAGCATGGCTGGGCTGCGGCAACCGCCTACAACCGCGGTCAAGTCCTCTACCGGGTGGCCGAAATGCTCGAAGGACGCCACGCGCAGTTCAGCGAAGCCCTCGTCTCGAGCGAGGGCCTGTCGGCCAAAGAGGCATCGACCGCCGTGGACGCTTCGGTTGACAGGCTCGTATGGTACGCAGGCTGGGCTGACAAGTTCGCACAGGTGGCCGGCTCGTCCAACCCCGTCTCAGGGCCGTATTTCGACTTCTCGCTACCCGAACCGACCGGGGTCGTCGGCATAGTTGCTCCCCAGACCTCTTCGTTGCTCGGCCTCGTGAGCGTGGTGGCGCCGGTGATAACCACCGGCAACTGCGCCGTGGTCCTCGCCAGCCAAGCGCACCCCCTCCCGGCTCTCGACCTCGCAGAAGTGCTCGCCACCTCGGACCTCCCGGGCGGCGTCGTCAATATCCTGAGCGGCCGCACCGCAGAGCTGGCGCCCGTGCTCGCCGCCCACCGCGACGTCGACGCCCTCGACCTCGCCGGCGCCCCCCCGGATCTCTGGACTTCCCTCGAAGAGGCGGCCGCAGGGAACGTAAAGCGCGTCGTGCGCCCGGCGGCGGCGCAAGACTGGTCGGCGAGCCCGGGCCCCTACAGGATGCTTGCGTTCGTCGAAATCAAGACCGTCTGGCACCCCATTGGCGTCTGAGCCGCCGGCCAGCGCCTCGAGCGCGACGGCGCAGCACGAGCCGCTACCGCCGGTTGTGAAGGTCGTCGATCACCCGCTCGCCCAAGCGATGCTGGCGGCCTTGCGCGACCGGCGCACCCCGCCGCCCCTTTTCCGCCTCCTCGCCAAACGGTTGGCACTGGTCCTCTGCCTCGAGGCGACACGGGCCGTGCCTACCGCCGAGGTCGAAGTCGAGACGCCGCTCGCGTTGACGGTTGGTGCACGGATAGCCAAGCCCCTCGTTGCCGTCCCGGTGTTACGGGCGGGGCTCGGGATGCTCGAAGCCGTGACGGAACTTTTTCCCGAAGTGACAGTCGGTTACGTCGGGCTCGAACGGGACCACGCCACGTTCGAACCCTCCCTTTATTACTCGAAGCTACCGCCCCTCGTCGGGAGCGCTGCCCTGTTGCTCGACCCGATGCTCGCAACCGGCGCGTCCGCCTCGGCTGCCTGTGACGCTCTCGAAAATGCGGGCGCTGATGAGATCACGCTGCTGTCTGTGGTCTCGGCGCCGGAGGGGATCGAGCACCTCCACAGGCTCCACCCGAGAGTGGCCATTTTCACGGCGTCGATCGACGAAGGGCTCAACGAGCACGCCTACATCGTCCCGGGCCTGGGGGATTTCGGGGACCGCCTCTTCGGGACTTTTTAGCGCCGAGCGGTCAGCATTCGAGGAAGCCGTCCCAGGCCGCGGCGCGCTCCAGATCCTCGGCGGTGTCGACGTCGAGCGGTTCTCCTTCGCAAGCCACTTCCTCGACGAGCTCGGGCCGCTGCCGCATGAGCACGCGAGCCCCCTCGTCCCCCGTGCGCGGGAGGTCGTCCCACACGAGCCGGGACAGTTTGACGGGGTTGCGCCGGGCACCGCCGTAGGTGGCGACCGCGATCGCCGCCCTGGCGGCAGCGACCGCGCGCCAGGCGCTCGGAGGTACGAAAGGCTGGTCCCCGAGGCCGACGACGACCGCCTCGAGCCCGAGCCGCCTTGCCTCGCCGACCGCCGCCTGGAGGGAGCTGGCAATGCCCCCCTCCCATAACGGGTTTTCGACAACGAGGGTGCCGACGGGAACATGTGCGGAGATGTCTGCCGCGCCTGTCACCGCGATCGTCACGCCGAGGCCCGCGCCAATGGCGTGCTCGAGCGACCAGGTTACGAGCGGCCGCCCCCTGAGCGGCGCGAGCAACTTGTTCCCGCCCGGCGCGCCTTGGAGGACAAAACGGGTCGCTCCGCCGGCGCAGAGCACGACGGCCGCGGTGGCGGGCCGGCCGGGGGGCGGGACCTGCCCGGGGGCTAATTCTCCTGAAGAGATGCCGGCCGCGCCCCTTCTTGTGCCCCTGGCCGCGGCCCAGCCGGAGCCCCGGGCCCTCCTGCCCCGGGTTGCGCCCCGGGCCCAGGCGCCTCGCAACCGGCCCGGAGGCCGAACGGCGTTGCGTAGCCCTCGGAGCCGGAGGCATGGGTGGGATGGATCGGCCCCCTGGCCGAGGCGAGCGAGCCTCCCGAACGGCCCCGGTGGACCGCAATGACTTCGGCCATGATCGACACGGCTGTCTCCGCCGGGGAGTTGGCACCGAGGTCGAGCCCGACGGGGCCACGCAGGCGCTCGAGGTCGGCGTCGCCGGCCCCGGCTTCGCGCAGGCGGCGCCGGCGGTCTTCCTGGGTGCGCCTCGAGCCCATCACACCGATGTAACCGATGTCAGTTGCCAGCGCCGCCATGATGGCCGGCACGTCGAACTTGGCATCGTGGGTGAGCACGCACAGGGCGTCGCGCGGCCCGAGCCCCGCACCGACGCGGCCTAGGAAGCGGTCAGGCCAATCGACCACCACTTCGTCCGCGTCTGGGAACCTTGCAGCCGACGCGAAGACCGGCCGGGCGTCGCACACAACCACGTGGTACCCGAGCAACTTGGCCTGCGAAGTGAGCGCTGCGGTGAAACTTGCCGCGCCGACGACGACCATCTTGGGGGGGCTCGGGAAAGAGTCGACGAACAGGGTCACTTCCAGCTGCGCTTCGAGGGTCATCGAGCGGTAGGTGTGCGAGGCGCTCCGTTCGCCGGCAAGGTCGGCGCTCGCGTCCTCCAAGATGGCCGGCCCGAACGGCGCGAGCGCCTCGGGCAACGCCACACCCTCCCCTCCGGGACCAACCGCGCCGGCCACCGAGGCCTCCGAGAGGACGGTTTTCCAGCCGAGGATCTCGCTCGGTCCCTCGATCACCTCGAGCAGGGCGGCGCCGGTCCCGCTGCCCACGAGGTGGGTCAGTTGGTCGAGCCAGGGCGTAGGCGGGCCTCCGGACGCGGGTGGGTCGAAGCGCTCGATCAGGACCTTGACGAGCCCGCCGCAAGTGAGCCCGACGTCGAAGGCTTCGTCGTCGGAGCACCCGAACGTCCGCGTGCGAGGTGCCCCGTCGTCGGCCAGCGCCAACCGGGCCTCCTCGACCAGCGCCCCTTCGACACAGCCGCCCGACGCAGACCCGAGCACCTCTGTCCCGGTCACGGCAATGGCCGCCCCAGCCGGGCGGATCCCCGAGCCGACCACCTCTGTGACCCGTGCCAGCGCAACGGGCTTACCCGCCGCCAGCCAGCGGGCGACTTCTTCCAGCACGGTCCTCACAACGCGCCCACCCCTGGGTTACGCAGTCCGGCCATGCGCACGTCCACCGAGCTTAGGAGCGCTGCACCCTGGCGGCCGCCGCCCGGTGGCGCCGGAGCCGGTCGTCGACGTCCGGGTTTGTCAAACGCCCCTCCTCCACCACGGCGTGCCCCGCTACCACCGTGTGGTAGGCGCTCAGCGGGCCGCAGCGCAAGAGAGCTTCGACCGGGTCGCTGAGCGCCCCTGCGAAGCTCGGCCCCGTCAACTGCCAGCAAACGACGTCACCCACGGCGCCCGGCCGCAGCACCCCGATCTCCCCCTCCCGGCCGAGGCATGCCGCTCCTCCGAGCGTCGCCAGTTCGAGCGCCTCGCGCGCCCCCGTCGAGGCAGCACCCGAACGGAGCCGGCCGAGCAACAGCGCCGTGCGTGCTTCGAGCCAGAGGGAGGCCGAGTCGGCCGACGACGAACCGTCGCACCCGAGCCCGACGGGCGCGCCGGCAGCGAGCAGCTCGGCTATGGGTGCCAGACCGGTGCCTAGGACGAGGTTGGAGCTCGGGCAATGCGCCACGCCGACGCCTGCCTCTCCAAGCTTGGCCACCTCGGCGGTGTCGGGGTGGACGCAATGGGCGACCCACGAGCGGCCGGTCAACCAGCCGACCTCTTCGAACAGCTCGACCGGCCGGCAACCGTACGTTTCCTGGCAGTAACCGTCTTCGTCGGGGTCCTCGGCAAGGTGGGTGTGGAGCCGGACGTCGAGCCGCTCAGCGAGTTCGGCGGTCGCCTTCATCAGCTCGCGGCTCACGCTGAAAGGCGAGCAGGGGGCCAGGGCGATGCGCACCATTGCCCCGTGGGAACGATCGTGGTGGGCCTTCACGGCGGCTTCGGAGGCAGCGAGGATGGTCTCCTCGTCCTGGCAGACCGAGCGAGGCGGCAGCCCGCCGTCGTCTTCCGACCGGCTCATCGACCCCCTTGTCGGGTGGAAACGCACCCCCATCTCCCTGGCGGCCGCGATCTCGGCCCCGAGCAGGTCGCCGGCGCCCGCCGGGTGGACGTAGAGGTGGTCGGTGGTCGTGGTGCACCCGCCCAGGGCCAGTTCGGCAAGCCCGGCGAAGGCTGAAAGGTACACGCTTTCCTCGTCGATCCTCGCCCAGTGGGGGTACAGGGCCCTCAGCCAGCCGAACAACCCGCACCGTACGGCAGGAGCGAAGGCCCGCGTGAGGTTCTGGTAGATGTGGTGGTGGGTATTGACCAACCCGGGCGTCACGAGGCAGCCGTCCGCCCGCAGCGTCCGGCGGGCGGGAGGCTCGGTCCCCGGGCCGCCGACCGCCGAGACCAGCCCGCCGTCGACCGCTACCCACCCGCCTTTTACCTCGCGCCCGTGGTCCATGGTCGTCACGAGCTCGGCGCCCGCGATCAACAGGTCGACGGGCGGGTGACCTGGCGAGCCGGCAGGTGTGGCGGCACCCGTGCCGGCGGGCATGACAACTAGGCCCTCTCCTGCCATTTCGCCCTCGCGTCCGGGTGTTCTACTCTTCGGCCGCGCCTGCCGGGGCACGCATCGGCAAGGTGCGGCGCCATTCGCCGTCGAGAGCATGGAGCGCCGCCGCTACCGCCCCAGCCGTAGGGACAAGCCCGATCTCGCCCATCCCCTTTATGCCGTAGGGCGCGCGAGGTTGTGGCACCTCGACGAGGACGGTCTCTATCGGGGGTACGTCCTTGGCCCGCAGGATCCCCAGGCTCCGTAACGTCTTTTTGAGCGGGCGCCCGTCGGCGTCCGAGGGGAACTCCTCGGTCAGGGCGTAGCCGAGGCCCATGTGGACGGCCCCTTCGATCTGGCCTTCGCAGAGCATCGGGTTTACCGCCCGCCCCACGTCGTGGACGGCAAGCACTTTTTCGATCTCGCAGGTGTCGCGGTCCATCACGACGAGCTGGGCCGCATACGAAAAAGCCGAGTGGATGATGGGGTGCTCGACTCCTTGCTCTATCGAGTTCGTCCAGTCGACCCGGTACTCGCCTACATAGTCGACGCCCGGGCGGCAGCCGTCGGCCTTTGCCCGCCGGCAAGCGTCGGCGATCGCCCCGGCGCCCATCAGCGTCCCCCTCGACCCCGTCGTTTGCCCCGCCCCGAGCTCGTGGGTCGTGTCGACGAGGACGCGGACTTTCTCCGGGTCGACCCCGAGTTCCTCGACAGCCACCTGGCGGGCCACGGTATGGATGCCCTGGCCCATCTCTGTCCAGCAGTGGCGCACCTCGACGCCACCGTCGCCGTCGCCCTCGCCCGAGAACCGGACAACCGCTTTGACTATTTCCAGAAAACCGTTCCCGAGCCCGGAGTTTTTCAGGCCTAGGCCGAGACCGACCGCTTTGCCCGCAGCGACAGCCTCGTCGTACGCCGGCTTTGCGGCGTCGAGGCAGGCACGCGCCCCGCCGCAACCGTCGTCCATGACCTGGCCGGGGCCCCACACGACGCCGGGGTGCACCACGTTGCGCGAGCGCATTTCCCAGCCGCTGATGCCAACTTTTTCCGCCAGACGGTCCATCACGCCTTCCATCGCGAACTGCGCCTGATTGGCGCCGAACCCGCGGAACGCCCCGCAAACCGGGTTGTTTGTCCGCACGGCGACGGACTCCACGTCGATCGCCGGCACCTGGTAGGGGCCCGAGGCGTGCCCGGCCGCCCGTTCGAGCACCTTCATGCCGACAGACGCGTAGGCGCCCGAGTCGCCCACCATGCGCGCCCGCAGGGCGGTCAGCTTGCCTTGCTCGTCGCAGCCGGCCCAGTACTCGAGGCGGATCGGGTGGCGCTTGGGGTGCACGAGGAACGACTCCTCGCGCGACAGCGTGCACTTCACCGGCCGGTGCAACAGCCAGGCGGCGAGGGCAGTTTGTGCCTGGTTCGACATGTCTTCCTTGCCACCGAACGCGCCGCCGTTGGAGACCTGCTCGACGACGACCTGCTCGGGCGGGATGCCTAGGACAGACGCGACCTGGTTGCGGTCGTCCCACACACCCTGGCCGCCCGAGAACAGCTTCAGCGACCCGTCTTCGAGCGGGACGGCGAGGGTCGACTCCGGCTCCAGGAAGGCGTGCTCGACCCGCTGGGTCTGGAACACCTCGTGCACGGTGTGGGCGGAGGCACCGAGCGCGCTGTCCACGTCGCCGCGCCGGTAAGCCGAACGCGAGAGGACATTTCCTTCGAGCTGCCAGACGGCGTCGTCGGGGTCGTCTATCGCTGCCATTGCGTCCGTGAGCGGCCGCAGCACGTTGTAGTCAACCTCGACGAGCTTGGCAGCCTCCCGGGCAACCTGGCGGGAAGCGGCCACCACGATGGCGAGCACGTCGCCCAGGTACGACGTCCGGCCTCCCTCGGGGATGAAAACGGGCCAGTCGGTATGGATAATGCCCACCCGCAGCTTGCCCGGGACGTCGGCGGCGGTGAGGACCGCGTGCACGCCGGGGACTGCCAGCGCCGCTTCTGTGCGGATCCGCAACACATCCGCGCGGGCGTGGTCGGCCAGCCGCAGGGCAGCGTGCAGGAGCCCGGGTACCCTCAGGTCGTCCACATAGCCGCAATCGCCGAGCGCGTGCTCGAGGCTCTCGTACTTGGCGCCCCTGCTGCCGACGCCCCCCGCCACGGTCACTTGGGGCACGGTGCCGCTCGCCAGGATCTCGACCGCGTCGAGGATTTTCGTGTAACCGGTGCAGCGGCACAGGTGCGCGCCGAGGTGGCGCGAGGCGTCCTGCCGCGTGAGCTCGGAGCCTTTGCGGTCGAGGAGGGCCTTCAGCCGCACGACGATCCCAGGCGTGCAAAAACCGCACTGGAGCGCCCCCGTGGCGGCGAAAGCGGCCGCGAACCGTTCGCGTTCGGCGGGGTCGAAACCCTCGAGGGTCGTTATCGACCTCCCTGCCGCTTTGGTGAGCGAGGTCTGGCAGCTGACCGAGGCCTTGCCGTCGATCAGCACCGTGCAGCAACCGCATTGGCCCGACGGCGAGCAGCCGTCTTTGGGAGAGGTCACCCCGAGCTCTTCCCGCAGCGCCGCGAGCAGGTGGGGGTGGTCGCTCCGCACTCCGACCGGCACACCGTTGAGGGTGAACTGCGTCGTCGCCTGCTCTTCGGACTTGACCAGCGTCTCTGTCATGGCAGCCCCCTCAGGTACGCACCAAATCTACCGCTATGCCCGCTCCCATTAGCCTCCACCAGGTCCTCCCGGAGCTCTTGCCAGGTAGCGCCCCCACCCAGCCTCACCGCTGAACTTCCCGTCCTTCGCCACCACCCTGCCGCGGCTGAGCACCAGTTCCGGCCAGCCATGCGAAACGAAGCCCTCGTAAGGGGAGTGGTCGACAGCCATGTCGAGGTCCCCCGCCCCGAGCGGTTGGGCCCGTCCGGGGTCCCACACGACCACGTCGGCGTCCGCCCCCACCATCAGCGACCCTTTCGAAGGCCAGAGCCCGAAGATCTTTGCCGGCGCCTCGCAGCACAGGCGGGCCCAGTCGGCCACGCCGATCCGCCCGGCACGGGTACCCGCCCAAACTAGGGCCATGCGCGTCTCGACACCGGGGAGGCCGCCGGGCAGCTCGGTGAAGTCCATCGCCCCCTCCGGCCGCGCGAAGACGCCCGCACGGCGGTCGGCCCGCCAGAAGGGGCAGTGGTCCGTAGCCACCGTCTGGACCCAACCCTCGGCGATCCCCCGCCACAGCTCTTCCGCGTGCCAGGGGTCGCGAAGCGGCGGGGTGCAGACAAAATCGGCCCCACCCGGACCGTCGAGCTTGCTCACGTCCAGGTACAGGTACTGAGGGCACGTTTCCGCCCGGATGTCGACGCCTCGCCTGCGTGCTTCGCGCACTGCAGCGAGTGAGTTGGCGGAGGAAACATGCACGACGTATACGGACGCGCCCGTCAGTTCAGCCAACGCGGCGGCGCGTGCCGTCGCCTCGCCCTCCAAGATGGCCGGCCGGGTCCTCGCATGCTCGATGACCGCCGTCCTGCCTTCGGCAACAGCCTGCCTGCGAAGTTCTTCGATGGCGCCGCCGTTTTCGCAATGGAGCGTCACGAGCGCCCCTTGCCTGCGGGCGGCCTGCATCATACGCACGACTGTCGCGTCGTCGACCTGGAGCCTGTCCGGGTAAGCCAGGTAGAGCTTGAACGATGGGATGCCGGCCTCGACCCCCGCCGCCACCACCGCCTCGGGCACCGCCTCGGTGAAGGTGAGGTGCAGGCCCCAATCGACTGCAGACGGCTCCGCCCAGGCCCGCCACTGGGCCACAGCCTCCACAGGGTCCTGCCCCCTTTGGACCGTGACGTAGTCGATGATCGTCGTCGTGCCCCCGACTGCAGCCGCCCTCGTCCCGGAGGCGAAGTCGTCCGAGACGCGGACGGCGCCGACCGGAAGCTGCATGTGGGTATGGGCATCGACGCCGCCGGGCACCACGAGCTTGCCGGTGGCGTCGTAGACTTCCTCACCCTCAACTGGGGCGATCTGCTCGGCCACCTCGCTGACGCGGCCGTACGGCCCGGTCCGCACGTCGGCGCGCCGGTCGCCGGCAACGTCGACAACACGGCCACCACGGATCAGCAAAGTGGCTCCCTTCCGGCCGTGCCCATTTCCCGACGGCGGTGCCTGGAGCTCTACCGGCCCGACGCGGCGTCCAAGAAGGCCCGCCAGCGTTGCAGCCTGGCGGCCCGCTCGGCGACGAACCGCTCGATCGCCACGAGGATGCTGTCCGCGCCGAGGTGGGCCTCCGCCATCACTTCGTCAACGGTCCCCCCCGTCCGCCAGCGGTCGTCGAAGTCGGACGACAGCGAGTACTCCCTCGCGATCTCGCCCTCCGACCAATCACGCATCAACTTGAAGGCCCCGTTCGTGATGACCATCGAGTCGACGCGGTCGGCGGGGGCGACCACATTGTCCCGGTAGGAAGCGTCCTGGCGCCGGAACAGCTGCGGGCTGATGGCGGCGACGACCTTGACGTTGAGCCGGTTGCGGGCGAGCTCGGGCAGGACCTTGACGAGGTTGGCGGTGGGCATCGTGCCCCGGACAAAAATGGTGCCTGCTTTGGGAGCGGACTCGTCGAACGGCCGGATCACGTAAGCACCCCGGGCCGCGGCGAAATGCGACGGCATACCCAAAGCTTCGCGATCGGGGATCTCGATCGCGGGCCTCGTAAGGTGGAGCGCGACCACCGGGACATCCAGCCCGAGCGCCGCCCCGAGCACTACGGGGACCTCGTTGTGCTCCCAGGGGTGCAGGTCGATCACGCGCCCCTCGGGGAAGAGCTGCGTGACGCCCGTTTCGAAGATGCCGAAATGAGTCCGCGAGTCGTCGGCGGTCTCGGGGCCCGAGTGGCCCGCCACCCACAAAACCTTGCCGACCCGCAGCTCGCAGTCCTGGGCGAGCTGGCTGAACAGCCTTATCGGGCCGTACTTCAGGTACGAGAACGACCCGTAGGTCGAGCACGTCCCCCAAAACCCGTCGAAACCGGAGAACGGGTCCTCGCCGAGGTTGACAGTCGCCAGGCCGGCCATCATGCCGGCGTTGGTGAACTCGGTTATCTCCGTGGGCAGGAGCGCTCCGGTGGGATTGGAAGCCTTGTCGTACCATCCGGCCCCGCTCATCTCATCGAAGCCGGCGCCGAAACCAGAGATGTTGGTCGAGTCCGCAAGGTCGGCCGAACAGGCGACAAAGAGCGGCCTGCCGTAGTCGCGGAGCGCCAGCGAGTTGACGTAGGAGCCCCAGGTGGCGAGAGCGGCCCGGTTGGGTGCCTTTTCGCCCGGTTTCTTCCAGATCCGTGCCGGGTAGCTCTCGAAGTCGAAGATCCGCCTGTCGCTGAACACTTTCCCGGCGTTGCCGCCCAGGCGCGAGCCCTCGACGGAGCTCGGGACGCTGCCGGCTATGGCTACCAGCCGGTCGGAAAGCCACTCGACGAGGTCCTCGTCGCGGCGCAGCACGCTCATCGCCACCCGGAGGTTGGCCTCCGCCTGTGCGCGCACAGCATCGGCACCCGAGGGCGCGGGCTCGTCCACTCCCTGGTACTCGACCCCGTAGCGTTCCATGAAGTCCTTGCGGACGGCCCAAAACTGGGGCGAGTTGATGGGCCACGGGACGCCGTGGCTCGCTGCGTCGTACTTGCCGTACCCGCGGCCCTTGCGGGTCTTGAACCATGCGATGGCCGGCACCTCCTCGGGCGCCTCACCGCAGGTCGCATCGAGGACCGCCCGGGTCACCGGTCCCCACTCCGAACCGTGCTCCGTCCCTGTCACCCTCCACCCGTAAGGGGCGAACCAGTCCTCGGGCGAGCCCTTTACGACGCTCGAGGCGGGGCGCGGGTCGATGCCGAAGTCGTTCCAGTCGATAAGGAAAACGAGGTTGGACAGACCTAGCCCCCAGGCGGTGTGCTTCGCCTCATGGGCACCGCCCGGGGTCAGCCCGCCTTCGCCTTCGACGACGAAGACCTTGACGCCCTCGGCGCCGGCAAGCTTGAGCGCGAGTGCCTCGCCGGCTGCGGGGCCCATCCCATGTCCGGAAGGGCCGGTGTTGTACTTGAAGAAAAGGGTCTTGCCGGCCATCTCGGCATGGCCCGGGAGGCCCCCTCTGTGGCGCAGGTCAGGCAGCATCTCCCACGTGACTGCGTACTTCCCCCCCTCGGGGAAGGCATAATCGGCGAGACCGCTACGTTCGTACCGGGCCCGGAGCCCCTCGTTCAGCACCGCGAGCATCGAGTACACGACGGGGACCGTGTGCCCTGCAGAGAGCACGAAGCGGTCGGAGAAACGCAGCCAGGGCCGGCGCACGTCCCATCTCATCGCCCCCGACAGGGCGAGGGAAAGCATGAGGTGGACCTTGGAGCGTGAGCCCCCTGGATGACCGCTCTGGCGGTAGTTGAGCGACAGGTCGATGCACTCGTCCACGAGGTCCTTGAGGACTTCGTACCGACCGAAATCGGGCTCAGCGGCGGCGAGGAGGCGCTCCACCTCGGCTTGGCTGCCCCGCCCCGCCCTGGACGCAGAGGCCCCGCGCCCTGCATATACAGCTGTCGTCATCGAAGACCTCCGGCGGCTGGCATGAACTCCCTCAACTCTCCTGGCTCGGTACGGCTACCATCATTGCGGCCCCGGCCGGACCAGGGCCAGGGCCCTTGGTCACCGCAGGGCCCCTAGGGCCGTTGGCCCCTGGCATACAGCCCTTTGTCCCTGGTATGCCGCTACCGGCAGACCTTATGGTCGGAGCATGACAAGGCTCGCATCACGAATGAAGCGCCTGGGGACCGAGTCGGCCTTCGCCGTCCTCGCCCAGGCCCAAGCGCTCGAGCGTACGGGGCGCAAGGTTGTCCACCTCGAGATCGGGGAGCCCGACTTCGCCACACCTGCCCATATCGTCGAGGCGGCCGTGGCAGGGCTGAGGGCCGGCCACACCCACTACGTGCCGTCCCCCGGGACGGTCCGCTTGCGCGAAGCGGTCTCCGCTTTCCTCGAGCGCAACGGCAGGCTCACCGCCTCGCCCGACAGGGTGATAGTCACCCCGGGCGCCAAGCCGATCATGTTCTTCACGATCCTCGCCCTTTGCGACGAGGGTGACGAGGTCCTCTACCCCGACCCGGGGTTCCCGATGTACGAGTCGATTTGCGCCTTCTCCGGCGCGACCCCCGTAGCGGTGCCGCTCCGGGAGGAAAACCAGTTCCGGATGGACCCCGACGAAGTCGAAAGGCTCGTGACCCCGCGCACGAAGCTGCTCATCCTCAACTCGCCCCACAACCCCTGCGGCAGCGCCCTGACCCGGGAGGATTGCGAGGCTCTCGCCGGGATCGCCCAACGACACGACCTGACCGTCCTTTCGGACGAGGTTTATTGGGCCATCCGCTACGACGGAAAGCACGCGAGCGTGCTCGACTTCGACGGGATGGCCGACCGCACGGTCCTGCTGGACGGGTGGTCGAAGACATTTGCAATGACGGGCTGGAGGCTCGGGTTCGGCGTCTTCCCGCCCGAGCTCGTCGACCCCGTGACCAAGCTCGTCGTGAACTCGGTTTCCTGTACCTCGGCGTTCAGCCAGGATGCGGCGGTGGCGGCCCTCGAAGGCCCATGGGGCCCCGTGGAGGACATCGTAAAGGAGTTCCGGGCGCGGCGCGATGTGATCGTGAACGGGCTGAACGACATCCCGGGGATCTCCTGCCAGGTGCCACAGGGCGCGTTCTACGTGTTCGCGAACGTGAAATCGCTCGGGATCCCTTCGTCGGTGCTGGCGGCACGGCTGCTCGACGAAGCCGGCGTCGCCTGCCTTTCGGGCACGGCTTTCGGGTCCTGGGGCGAGGGGTACATCCGGCTGTCCTACGCCAACTCCGTGGAAAACATCAAGAGCGCGCTCGGCTCGGTCCGGGAGTTTTGCGCAACCGCCTCGGGGCGCTCCTGGGAATAAAAGAGGAGATCACTGCATGACCACGTATGTCGAGTCCGTCTTGGCGCGCATCGAGGCCAAGAACGCCAACGAGAAAGAGTTCCTCCAGGCCGTGAGGGAGGTGTACCCCTGCCTGGGGCCCGTCGTCGAAGAGCACCCCGAGTACCGCGAGGCCAAGATCCTCGAGCGCATGGCGGAGCCCGAAAGGGTGATCATTTTCAGGGTCCCCTGGGTGGACGACAAGGGTGAGATCCACATCAACCGGGGCTTCAGGGTCCAGATGAACAGCGCCATCGGCCCCTACAAGGGAGGCCTGCGGTTCCACCCGAGCGTCTACCTCGGCCTGCTCAAGTTCCTTGCGTTCGAACAGGTCTTCAAGAACGCTCTCACGACGCTCCCGATGGGTGGGGCGAAGGGTGGTTCCGACTTCGACCCGAAGGGCCGGAGCAACGCCGAGGTGAGGCGCTTCTGCCAGTCGTTCATGACCGAGCTCTACCGCCACATAGGCCAGTTCACAGATGTCCCGGCGGGCGACATCGGGGTCGGCGGCAGGGAGATCGGCTACCTCTTCGGCCAGTACAAGCGCATCAGGAACGAGTTTTCCGGAGTGCTGACCGGCAAGGGCTTCGCCTGGGGCGGGTCGCTGGTGCGGCCCGAAGCGACAGGGTACGGCGCGGTCTATTTCGCGCAAGAAATGCTGGCGACGCGCGGCGAAGGGCTGAACGGCAAGACCTGCCTCGTTTCGGGAAGCGGCAATGTCGCCCAGTACACCGTCGAGAAGTTGATCGAGTTCGGCGCCAAACCTGTGACGCTTTCCGATTCGGGTGGCTTTGTCCACGACCCCGACGGAGTGGACCGCGAAAAGCTCGATTGGGTCATGGACCTGAAGAACGTGCGGAGAGGCCGCATCCGCGAGTACGCCGAGAAGTTCCCGAGGGCGAAGTTCGTCCCGGCAGCCGGCGAGGACCACAACCCGCTGTGGGCCGTCCCCGCCCAATGCGCCTTCCCGAGCGCCACACAAAACGAGATAAACGGCAAGGACGCCGCCAACCTGATCTCTTCGGGCGTGGTAGCGGTCACGGAGGGCGCAAACATGCCGACGACGCCCGAGGGAGCAGAACTGTTCATTTCCTCGGGCACCCTCTTCGGCCCGGGCAAGGCTGCCAACGCCGGCGGCGTGGCCGTCTCGGGCCTCGAGATGGCCCAGGACTCGGAACGCTTGCAGTGGAGCCGCCAAGAGGTGGACGAGCACCTGCGTTCGATCATGCGCTCGATCCACACCAAGGTGAGCGCCGTCGCCGAACAGTACGGTCACCCGGGCAACTATGTCATCGGCGCCAACATTGCCGGGTTCTTGAAAGTAGCGTCGGCGATGTTGGACGAAGACGTTGTATAACCGGCCGAGCCTGCGCCCGCACGCATGCTCGTAACCGCACCAGCCACACCAACCAGACCACCCCGCCGTGAAAAATGGCACGGCGGTCGACAAGCACTGTGACGATTTAGGGGACAAGGAGCATCATGCCCACGTTGGGACTAGAGGAGCACGTCGTCGACCGGGATGTTTACGACCGGACGGTCCGCCGTTTCCGCGAAGCGCGAATACTTTTGCCGACTTTTGCCGAGCTGGCCGAACCGGCCAAGATACCCGGCGAGGTCCGCCAGGCGCTCGGCGCCGTCAAGCCCGACGATGCCCACCCGCTCAACTTGTTCAGGGTGCACTGGTACAACGGCCCCGACCGCGTCGAGCAGAGCACCGTTCCCGGTCACGTCGTGCTCGGGGAGGAACTGACCGGCGTGCCGGCAAAGATCGTTGTGGCTCTGGGCAACCGTTTCCCCATGATCCGGGCCCACAAGGTCCTTGCGGCGTACGGCTGTTTGGCCCCTCGGGTCATAACCGGCCAGTTCGACCCAACTTCGCACAGGGCGGTGTGGCCTTCGACGGGCAACTACTGCCGGGGCGGGGTCGCCATCTCGCGCCTCATGGGCTGCCGTGGCGTGGCGGTCCTGCCAGAAGGGATGAGCAGGGAGCGTTTCGCCTGGCTCGAGGACTGGGTCACCGACCCGTCGGACATCATCGCCACGCCGGGGTCGGAGAGCAACGTCAAAGAGATCTACGACAAGTGCGCCGAGCTCTCGGCCGACCCGGCCAACGTGATCTTCAACCAGTTTTCCGAGTTCGGCAACCATCTTGTGCATTACCAGTGCACCGGAGCGGCGCTCGGCGACGTCTTCGAGCGGCTCCAGCGCACCGACCCCAGCTTGCGGTTGGCTGCTTTCGTATCTGCCTCCGGGTCCGCCGGGACGCTAGGTGCAGGTGACCGCCTGAAAGAGCGCTTCGGGGCCCGCATCGTCGCCGTCGAGGCCCTCGAGTGCCCAACGTTGCTCTACAACGGCTTCGGGGAGCACAACATCCAGGGGATCGGCGACAAGCACGTCCCCTATATCCACAACGTGCTCAACACCGACGTCGTAACAGCTGTCAGCGACCGGGCGACCGACCACCTGGCCGTGCTTTTCTCCTCGCCTGCCGGCCTCAGCTTCCTCGCCGACAAGCGCAACGTGCCCGAGGACGTGCTCGGGGCTCTTGGCTCGTTCGGCCTGTCGAGCATCTGCAACATCGTCGCCGCCGTGAAGGTCGCCAAGTACCTCGGCCTCGGCCCGAGCGACGTCATCGTGACCGTCGCCACAGACGGCGCCGAGATGTACGGGAGCGAGCGCACCAAGATCACGGCCCGCGATTTCGCAGGCGGCTTCGGCCCGGCCGAGGCCGGTGAGGTCTTCGGCCAGTCGATGCTGGCCGCCGGCACCGACCACTTGCTCGAGACGACCAAGCAGGACCGGGACCGGATCTTCAACCTCGGTTACTTCACCTGGGTGGAGCAGCAGGGAGCCGACATCGAGGACTTCGTCGCACGCCGCGAACAGTCGTTTTGGGCTTCGCTGCGGGAAAACCTTCCTGCCTGGGACGAGATGATCAAAGAGTTCAACGGCCGAAGCGGTGTGACGGTGCAGTGACTGCGGTGCGCGAAGCTGCCACCCGCCTCGTTTGTGCGGGCTGCGGCAGCTCACCGGGCAACGACGAGCCCTACCCGTTCCGGTGCCCCCATCTCGGCGAAGGTGACGTCGACCACGTCCTTCGAAGGGTGATCGACCCAACGGTCGTCACTTTCCCTGCCGGGCCGCCGATTGGCGGCGAGCCCTTGGTCACGTACCGGGACTTGCTCCACAGCTACCACCGGGCTATCTCGGGCGGCGCCTCGGACGGCGAGTTCGTTTCTCTCGTCGAGCGCCTCGACGCAGCCGTGGCGGCCGTCGACGGCCACGGCTTCGCCCCTACACCCTTCGGGCGCAGCGAGCACTTGTCCAAAGCCCTCGGCTTCAACGACGGCGGCGGCGTTTGGGTGAAGGACGAAACCGGCAACGTCGCCGGTTCGCACAAAGCGCGCCACCTGATGGGTGTCCTCCTCCACCTCGAGGTTGCCGAACTTCTCGGGCTGGCGAGCCCGGGCGACCGACCGGACCTGGCGATCGCCAGCTGTGGTAACGCAGCTCTCGCCGCCGCCGTGGTTGCCGCCGCCGGAGGCCGCCGCTTGCGAGTGTTCGTCCCTGTCGATGCCGACACCGGGATCGTCGCCCGCCTCGAGCAGCTCGGGGCCGAGGTAAACGTCTGTCCCCGCCAGCCTGGCACCGCAGGTGACCCGGCGTATGCGCGGCTCCGGGAGGCTATCGCTGCCGGCGCGCTCGCGTTCACGTGCCAGGGCAACGAGAACGGCCTTGCCATCGAAGGCGGCGAGACGCTCGGCTACGAGATCGTCTCGGACCTGAGCGCGACAGGGACAGCGCTCGACCACATCGTCGTTCAGGTCGGGGGAGGGGCGCTTGCCAGCAGTTGCATGCAGGCTTTCAGCGAAGCGGTGGAGCTCGGTGCCGCCGCCCGGGCCCCCAGGGCGCACACTGTCCAGACGTTTGGCGCTCATCCGCTCGAGCGCGCGTACCACCGCGTGAAAGCCTTGTTGGCGGAGGGGCCTGCGGGGACGGTAAGTAGGGCCGGGATCGACCGCGCCATGAGCACGGCTGCCTCGCACCGCTCGGAGTACATGTGGCCGTGGGAAAGCGAGCCGAAAAGCATCGCCCACGGGATACTCGATGACGAAACCTATGACTGGCTGGCAGTTGTCGGTGGCATGCTCACCAGCGGCGGGCAGCCGCTGGTAGTCAGCGAGCAACGCCTCGGGGAAGCCAACGAGCTTGCCAAGGCGGCCGGGTACGCCGTCGACCCGACAGGCAGTTCCGGCCTCGCCGGTCTTGTGGACCTGCTGGCCGGGGGCGTCGTGCGGCCCGGAGAGCGGGTGGCGTTGCTGTTCACCGGGGCGGAGCGATAGGAAGGATGGACCAGGTGGCCGACATGGCGGGCTCCCCAGGCACCGGGGCGGCCCCTACCTTGGCGCTTTGCGGCGGGACGGTAGTTGTTTCCCTCGACCCGGTCGAGGTGCGCAGTTGCGACGTGGTGCTGGCGGGCGACCGTGTTGCCTTCCTCGGCAGCGCCCCGGCCGGCATAGTTCGCCACGACTGCAGCGGGGCCCTCGTGATGCCGGGCAACGTCTGCGCCCACCACCATCTCTACTCCTCACTGTCGCGGGGGATGCCCTTCAACCTGGCGGCGCCAGGCAACTTCACCGAGATCCTGCAGCGGGTGTGGTGGCGCCTCGACCGGGCGCTCGACGAAAGCTCCGTCAGGGCATCGGCTCTGCGGGGCGGCCTCGACGCCCTCGTCTCGGGCACCACGACCATCGTCGACCACCACGCCTCGCCCAACTTCATCGACGGGTCGCTCGACGTCATCGCCGCCGCCCTCGCCGAGCTCGGCCTGCGCTCGGTGCTTTGTTACGAGGTGACCGACCGGGACGGCCTCCAGCGCTCCCGGGCCGGGATCGAAGAAAACCGCAGGTTCTTAGGAGCCCAGTTCCCGTTGGCGAAAGGGATGGTCGGGGCGCACGCCTCCTTCACCCTTTCGGACGGATCCCTTGCCGCTTGCGCCCAACTGGCCCAGTCGGCGGGCACGGGCGTCCACATCCACGTGGCCGAGGATCTCGCCGACCAGCGAGATTCCTCGAGCCGCGGCGGGCACCGCGTGGTGGAGCGCCTAGACGCCGCGGGGGTACTGACCGATCGGGCGCTCCTGGCGCACTGCGTCCACGTCGATGCCAACGAGATCGCGATCGTCACCTCGTCGGGTGCGACCGTGGCCTGCAACCCGCGCAGCAACATGAACAACTCCGTCGGGTACTCGCCTTTCAACCTCTCCCACCTTCCTTCCTCCCCCTCCCCCCGGTCGTCCGGCCCGGGGCAGGTGCCCCATCCGGACCATGCGAAGGTGGCGCTCGGCACGGACGGCATCGGCGGCGACATGGTGACCGAGTCCCAGGTGGGGTTTTTCAGGGCGAAGGAAGCCGACATCTCGACCGCCCCATCCTGGCCGCTCACCCGTCTGGCCGAAGGGTCGCGCCTGGCCGGGCGCGCTTACGGCGAACCGCTCCTCGGCACGCTCCGCCCGGGAGCCCCCGGGGACATTACCGTTTACCAATATCTCCGCCCGACACCGCTCGACGCGGCCAACTTGGCCGGCCATTGGCTGTTCGGCTTGTCTCCCACCCACGTCCGCGACGTCTACGTCGCCGGCAAACGCGTGGTGGCGAACGGAAAATCGACATGTGTAGATGAAGCCGAGGTCGCAGCCGAAAGTTCCAAGACGGCCACCGATCTCTGGCAGCGCCTGGAGGGCGTACCCGCTCACCAGTACCAACCAAGACAAGGGGGCGACAAATGAGGGCGGCTCTTTACCTGCAGGACATGCACCCGGTCCGCCAGGGGATGGAGTACGTACGCTACGCAGAAGAGCGCGGCTTCGAGGCGGTCTGGCAGGCCGAGAGCCGCCTCGTGCGCGAGGCGACGGTGCCGATGGCGGCCTATGCGGCAGTGACGAGCCGGATCAAGGTGGCCTCGGGCGTCGTGCCTATCTGGACGAGGAACGTCGGTCTGCTTGCTGCCACCTTTGCGACGCTCGACGAACTTGCGCCCGGGCGGGTCATCCTCGGTGTCGGGGCGTGGTGGGAACCGTTGGCCTCAAAGGTCGGAGTCGACAGGCGCAGGCCCTTGCTCGCGATGCGCGAGACCGTCGAGTCGGCCAGGCGTCTCCTGGCGATGGAGCGCGTCAGCTACCAGGGCGAGTTCGTCCACCTCGACGACGTCGAGATCGACATAGTGCACGGAGATCGTTCTCCCAAGGACGTCCCGATCTACGTCGGCGCGACGGGCATGCAAATGATGGAACTGGCGGCCGAGATCGGTGACGGCGTCCTGCTCAATTACATGGTCGCGCCGGGTTACACGCGCCGGGCGATGGAGGCGATCGCGGCGGGTGCGGACCGGGCGGGGCGCAGCGTCGACGAGATCGACCGCCCCCAGCTCGTCGTCTGTTCGCTCGACGAGGACCGGGAGCTGGCGCTCGACCGGGCGCGCGAACTGCTCACGCAGTACCTGGGCCAGCAGCCTCACATCATGAAGGCGAGCGGCGTCGACCCTTCCCTTATCGAGGCGATCGGCAAAGTCCTCACCTGGCCGGCAGGCCCGGAACAGATACACAAGGCCATGCGGCTCGTGCCCGACGAAGCAGTCCAAATGATCTCGGCGGCGGGTACGCCTGCCGAGTGCCGTGCGAAGGTCGAGGAGTACATCGCGGCGGGCGCGACCTGTCCCGTCCTTTACCCCCTTGGTGACGACGTCAAGTTGATGATCGACACCTTCGCCACACCGTAACGACCAAAGAAGGAGAGGTAGCAACTAAAGATGAGAAGTTTCCTTGGCAGAGACATACTTTCCCTGAAGGATTTCGAGCGCGACGAGTACTTCCAGGTTTTCCACGTCGCCGACAGCCTCCGGAGCTATGCCGAAAAACGAAGCAACGGTGACCTGCTTTCGTCCAAGACCCTGCTCACGGCTTTTTACCAGCCGAGCACCCGCACGAGGTTGGCGACCGAAGCGGCCATGCACCGCCTCGGGGGCCACGTCCTCGGGTTCTCGGATGCCAAAATGACCCGGGCCGGCGACTTTTACCAGGAGAGCATCAAGGACACCGTCCACATGCTCGAGTACTACGGCGACGTGATCGCCATGCGTCACTTCCAGCAGGGCGCCCCGGCCGAGGCGGCCAAGTGGGCTTCCGTCCCGGTCATCAACTGCGGCGACGGTTGGGGCGAGCACCCCACCCAGGTGCTGACGGATCTCTATACCGTGTGGAAGCATTTCGGTACGCTTGACGGCCTGCGCTTCCTGTGCGTAGGGGACATGAGGATGCGCACGATGCATTCCATCCTTTACGCCCTGTCGCAGTTCGATGCCGAGGGGCTCGTCGTCGGGCCGCCCGAAATGTCCCTCCTGCCCGAGTTCAAGGCCGAGCTCGACGAGCGCAACGTGATGTACCGTGAGGTCGAGAGCGTCGAGAAGTGCGTCGCCGAAGCCGACGTCATCTACATGGAGCCCGTCGTGCAAGCCGATTACACCAAGTCGCGCGACGAAAGGGGAGAGATCCCGACGACGCCCGCCGCCTACAAGGTGACGCGCGAGCTGATGCGCGACAAGGCCAAGAGCAATTCCATCATCCTCCATTCTCTCCCCCGGATGGACGAGCTGCCTGCCGACGTCGACAGCACCCGCCATGCCCGCTACTGGTTCGAAGCCTTCAACGGCGTCGTAATGCGGATGGCGCTCCTGTCGCTCGTCCTCGGTGCGGTGGAGTAGCCGGCCATGCAAACCAACCTCCGCGGGAAGGACATGATCGACCTCCAGGAGTGGACGAAGGACGAGCTCGACACGCTCCTCGACGTTGCCTTCACATTGAAAAGGGACCGCGCCCTCGGCCAGCCCCACCCGTACCTGCGGGACAAAGTGCTCGCGATGCTCTTTTTCTTCTCGAGCACCAGGACGCGGGCCTCCTTCGAGGCAGGCATGGCCCAGCTCGGTGGCCACGCCCAGTTCATCGAGAGCCGCACCACCCAGATCGCCCACGGCGACACGGCAAAAGAGATCGGTGAGATACTCGGCCGGTACAACGACGGCATCGCCATCCGCAATGTCGATTGGCAGGTGGGCAACGCCTATATCCGTGACGTTGCCGAAGCGAGCCGGGTACCCGTGCTCAATATGCAGTGCGACGTCTATCACCCGCACCAGGCGCTGGCCGACCTGATGACAATAATCGAGCGGTTCGGCAACCCGCGCGGGCGGACGGCCACGGTAAGTTGGGCTTACGCCGCCAGTTACCAAAAGCCGCTGAGCGCCCCTCAAAGCCTCGCCCTTTTGCTGCCCCGCTTCGGCATCAACGTACGGCTCGTGCACCCTCCCGAGTTCGCTCTCATGGGCGACATCGTCGAGCAGGCACAGGAAAATGCCCACCGGGCCGGCGCTTCTTTCGAGATCATGGACGATTTCGACAAAGGTTTCGCGGGCACCGACGTCGTGTACGCCAAGAGCTGGGGCGCCCTGACGACCACGACCGACGAGGCGGAGGGCTCCAGGCTCATCAAGAAGTACGAGTCCTGGATCACCGACTCGCGCCGGATGGCAACGGCCAACGACGACGCGATCTTCATGCACCCGCTCCCCGCAGACCGCAATGTCGAGGTGACCGACGAAGTGATAGACGGCCCTCAATCCGCGGTCTACGACGAGGCTGAAAACCGCCTGCACGGCCAGAAGGCCGTCATGGCGCTCACGATGGGCTGAGCCGGGGTGGGCAAAAAGGTCGCAGTGATCGCGATCGGCGGTAATTCGCTGATCAAGGACAAGACGCACCAAGGGGTGCAGGACCAGTACCTAGCGGCAAAGGAAACCTGCACCCACATAGCAACGATGATCGAGCAGGGGTGGGATGTCGTCG
>DATJMJ010000218.1:0-4046 GCA_035508795.1 Acidimicrobiales bacterium
AACCCCCAACACCGGCACTTCGGACAAGCCACTCCCGAGCCCGTCCCCACCATAGGCCCCCGTGCCACTTCAAGGCGTCCAAGAACCCGCCTCACAGAGCGAAAGAAATCTCAAAAAGCCTCTTGACACAAAGAGGCCTCGCTCTGTCGCGCCGGAAGGATCGGCCAGTCAGTGGAAGGCGCGGAGCAGAACGAGGAAATCTGCAGCTGTCGCCCGTCACAGACGGAACCTCGTTGGCACCCAAAGAGTAGAACAGGCCCATGAGCGTCCCGGAGCGTACGAGCCCGGCTCGCGGCGTGACGTCTCAAGTCCCGCACTGGCCAGTTCTTCCTCATCGGCCATCACGGACCGGCTGGCGCCAGTTGCAGCCCAGGCAACGAGGGCTCGCGATCATCGTGCTCGCCGTCGAGTGCGCCGTCGCGGTAGTGGTGGCTGCCTACTCCTTTCTCTCCATGTTCGGGGAGGGACCGGTCCAGCAGTACTACGACTGGGTCGCAAGGCCCGGCGTGTACGCGGGCACCGTCGTGATCGTGTGCACTGTTGGCTGTGCCCTCTGGCTTTCTCTCCCGTTCAGGCACGTGGCGCCCCGGGCAGCAGTCGCCGCTACCCTCTCCTTCGGGCTCGTCATGGGCTGCCTCGCGGTCGTGACAACGTATGTGCGCTCGTCACCGAGGAGCGCGCTGCTCGCCGCCGTGCAGCGGCTCGTCCCTCCTCCGGGTGCTGCTGATGACAAGACGACGTACGGGGCGCAGGCCCCCAGCCCCTGGGACGATCGTGGGTTTGCCGCGGAACTTGTCGCCACCCCGTCCGGCAAAACAGCTGACTGGTCACCAGCCGCCGTCCGCTCGTGGCGAGAGGCCCCGGAGCCCATCGCCTGCGCCCAGACCGAGGCGGTCGCTCGGGGCTGGGCCGACGCCGGAACCCTCAAGGTGCTTTCCGCGGAGCCCGGCCTGGCGTGCCAGTGGTCCGCACGCAGGCGCGGTTGGCAGGCCTTGGTCGAAGTTGTCTACGCCCCTGGCCAGCCCCAGCTGGGCGATTATGCGGTCTTCCAAGTAGGGACGCCAGGGTTGTGGTGCTGCGAGGTCACTTCGTTGACCTGGTGTTGCTGATCCGCGCTGAGGATCCCAAACGGGCGACGTCGAGCTGACTGTGGCGGGAGAAGACCGCGGTGCGCATACGAGAGGAACCCGGCTCGCAAGGAGGTCTGCGGCGCGTTCTGGCGTCTTCCCGGGTCAACAGGAGCCGCGCCCTACCCGTCGATATTCTCGACACGGTCCGCTCGGTGCTGGCGGGCCAGCACGCCGGCAACCATTTGTGGCTGGCTCTTGCCGAGCTGGCCGTGGTCGTAGGGGTCGCGTCTAGCCTCGCCACGGCGTTGTTCCGGCGACGAGCCACGAGCGCCTGAGCTCTGGGCAGGTCGGGCCAGTGGGGGCCTCGGCCAGGTTCGCTACTCTCGAATTCGCGCGCCCGAACATGGCCGCGACGCAATGCTCCGGTTGGGCTGAACAGATCGAGGCCGAGGCGCTACACGAGGCGTTCGATGATGCCTACCACAAGCGTCGACGGGGCGAGCGAGTTCGCGGTCCGACAGGTTGCCCTCGCGCCGTAAATGGAAATACGGAGTGCTTCCGGGTGAAATAAGACTCGTCTTGTCACCCGCCCCGATTCGGCGTTATCGCGAAAGTGATCCCATGGTCAACGCCCGCACATATTATTCGCGAGAAGGAGACGTACGGACTTCAGCGTGGGTTAGCAACTTTGAACATTATGTAGCTTCATGTTGGCAGTCTTGTCCAACTCGATAAGTGCGCCTAACGCCGAGTCTGCGTTGACGCAGCAGGCCAGGACCGAGATGCTCGAGGCGCGATTATGTAGCTGTGGGTATCGATCGGGACCCCGACGGTCGGATCACCGGGTACGCCCTTTACGAAGGCGACGCCGACCTCGCGACACTCACTCCGAGCGACCGTGAACTCCGGCCCAAGCTGGCATGGATGGCCGATGGTCTGGACCCCACCGACGCCGCGGCGCGGCATCCGGTGCTTGGCCGTTGCGGCGTACTGATTGAGCGCTGGTGCGAACGGCGGGCGCTGTTCCCGCTCGCTCAACTGCTGCCGAGTTACGTCCAGGGACCACAGGGACTCAGCGGCTGGAAGTCACTCCTCGCAGGGCTCGAGCGTCTTGAACGGGTCGCTGCGGGGTCGCAGCTGCTCCCTGCCGACGAGCAGGAGATGCTCTCGCACCTCCTACAGGAGACGAAGCGTATCGTGGGCACCGGCGAGGAGGGCTGACGCGGCCGAGGAGCCGGCAGCTCGGACGAGTTCGCCTTCGGGCGCCCCGAGGCGAGAACGTGCCAAGGGTTGATGTTCGGTGCGCTCGCGAAGCGGGCGGCCAGCCTGACCAGGCGTTACATCACACCGACTCTGCTCGGGGTCCATACCGGTCCACGGATCTGCGTGCGCTGTCGTTCCGGGCTTGTTGTCATACATATCGTGATACAATGCGGTTGTGGCACGAGCGATATCCGTCAGGCTCGACGATGATGCCGATAAGGCACTGCGAACGCTAGAAGCTGCCGGCCTCACCCAATCCGAGGCCATTCGGACCGCCCTGCTCGGCGAAGTCCGGCACCGCCGCCGCAGCCAGGAGTTAGCTGCCGAGGTGGCCGCCCTCGAAGCTGATGAGGCGGACCGGGAGGAGATGCTGGCGGTCGCGGAGTTGATGGAAGCACTTCGTGCTGCGGGGTGATGTCCACCGGTTTCGGCTGCCGAAGGGTATAGGCCACGAACAACACGGCGATCGCTTCGCGGTGGTGGTTCAAGCGGATGAGTTCTTGCCGAGGTCTGTCGTCATCGTCGCCCCGACCTCTCGAAGCGCGAGAGCGGCGTCGTTTCGGCCGGAGGCTGAGATCGGGGGCGAGACGACCCGTGTACTCGTCGAGCAGATCGGCGCTGTCAACGCCGGAAGGCTCGGAGAACTGGTCGGGCACCTCACGCACGAGGAGCTCTGGGGGGTCGATGAAGCGCTCGTGGCGGTGCTCGGCTTGCGCTGACCCCTAGACGAGCCGGTCCGGGCGCCGCCAAGGGGACCAGTCTCCAAGACCAGGGCACACCGAGCGCCGAATCGGACGTCAACGCCATGGGCGTGCTCGGTGGCGGGTCTGGTGTTCTGTGCGACGGTGTTCGAGGCGGTCATTTGCGGGCGGTGGGTGGGTTGCCGGCGACGCCGAGGGAGCGGATGATGGCTCGGGGTCACAGCTCGCGCACTGGACCCGTCACGGCGTCCCCCGGCCAGGGCCCGGGCGGCCCCCCGAATGGCCCGTGTCTCGGAGGGCGGGTACGAGCCCCGACCAGGGAAGTACTCGGAGCCGATTTGCGCCCCTGTTACCGTTGTCGCCGTAGTTGGGTCGCGCCATGTGAGGTTCCAGGGAGCTGTAGGAGACGGAATCCGCTGGACGTCGCCAGAAACGTCGTGCGGCGGAGTTCCCGGGGTGCGGCGCTGCCACCCCTTCCCGGGAGAGACGTCGTGACGACGGTACGCCGAGTGGCTGCCGGTGAGACGGAGCTCGCAATGGAGGTCACTGACCTGATCAACCGCGCGTACCTGCCCGCGCAGGCGGAGCTGTTCGAGACTCTTGTGGAGCGTACGAGCGTCGAGGCGATCGCGCGCAGCATCGAGACAGGAGAACTGGTCATCGCCGAGCGCGATGGCGAGATCGTCGGTTCCGTCCTCGCACCCTCGACCGACGAGCGCGTGGGCTACTTCGGGACACTGGCGGTGCGGCCCGAGGCGGCTTCGACGGGGGTCGCCCGGGCAATCGTTGAGACCATCGAGGCGGACGCCCTCGCCCGAGGTCTCGTGGCGATGGAGCTCGATCTGCTGATGCCGGAACCGCCGACGCCCCACCAGTCGAGGCTGCGCGGATGGTACGAGCGTCGCGGGTACCTGCCCGTGCGGGCGCGGCCTTTCGCAGAGCTCGATCGGGAAGGCGCAGCGCACCTGCTCTATCCCACGCAGCTGATCCGCTACTCGAAGTCCCTCGCTTG
>DATJMJ010000219.1:0-45050 GCA_035508795.1 Acidimicrobiales bacterium
TCCCTCGGCCCCGAGCCCGTTGCCGTGCCCTCGCTCGCGACGCTCGACATCGTCCAGGCCAAATCCTTTCTCGAGGCTGACGGGCTGAAGCTCGGCAAGGTCACGAGGCACACGAGCCTCACGGTGCCCGAAGGGGTCATCATCTCCTGGTCCGACCCCGGGCTCAAGGTCCTGCCAGGGACCGTGGTCAACGTCGTCGTCTCGGCCGGCAAGCCCATGGCGACGGTGCCGGCCGGTGCGGACGGTATGCCCTTCACCCAGCTCGCCCCGACCCTGAAAGCGCTCCGCCTGGGCGTTTCCGAGGAACAGTCGTACAACGACAACGTGAAGGCGGGTTATGTGATCTCGACCAGCCCGGCACCCGGCTCGACCGAGGTCGTGGGGACACTCGTCACGGTAGACGTTTCGCTCGGGCCTCACCTCGTCACAGTGCCGGGCTCGGTGGTCGGTCTTTCCTCCGAGCAAGCTGCCAGAGTGCTCCAAGGGCTTGGCCTGTACGTATCACGGGTCGTGGGAAGCCCGCTGTCGCCCGTCGCCAGCACGGAACCTCCGGTCGGCACCCCCGTGCTCTACGGCTCTTCGATCGTCCTAGTGACTTCCTAGGCAGGGGGGCGGCGCTCAGCCCCTCCGCGCGCGGTCGAGCTTGCGCCGGTCGCGCTTGGTCGGCCGGCCCGCACCCCGGTCGCGCAGGAAGTTGACGACATCTTGCGCTGCGGGCTCGGGGGGCGGCGTGTGGTCGATGTAGCTGCCCCGGGCGACCGCCGGGCTGGACCGCTTTTCCAGGAGAGCTGTCACTTCCAGGTCGCGCCGCCCTGCGGCTGTGACGGCGTCGACCCGGTCACCCGCTTTGACGACGGTTGCGGCCTTGGCGCTTGCGCCGTTGACCTTCACGTGGCCGGCACGGCATGCGTCGGTCGCCTCGGTACGCGTCTTGTAGGCCCGGACCGCCCAGAGCCACTTGTCCGCCCTTACGCCGCTCACCCCGTCGAGCGCCGGACCGCCGGCCGCCATCGCTACTCGGTTATCTCCGCCAGGCGGGCTGCCACGTCGAGCAACTGAGGGCCTGCGCTGCCCAGGGGTGCCTGACCCGGTGCCCGGGCGCTTTCGCCTCCGGGCGAGCCCGCAGCGGCCGGCCTCAGCGGCGCGGCCCCGGGCAGGCCCCCGCCTCCGGGCCAGATTCCCGTGCGGGGGTCGAGCAGCTTGGTGAGGTCGCCGTCGACCTTTATGCGGCCGGAAAGGAACGCTGACAGGACCGACTGGGCGTCACCCGCGACGAAAAGGGCACGTGCAGTCGGGTAGTCCAGGGACACCGTCACGTCGGGCTCGCTCAAGTGGCCGGTGTCGATGGTCACCCGGCCCGAGGACGTGTCGACGTGAGCGTCGATCACACCGGCAGGAAAGGGGACATCGGTCACGACAAGGTTGACCCGGACGAGTACCGGTGACGGGTCACGGCTGAGAGCGCCGGCGGCCTCCGCCTGGGCGTATATCTGGCGTGCCTCGGCTACCCACTGGTCGCTCAGGAAGGGATATTTGGCCATCATCGGTTGCCTGTGCCGCCTCGGGCCCGGGCCGGGCTCATGCCGGGCCTCTACGAAAATAGTGCCTGGGGCCTGCCTGGCGCATGGTTACCATGGCCCCGTGCCCAAGCCCATATCTCGCGAGGACGTCGCCCACGTCGCACGCCTCGCGCGGCTCGGCCTGTCCGAGGAGGAGCTCGAGAGGTTCACCAACCAGTTGGCGAGCGTGCTCAGGCACGCGGCGGACATCGAGTCGCTCGACATCGAAGGCGTGCCGCCGACAGCGCACCCCGTCCATCTGTCCAATGTTTTCCGTGAGGACCTGCAGCGGCCATGCCTCGACCGGACCGAGGTGCTGGCCGAGGCGCCCGAAGTCGAGTCCAACCGGTTCAGGATCCCCCGCATCCTCGGGGAAGCGCCGTGACCGGGCCGGGCGCGTCCGGCGCGCCGGCCTCCCCGGGCCCGATGGGAGGCTCCCGGAGCGCGAGCAGTGCGGTCGAGGTGGCCAGAGCCGTCCGCTCGGGCGAGCGCTCGGCCGTTGACGTCGTCGAGGAGCACCTTGCGCTGGTGCGGGAGCGCGAGGCCGACGTGCACGCCTTCTTGCTCGTCCTCGAAGACGAGGCCAGAGCCCGGGCGGCCGAGGTCGACCGCGCCGTCGCCGAAGGGCGCGACCCCGGCCCGATGGCCGGGGTGGTCGTGGCGCTGAAGGACTTGTTGTGCACGCGCGGCTTCCCGACCACCTGCGGGTCGCGGATCCTGGAGGGCTGGAAACCCCCTTACGACGCCACCGCAGTCAGGCGCCTGCGGGAGGCGGGGGCCGTGTTCGTGGGCAAGACCAACATGGACGAGTTCGCCATGGGCTCCTCGACGGAGCACTCGGCCTTCGGCCCGACTCGCAACCCGCACGACTTGTCGAGGGTCCCCGGTGGGTCGTCGGGCGGCAGCGCCGCCGCCGTCGCCGCCGGGTTCTCGAGCGTCGCCCTCGGCACCGACACCGGCGGTTCGATCCGCCAGCCGGCGGCCCTTTGCGGCGTCGTGGGCGCAAAGCCCACTTATGGGATGGTGTCGCGCTACGGCCTGGTGGCCTTTGCGAGCTCGCTCGACCAGATCGGGCCTTTTGCCATGTCGGTTGCCGACGCCGCTTTGGTGCTCGACACGATCGGCGGGCCTGACGAGCTCGACTCGACGAGCCTCCCGGGGGACGGCCCGATGGCGGCGAGCCGGCTCGGCCGGGGCGCTGAGGGGTTGCGGGTAGGCGTCATATCCGAGCTTTCCGCCGTCGAAGGGATCTCGCCCGACGTCGCCGCCCGGGTACAGGAGGCGGCCGACGCACTTTCGGGCGCCGGGGCCAAGGTGGAAGAAGTCAGCGTCCCTTCCGTCCGCTTCGGCCTCTCGGCCTATTACATGATCGCCCCTGCCGAGGCGTCGTCCAACCTCGCCCGCTACGACGGCGTCCGCTACGGGCTGAGGGCACCCGCGCAGGATGTGACCGAGATGTACCTGAAGACGAGGGCCGCCGGCTTCGGCCCGGAGGTAAAACGCCGCATAATGCTCGGGACTTACGCCCTTTCGGCCGGCTATTACGACGCTTATTACGGCAAGGCGCAAAAGGTCCGTACTCTCATAATCCGCGATTTCGACGAGGCGTACCGCTCTTTTGACGTACTGCTCTCGCCGACGTCGCCGACGACCGCTTTCGAGCTCGGCGCCAAGACCTCCGACCCTCTCACGATGTACCTCAACGACGTTTGCACGATCCCTTCCAGCCTGGCGGGCCACCCCGCCGTCAGCGTCCCCTTCGGCAGCGGGGCAGACGGGTTGCCCGTCGGGGTGCAGGTGCTCGCGCCGGCTCTCGGCGAGGCGTTGATGCTGCAGGTGGCCGAGGTGCTCGAATCGCTCTCGCCGGCGGGAGGGCCAAAATGACCGCCTCGGGCTGGGAAACCGTCGTCGGGCTCGAGGTGCACTGCGAGCTTAGGACCGAGACCAAGTTGTTCTGCGGCTGCCGCAATGCATTCGGCGACGAACCCAACACCAATATCTGCCCCGTTTGCCTCGGCCTGCCCGGGTCGCTGCCCGTGCTCAACCACCGGGCGGTGAGCTATGCGATCAGGATCGGCACAGCGTTGCACTGCCGGGTGCAGGGCTCGATCTTCCACCGCAAAAACTACTTCTACCCGGACATGCCGAAGGATTACCAGATAAGCCAGTACGACATCCCGATAAACGCCGACGGCTGGCTGGAGCTGCCGAGCGGCAAGAGGATCGGCATAATCCGCGCCCACATCGAAGAGGACACAGGCAAGACGGCTCATATCGGCGGCGGCGGGCGGATCCACGAAGCCGGGTACTCGCTCGTGGACTACAACCGGGCCGGCGTGCCTCTCGTCGAGATCGTCTCGGCGCCGGACATGCGCAGCGCCGAGGAGGCCCGCGACTACGTCGAGGAACTGCGGGCAATCCTTGTGGCGACAGGCGTTTCGGACGGGAAGATGGAAGAGGGCTCGCTCCGCGTCGACTGCAACGTGTCCGTCAGGCACGAAGGGTCGAGCGATTTCGGCACGCGTTGCGAGGTCAAAAACATGAACTCGTTGCGCAGCCTCGCCCGGGCCATCTCCTACGAGGCCTCTCGCCAGGTCGAAGTGCTCTCGTCGGGCCAGGCCGTCGCGCAGGAGACGAGGCACTGGGACGAAGCGGACGGCAGGACCTACTCGATGCGCTCGAAAGAGGAGGCGTTCGACTACCGCTATTTCCCCGAACCCGACCTCGTCAGCTTGGAGCCTTCCCCCGCCTGGGTGGAGGAGGAAAGGGCAAATCTTCCGGTCCTCCCGGCCCAAAAACGCAAGGCAGTCGCAGGTGCCACCGGGGCCCCGCTTTCCTCGGAGGCCGTCGCGACCGTCGTCAAGCTGGGCCTCGACGACCTGGTCCACGCAGCTGTCAGCGAAGGTGCAGACGGGGCGCTCGCCCTCCGGCGGCTCGCCAACGAGGTGGCAGGCGAAATGGCTGCCGCGGGTGGCGCGAGGGGAGACGGGGAGGGCCTTCGTTTTGGCACGGCGGCTTTTGTCGGCCTCGTGAAGCTGGAGCAGGCGGGTGAGCTCACCTCCGCTCAGGCCAGGAGCGTCCTGAGGGTGCTCGTCTCCGAGGGCGGCGACCCGGTGGCGATCGCGGAGCGCCTCGGGTTCCAGTCGCTCGGCCCTGGCGCCCTGGCGGCGGTCGTCGACGGGGTGATCGCTGCAAACGAGCGCGAGTGGGAACGCTATGCCGGCGGGGACGACAAGCTGGCCGGGTTCTTCATCGGCAAGGTGAAAGCCGCCACCCGAGGCAACGCCGACCTGAAAGCGGCGAGCGACCTGCTCCGCGAGCGCCGGTCCGCACAGGGCCGCCAGGGCGGGCCGCAGTAGGCCCCGTCCCCTGTCACTAAGGTGGCCGCATGCCCCAGGACATGAAGCTCCGCAGCCATGAAGTAACGGACGGTCCCGAGCGCGCGCCGGCTCGGGCGATGCTGCGGGCGATCGGCATGACCGACGCCGATTGGGGCAAGCCACAGGTGGGGGTCGCCTCCTCCTGGAACGAAGTGACCCCCTGCAACCTGCCCCTCGACCGATTGGCGAAGCGCGCAAAGACAGGGGTGAGCGACGCGGGCGGCTTCCCGGTCGAGTTCGTCACGATCGCCGTTTCAGACGGCATTTCCATGGGCCACGAGGGCATGCGAGCCTCCCTTGTGAGCCGTGAGGTCATCGCCGATTCCGTGGAGGCGATGATGCATGCCGAAAGGTTCGACGCTCTCGTCACTTTCGCCGGTTGCGACAAGTCACTGCCGGGGATGCTGATGGCGGCGGCCCGGGTCAACCTGCCTTCGGTTTTCCTCTACGGGGGCTCCATCTTGCCCGGGCGGGGAGCACGCGGCGAGGCGCTCGACATCGTCAGCGTGTTCGAAGCCGTGGGGGCGCACGCCGTCGGGGCGCTTAGCGATAGCGAGCTCGCCCTGATCGAGCGGCGCGCCTGCCCGACAGAGGGCAGTTGCGCCGGTATGTTCACGGCAAACACCATGGCCTCTGCTGCCGAGGCTCTCGGGATGGCGCTCCCGGGGAGTTCGAGCGCGCCAGCGGTGGACCGCCGCCGCGACGACTACGCCTACGAGTCCGGCCGTGCCGTCCTGGGGCTGCTCGCCAGCGGTACGCGGCCGCGCAACATCATGACCCGGGAGGCGTTCGAAAACGCGATCGCCGTCGTAATGGCGCTCGGAGGCTCGACCAACGCCGTGCTCCACCTCCTCGCGATAGCTCACGAGGCGGAGGTCGACCTTTCTCTCGACGATTTCGACAGGGTCGGCCGCGAAGTGGCCCACATCGCCGACATGAAACCCCACGGGCGTTACCACATGGTCGACCTCGACCGTGTGGGCGGTGTCCCGGTGGTGATGAAGGAACTGCTCGCCGCCGGCCTGCTCCACGGGGAGTGCCTGACCGTAACAGGCAGGACGGTCGCCGAGAACCTTGCCGGATTGGCTCCCCCCGGCCCCGACGGCGACGTCGTCCACCGCCTCTCGGCCCCGCTCCATGCGGACGGGGGGATCGCCATCCTGCGGGGTTCGCTCGCGCCGGCAGGCTCGGTCGTGAAGGTTGCGGGGCTCGACTTCGACCGTTTCGAAGGCAGGGCAAGGGTTTTCGACGGCGAGCAGGCGGCGCTGGACGCGATCCTCGCCGGCTCGATCGAGCCCGGGACCGTCGTCGTGATCCGCTACGAAGGGCCAAAAGGGGGGCCCGGGATGCGCGAGATGCTCGCCGTGACCGGTGCGATGAAGGGGGCGGGCCGGGGGCTCGACTGTGCGCTCGTAACCGACGGCCGTTTCAGCGGCGGGACGCACGGCTTCTGCATCGGCCATGTCGCCCCGGAGGCAGTCGACGGCGGCCCGATAGCGTTCCTTGCCGACGGGGACAGGGTCGTGATCGACGTCGCAGCGCGGGCGATAGACCTCGACGTCCCGACCGCCGACCTCGAGCGCAGGCGTGCGGACTGGAAGATCCCCGAACCGCGCTACCGGCACGGCGTCCTGGCCAAGTACGCCCGTCTTGTGAGCGGGGCCGAACGCGGAGCGGTGACCGAGCCCTGAGCGCGGTGGCTCGACCGGGCAACTCGCAGAGCGATTTTCACAGCGGCACTGAGCGGCCGCGTGCGGTCTTTTTCGACCTCGGCGGGGTGCTCCTCGACTGGGACCCGCGCAACCTCTACCGTAAGTTGTTCGGGGACGACACCGAGGCGATGGAGATCTTCCTCACCGAGGTGTGCTCACCCGCGTGGCACCTCCAACAGGACAAGGGCATGAGCGTGGCCGCCGCCTGCGCAGGCCTGAAGGTGCAGTTCCCGCTCCACACCGAGTTGATCGAGGCCTGGGAGCTGCGATCGGACGAGATGATCAGCGGGGTCATCGAAGGCAGCGCCGAGATGCTCGCCGAGCTGAAAGCCGCCGGCGTGCCTTGTTACGCCCTCAGCAACATGGAACGTGAAACATGGGGGCGGCGGCTCGGTATTTACCCCTTCCTCCATTGGTTCGACGGCTACTTCATCTCGGCGCTCGAGGGCGTCCTGAAACCCGACCCGCGCTATTTCGAGTTGGCGCTCGAGCGGTTCGGCCTCGAGCCGCGGGAAGTCTTTTTCATCGACGACCGGGAAGAAAACGTCGCCAGCGCGCGGTCCCTCGGCATAATGGCTGCCCAATTCAGCGGTGCGCAGGCAGTCCGCGCCGGGTTAAGTGCCTGCGGGCTCCTGCCCTCCGGGCCCTAGGGCACTCGCGATCCTGGAGAGGATCTCCTCCAGGATGGCCGGCGTCGTGGCGAAGTTGACGCGGGCGAAACCCTCGCCCCCCGGGCCGAAGGCGGCCCCTTCGCTGAGAAGGACGCGGGCGTGCTCGACCAGCCACTTGCCGGGCGCAACATCCCCGCGTGCCGCCGTGTTGCGGAAATCGAGCCAGGCCAGGTAAGTGGCCTCGGGCGCGTAACCCTTGACGCCTGCCCGCTCCCCATCGCCGCCGAACCACGCCCCGAGCGCTTCCCGGTTGGCACGCAAGCGTACGAGCGCCCGGTCGAGCCAATCGTCGCCCTCGGGCGACCAGGCGGCCAGGGTCGTAGCGACCGCAGCGGTGCTGACGCTGCCCAACAGGTGCGAGGGCAGCGCGGCGAGCGCTTGGGCTACGGCGTCGTTGCCGAGGTGGGCCACGGCGCAGCGCATCCCGCCGAGGTTGTAAGACTTGCTCGCCGAGTAGAAAGTCACGGTGCGGGCCTCGGTCTCGGGGCTGAGCGAGGCGAACGGCAGGTGCCGCTTTTGGACCAGGGAGAGGTCGGCGTGCACTTCGTCGGATATGACGATCAGGTCGTGCTCGGCAGCAAGGCCCTCCAGCACGCCCAGCTCGTCCGCCGTGAGCATGCGCCCTGTCGGGTTGTGCGGGTTGACGAGCAACAGCGCCCGTGCCTGCGTGGCGTACGCCTTGGCGACCTCGAGGTCGAAGGCCCAGCCCTGCCCGTCATCGACAGCCGGCACGGCGAGCAGCCGGCGCCCCATGTCCCTGATGCTGTCGACGAAGGGGGGGTAGGAGGGCGTGAGCAGCAGGACCCCGTCGTCCCTGGCGGTCGCAACCTCGAGTACGGCCTGGGTGCCCTGGACGAGGTCCGTGAACGCCCGCAGCCGCCCCGGCCGCGGTGACCACCCGAAACGTTCGCGCACCCGTCGCGCCCAGGCACCTTCGAGCCGTTCGGCTTCGGTGCCCGAGGGGTAACGGAGGTCACCCTCCCGGGCGAGGCGGGCAAGAGCCTCACGGACCGGCCCGGGGGCGGGGAAATCCATGTCCGCCACCCAGCTCGGGATGACATCGTCGCCGGCTGAGCGGGCCACTGCCCATTTGGCACTCCCCAGCCGCTTCAAACCGGCCAATTCGATCTCGTCGAAACCGTCGTCCGGAGCGCTTGCCTGTCCTGTCTGTCCGGGCTGGGGGGCGGTCGGCATGGGCGTGGATCGTACAGGGTTGCAGCAATTTGGTTGCTGTGGCATTATGGCGCCTATGGCAGCGGCACCTGCGGGCACGGCTAATCCCGGTGTCTCTGCCGCGACCGGGGTTGCAGCGGGCCGGACCAAGCTGAACGGCCGCCCAGCACCCTCGAGCTTCATCGTAGTACTTACCTGACGCACGCGCCCCCTGCGCGTGCGCCCAAACGGCCTCCCACCTCGGGAGGTCGTTTTATTTTCAGCACAAGGGCTTACGTTCAGCAAAAGGGCCGGCACCCGACAAAGACAACGAAAAAAAAAGGACCTGTGAGGCGAACATGCAACTGACGGGGGCACAAGCCCTTATAAAGAGCCTCGAAATGGAGCGTACCGAGGTCATTTTCGGCCTGCCGGGAGGCGCGATCCTGCCGGCGTACGACCCCATCCTCGATTCGCCCATCCGCCACGTGCTCGTGCGCCACGAGCAGGGTGCGGGCCACATGGCGGAGGGGTACGCCGACGTGACCGGCCGGCCGGGCGTCGTAATGGTGACGAGCGGGCCGGGCGCCACCAACCTCGTCACGGCGCTTTGCGACGCTTACATGGACTCGGTGCCTATCGTGGCGATCACCGGCCAGGTCGGGCGGCCCGTTATCGGGACCGACGCCTTCCAGGAAGCCGACACCGTCGGCATAACCCGGTCAGTGACCAAGCACAACGAACTGGTGATGAGCGCCGAGGACATCGCCCTTTCCGTGAGGCAGGCGTTCGTGCTTGCAACGACGGGGCGGCCTGGCCCCGTGCTGCTCGACATACCCAAGGACGTGCTGGTGGCCAAGGTTGAGTGGCAATGGCCGGCGGACCACGAGGTCGCCGCCTCCCTGCCCGGCTACAAACCGACCACCAAAGGCCACCCGCGGATGGTGCGCGAAGCAGTCAGGCTGATAACTGCCTCGCAAAAGCCGGTTATCTACGCAGGAGGAGGGATCCTGAAGTCGCGCGCCAGCGAGGCGCTCGCCAAGCTCGCCGAGCTCACCAACGCCCCGGTCGTCACGACCCTGATGGCGCGCGGCGCCTTTCCCGACAGCCACCCGCAGTGCCTCGGGATGCCCGGGATGCACGGCAACTACACGGCGATCACCTCGATGCAGGAGGCGGACCTGCTGATAGCGCTCGGGACGCGCTTCGACGACCGTGTCACGGGGCACGTTGGTTCTTTTGCGCCGGGGGCGAAGGTGATCCACGTCGACATAGACCCCGCCGAGCTGGGCAAGATACGCCGGCCGGAGGTCCCTATCGTGGGGGATTGCCGGCTCGTCATCGAAGAAATAGCCCGTGTGCTCCTGGCAAGCGGCGAGGCACAACCCGACCGGAGCGCATGGTGGGCCCAGCTGAGGGAATGGCAAGCTCGCTTCCCGCTCTATTACGAGCCGCAGGCAGACGGCGACCTCCTGAAGCCGCAGGCCGTCATCGAGGCGATCCGGGACGCAAGCCCTGCCGATACCACCGTTGTTTCGGGCGTGGGCCAGCACCAGATGTGGGCAAGCCAGTACTGGCGTTTCGACTACCCCTACACCTGGGTCAACTCGGGAGGCCTGGGCACGATGGGTTTCGCCGTCCCTGCGGCGATCGGCGCCAAGGTCGGGCGTCCCGACCGCACTGTTTGGGCCATCGACGGGGACGGCTGCTTCCAGATGACTGCTCAGGAGCTCGTGACAGCGGCGAGCGAGCGGATCCCGGTCAAGGTGGCAATCCTCAATAATGCCTACCTCGGCATGGTCCGCCAGTGGCAGGAGATGTTTTACCAGGAGCGCTATTCCGAGGTTTACCTCTCGCCCGACCTGCCCGACTACGTCAAATGGGCCGAGGCGATGGGCTGCGTGGCCTTCCGCGCCGAAACCCCCGAGGAGGTGGCTGCGGTAGTCGACAAGGCGAATTCCGTCGACGACCGGCCGGTAGTGGTCGATTTCCGGACCGACTCGAGCGAGAAGGTCTTCCCGATGGTCCCTTCGGGGGGCTCGAACAGCGACGTGATAGTCCATCCTCACCTGCGGCCAGGCGGCGAAAAGGTGGTCCAGTAATGTCTTTGCCGGCGACCAATTGGGCTTCGGGGAGCGGGCGCCTCCGCCACCAGACCATCTCGATAATCGTAGAAAACCGGGCAGGCGTGCTGGCACGGATCTCGGCCTTGTTCGCCCGGCGCGGCTTCAACATAATTTCGCTTGCCGTCGCGCCGACCGACGACGACGCTTTCAGCCGTGTGACCATCGTCGTGGACCTCGAGGAGACATCTGTCGAGCAGTTGACCAAGCAACTGTTCAAGCTCGTGCACGTCGTCAAGATCACCGAAATGGCGCCGGGTGAGGTAATAGAGAGGGAGCTCGCACTGGTCAGCGTGCGCTGCTCCGCTCCCGGTGCGCCAGGTCCGTCGAGGGGCGAAGTCGGCGACCTCGTGCGTATTTTCGGCGGCGTCGTCGTAGACGTCGGCCAGGAAGCCTTGACGGTCATGCTGGCCGGCCAGCCTTCGGCGCTCGACGATTTCGAAGAGCTCCTCCGCCCGTACGGGATCATCGACATCCAGCGCACAGGGCGCGTTGCCCTTCCCAAGCTCGAGCGTTCGCCGCTGCGGCGCTCCTCAGGCAATAATTGACCCCATGGCCACGATCCATTACGAAAGCGATGCCGACCCGTCGGTAATAACCTCCCGCAAGGTTGCCATCATCGGGTACGGGTCGCAGGGCCACGCGCACGCGCTCAACCTTCGCGACTCGGGGGTCGACGTCCGGGTCGGCCTGCGCGAAGGCTCGGCGTCGCGCGCCAAAGCGCAAGCCGCCGGCCTGCGCGTCCTCACCCCTGCTGATGCGGCCGCCGAAGCCGACGTCGTCATGATGCTCGCCCCCGACACGGCGCAGCAGTCGATATACGAGTCGTCCGTCGGGCCCAACCTCCGGCACGGCGACGCATTGATGTTCGCGCACGGCTTCAATATCCGTTTCGGGCTGATCGATCCTCCCGAGGGGACCGATGTCGTGATGGTCGCCCCGAAAGGCCCCGGGCACCTCGTGAGGCGCACGTACGAAGGAGGGGGCGGGGTCCCGGCCCTGCTGGCCGTGGAGACGGACGCAAGCGGCAAAGGCAAGGCCCTCGGCCTCTCCTACGCCTGGGCGATCGGGGCGACGCGCGCAGGCGTCCTCGAGACGACCTTCACCGAAGAGACAGAGACGGACCTTTTCGGCGAACAGGTGGTACTTTGCGGTGGCCTCACTTCGTTGATCAAGGCGGGTTTCGACACCCTCGTGGAGGCCGGGTACCAACCCGAGTCCGCCTACTTCGAATGCCTCCACGAAGTAAAGCTGATCGTGGACCTCATATACGAGCACGGCATAACGGGGATGCGCTACTCCATTTCGACGACTGCGGAGTACGGCGACATGACGCGCGGCCCGATGCTCATCGACCCTTCCGTACGCGAGACGATGCGGAGGATCCTTGCCGACATCCGATCAGGCGAGTTCGCCCGCGAGTGGGTCAAGGAAAACAAGGACGGCCTCCCCAATTACAAGCGCCTCCAAAAAGAAGGTGCCGAACACCCGGTCGAAAAAGTGGGCGCCCAACTGCGGGCGATGATGCCCTTCCTCGCATCGGGCAGCGCCAAGCCGCAAGACGTCTCGGGGGGATAACCGGGGCAGTGGGCGAGGTCGCCCGTGAGCGCTACGACGTCGTCGTCGTAGGTTCGGGCTTCGGCGGTTCGGTCGCAGCCCTGCGGCTGGCCGAAAAGGGCTATGCCGTGGCGGTCCTCGAGGCGGGCCGGCGCTTCGACGACAACAGCCTCCCCCGCAGCTCGTGGGACATCAGGCACTTCGTGTGGGCACCGCGGCTCGGCTTGTTCGGGATCCAGCGGACGCACTTGCTCCCCAACCTGGTCGTGCTCGGGGGCGCCGGTGTCGGAGGGGGGTCGCTCAACTATGCCAACACCCTTTACGAGCCTCCAGAGGCTTTTTTCGATGACCCCCAGTGGTCCGCCGTTGCAGACTGGCGGGCAGTGCTGGCGCCTTATTACGACCAGGCCAAGCGCGTGCTGGGCGCCACTGCCAACCCTTTGCTGACCGCTGCGGACGACCTGCTGGCACAGGTGGCAAACGAAATGGGCGCCGGGGAGACCTTCTCGCCCGCCGATGTGGGGGTCTTTTTTGGCCGGCAAGGCGTTGCGCCCGGGACTGCGGTGCCTGACCCGTTTTTCGGCGGGGCCGGGCCGGCGAGGCGCACTTGCGTCCACTGCGGCGAGTGCATGACGGGGTGCAGGAGGGGCGCGAAGAACACGTTGCTCACCAATTACCTTTACCTCGCCGAGCGCGCCGGCGCGGCCGTAGTCCCCATGACGACTGTCACAGCGCTCGAGCCGGTGGAGGGCGGGTGGCGTGTTGGCGGCCGTCGCACCGGTTGGCGGGCCGGAGCGCGAGGCGGGGGGCAGCGCGAGTTCAGCTGCGGGCAGGTGGTCCTCGCGGCAGGCACTTACGGCACCCAGCGCCTGCTCCACTCGATGGTGCTCTCGGGCAGGTTGCCGCACATTTCCCCCCGCCTCGGCGAGCTGACGCGAACCAATTCCGAGTCGCTGCTCGGGGCGACCGTGCCCCGTGGGCGCGCGAGGCCGGACTTCAGCCGGGGGGTCGCAATAACGTCGTCGTTCTACCCGGAGCCCGGTACCCACGTCGAGCCGGTCCGCTATGGCCGCGGCTCCAACCTGATGGGCCTCCTCGGGACGCTCCTTTTCGACACGCCACCCTCAGGCGTTAATGGGGCTGGCGGGTGGCAAGGCTTGGCCCGCCTGCTCGGCGCAGCGGCCCGCCACCCCGGCAAGGTCCTCCGCTCCCTCGACGTCAGGGAGTGGTCCGAGCGGACCGTGATCGCCCTCGTGATGCAGTCGCACGACAACTCGCTCACACTGTTCGCCAAGCGCGGCCTGCTCGGGGGCCCCCGCCTTTCGAGCCGCCAGGACGAGGGCAGTCCCAACCCCACCTGGATCCCCATCGGCCACGAGGTGGTCAGGCGCCTGGCCGGCAAGGTCGGCGGCGCCCCGGCGAGGACGTGGGGGGAAGTGCTCGGAGTGCCGATGACGGCCCACTTCCTTGGCGGCTGCGCCATCGGCGCATCGGAGGCGACAGGTGTGGTCGACCCGTGGCACCGTGTCTACGGCTACCCCGGGCTGCACATAGTCGACGGCTCAGCGGTGCCTGCCAACCCCGGCGTGAACCCGGCCCTTACGATCACCGCCCTGGCGGAGCGGGCTTTTTCTTATTGGCCGAACAAGGGTGACCCGGACCCGCGCCCGCCACTGGCGGCCGGGGCGCCCCCAGTCGTCCCGGGGCTGGTCGCCGGTGTCCCGGTGGTCGCTCCGCGCTCGCCGGCCGTCCCCAAGGGTGCGCAGGGCGAGCTACGCCTGTGACGCGCGCTCGCCTCCGCCGGGTGCCGAGGGGCTAACGCCGGCCGAAAACCGATGCGTGGCCGAAGGAGCTGGTCCTTTCGTGGCGGGTGTAGGAGTCGACGAGCTGTTGGCGCCGCTTCCGCCCGCTCGAAAAAGCCGCCGCCCCAGGAGCGGCGCGCTGCGCCGGCACCCGGCGTCGCCGGTTGAGGCGGGTCGCCGTGGTTAGTTCCCACAGGGCAAGGACGGCCGCCGCCCCGGCAAGCAGGAGCAGGGCTCTTGCCGGCCACGACCCGACGACGGCACCGAGGCCGCGCCGGGCGGGTGACGAAACGTGGCTTGGGGCGGCCGTGGAGCCGGCTCGTGACGAGCCCGCACCTGACGCGGTGAGCGAGATGCCCCGCCCGCCCCTGTCCCCGCTGCCCGAGGCTCCGGCTTGCTTTTTGCCGGTGTGGCCCGTGCCGCCTGCCGGCGAGTGGTTGACGCCGCTCGGGGCGGCAAGGGGGCTCGGCAACGCGACCGCTGGCAGGCGGTCGGACGTGGGCTCGGAGGCGACCGGTGTCGCAAAGCCCTGGTTCAACAGGTCGATCGCAGTCTGAGTGGGGTTGTAACCGTTCATCACGACGGCGAGCATCGTGCGCCCATCGCGGGTGGCTGCTGCCATCAGGCACGAACCGGCGCGGTCGGTGAAACCTGTTTTGATCCCGACGGCGCCTACGTAGCTCTCCAGGAACACGTAGTCCATGCTCGGAAGGTCGTGCGCCGCGCCTGTCGGGTCGACGAAAGAGGCGCTCTCTTCTCTCACGATACGTGCGAGGAGGGGGACGCTCAGCAGGTCGCGCCCTGCGACCGCAAGGTCTCGCGCGCTGACGAGGTTGCCGCCGTCGACACCTTCGGTCCCGTCGAGGCCTGCCGGGTCGTGGAAGACCGGGTCATCCGACATCCCGATCTGGGCGGCCGAGCGGTCCATGACGGCCCCGAAGGCGTCGAGCGAGCCGCTCACCCGCTGGGCAATTGCATAGGCGGCGTCGTTGGCCGAGTAGACGAGCAAAGCCTGGAGCACCTCGTCGAGCGGCCATGCAACGCCCTTTTGGATGCCGACGATGTTGGGGTAGGCGGCGAGGGACTGCGCTGTCCCGGGCACACCGGCGTCCGGCGGGAGATAGCTGACGGCTATCAACGCGGTGAGGACCTTTGTGAGGCTGGCGGGTGGGACGCGGAGGTGCTCGTTGTAACCCGCCAGGACGTTGCCAGTGCCGACGTCCACGAGCACGTACGAACGCGACGGCGGCACAGGGGCGGTCGCCTGGGGGGCGACGGGATTGCTGGGTGCCGGGCGCGTGCTGTGCGCGTTGGTGGCGTGCTCTGTGGTTCCCGCCTGCCGGGCCCCGGTGCCGTGAGCAACCGGACGAGGTCCGGCAAAGGCGGTGGTTGGCGTGGCAAACGCCGCAATGGGAGAGATCGCGGCGAGGAGAAAGGCGGCGGCCCGGGCGATGCGGCGAGCACCCCGGAAAGAGCGCGGTAGCGCTTGTCCCGCTCGCGAGCGCATTTCCCGAGGATAGCGGGATGCCGGGCCCTCGTGGCAGACCAGGCCGGAAGACTGGGCCCGAGCGGAATAGCGGTGCGCCGGACGGCCAACCGCGCGAGCATGAAGGATCATGGCACCACCAGAGAAAAGACGGGTTTCTGCCCGCATCGGCGCTGTTTCGGAATCGGCCACCCTTGCCATCGACGCCAAGGCCAAGGCGCTCCGCGCGAGCGGGGAGGACATCGTCGGGTTCGGCGCCGGCGAGCCTGACTTCCCGACCCCCAGCCACATAGTCGAGGCGGCCGTAGCCGCTTGCCGCGACCCCCGCAACCATCGCTACACCCCGGCAGCCGGGCTCCCCGAGCTGAGGGAGGCGATAGCCGCCAAAACCGGGCGGGACACCGGGTACCAGGTCGAGGCGGCGCAGGTCCTCGTCACCAACGGCGGCAAGCAGGCCGTCGAAGAGGCTTTCGCCGCTCTCCTCGACCCGGGCGACGAGGTCCTCGTCCCGGCGCCCTACTGGACCACCTACCCTGAGGTCGTGCGCCTCGCGGGCGGGGTGCCCGTCGAGGTGCCCACGTCTCCGGCGAGCGGCTACAAGGTGAGCGTCGCACAGCTCGAGCGTGCCCTCACGGGCCGCACCAAGGTCCTCCTGTTCGTATCGCCGTCCAACCCGACAGGTGCTGTTTACGACGAGCTCGAGACGATGGCTATCGGGACCTGGGCGAGCGAGCGGGGCCTGTGGGTGCTGACGGACGAGATTTACGAGCACCTCGTCTACGCCGGCGCACGCACCTGGTCCATGCCGGTGCTCGTGCCCGACCTCGCCGAGCGCTGCATCGTGGTGAACGGCGTGGCGAAGACTTACGCCATGACGGGCTGGAGGGTCGGCTGGATGATCGGGCCGCGCGACGTGGTGAAGGCGGCGGCAAACCTCCAGAGCCATTCTGTCTCCAACGTTTCCAACGTCTCGCAGAGAGCGGCCCTGGCCGCCGTCTCCGGCCCCCTCGACGACGTCGAGCACATGCGGTCCGTCTACGACCGCCGCCGGCGGGCGATCGTCTCGGCACTGTCCGAGCTGCCCGGGACGGTCTGCCCGGAGCCCCAGGGAGCGTTCTACGCCTTCCCGAGCTTCGAAGGCCTCCTCGGCCATCCGGTCGGCTCGCGCGGGACCGTGCCCCGCTCCAGCCAAGAGCTGGCAGAGGTGGTGCTCGATGAAGCCAAGGTGGCGTTCGTCCCTGGCGAGGCCTTCGGGGCTCCCGGCTGTGCCCGCTTTTCGTACGCGCTTTCCGACGACGACCTGGCCGAGGGGATGGCGCGGCTCGCCAAGCTCTTCAACTAGCCGAGCGGGGGGCCGGGCTAGGGGGAGGCTCGGCGGGCGGGGGCCATGGAAGCGAGGACCTCCTCGGCTATGCCGAGCGTCGTGGCGGGGTGGAGGAAGATGAGCCTGGCGACAGTCTCACCCTCCCAGGTAGTAGGCGTGACGAAGGCGACCTGGTCCCGAAGGAGCTTGTCGGACCAGGCCCAATAGTCTTGCGCCCCCCAGCCTCGCCGGCGGAAGAGGACGACCGACAGTTCGGGCTCGCGCACCAGTTCGAGGTAGGGGAGCTCTTTTATGAGCGCTCCCGTGGCCTGAGCGAGCGACAAGGCGGCGTCGACGGCGTCGGAATAAGCGCCCCAACCGTTGACCACGAGCGAATACCAGAAGGGGAGGCCTCGCGCCCTGCGGGTCAAATGGTAAGCGTAGTCGCTCGGGTTCCACTCGTCGCCTGCACCGGTGTGCATCGGGTCCAGGTAGGCGGCTCGCTGGGTGTGCACGGATTTGGCCAGCGAGGGGTCGCGGTAAAGCAGGGCAGCACAGTCGAACGGTGCGAAGAGCCATTTGTGCGGGTCGACGACGAACGAAGCTGCCTGCCCCGAACCCTCGAACATCCCGCGCACCCGGCCGCTGCGAGACAGCATCGCCGCACCGCCGTAGGCGCCGTCCACGTGCAGCCACATGCCGCGCCTTGCCGCCACCTCGCCCAGGCCCTCCAGGTCGTCCACGATCCCGGCGTTGGTAGTCCCGGCGCTGGCGACAACGGCCACCACTTGGTGGCTTTGCTTGTCTGTCCGCAGCGCTGCCTCCAGCGCGTCGCCGGTCAAGCGGTGGTCCTCGGTCTCCACGACGAAGGCGGGCGTACCGATGACGTGGAGCGCCTTGCTGACCGACGAATGAGCGTCGGCGCTCACCGCGACCCGGACCTCTTCACCACCGGTCCTGGCGCGGCCGACGTCGCGCGCTACCACGAGGGCGGAGAGGTTGGCGGCCGACCCGCCGGACACGAAACAGCCGCCCGCCCCCGCAGGCATCCCGGCCGCTTGCGCGAGGAAGCTCAGAGCCTGGTTCTCGGCGATGATCGCCCCGGCAGCTTCGAGCCACGAGGTCCCCTGGAGCGAGGACGCCGAGACGACCATGTCGAACAGGAGCGCCGCCTTGGAAGGCGCGGCCGGTACGAAGGCAAGGAAGCGGGGGCTGTCGACGGAGATGACCGACCTGACCACCTTGTCGGTGAACGTCGACAGGGTCGCCACCGGGTCGCGGCCTCCCGCGGTGATGAAGCCGGCGAGCACCTCCTCGAGCATTGCCCGCGGCACCGGTTGGTCGAGGGGTACGGGGTCCTCGGAAAGGCGCGCCCGGCAGTAGTCGAAAACTGCTTCAGCCGTCGTCGGGTCGTAGGCGAACATGACTTAGGGCCCGACCGCCGCTCTGGCGGGTACCGGCCGGAGCGCTCCCAGAGCCTCAGTCCGGGACTGCGAGCAGGTCGACGTGGCCGCCGTCGTCGACCATCGACAAGATTGCGTAGTCGTCGAGCCCCCGCGGCGCTACGTCGTCGGCGCCGATCACTGACAAGTGGTACCCCAGCCGGCGCAGCGTACTGAGGTAACCGCAGGCGCTGCCCCAGGGGGCACAGTCCAGAGCGAGCGGGTAAAACTCGCTCAGGAGCACCGGCCGGTCGCGCTCGATCGTCTTTACGGCTCCTTCGAGCACGAGGGGTTCGGCACCCTCGACGTCGACCTTGATCGCGTCCACCCGCTCCACCCCCTCGTTGGCCAGCAGGTCATCGAGGGGCAGCGTCGCCACCACGAAACTGGCCTCGATGGGCTGGGAAGGAGGGCCGTCCACGGGGATCAAGCGCCCGTTGCTGCCGTCGGTCTCGAGGGCGGCCGCCCCGGCAACCGCTGCCAGCGCCACTTCGGCAACCTCGATGTTGTCGAAGCCGTTTTCCTTGGCGCTCTCGCGCAGGAGGGCCACGTTCCAAGGGTTGGGCTCGATCGCGAGCACAGTGCCCGCCGGGCCGACAATACCGGCGGCGAGGAGGCTGAACCACCCGATGTTGGCCCCGACGTCGACAAAGGTCTGCCCGCGCGACAACACCTTTCGTAGGGCCGAAGAGACATGGGGTTCGTAAACCCCAGTGCGCGCGACGGTATGGCCCACCGCGAAATCGGACGGGTCGACGTGCATCCGGAAGCCCTCAGAGGTGCCCACGACCTCGCTCGCGGCACGCTCGGGCCTCCGGGCGTGGTTGTGGGCCCGGGTGAACTCGACGCTGCCGACGAACTCGTCTGCAAGCTGGCCGGCACTTATGCCCTCGCGCAGCCGGCGACGGTAGGTGGCCAGGCCTTCGGCGTCGGGCGGCCTCTTCAGCAGGAGCCGGTAACAGGCGAGAAGGTCGGCGTAAGTTGCCCTATCGCCGGCGCCGCGAGCGCCGCCGGGTAAGTTGTGGAGGTGCGCGGCGGACATGGCCCTAGCGGCGAACTGCTTGCTTTGCCTTGCCCATTGACGGTACGGCATTGCCCGCAGCTCCTGCAGGAGGGCATGTAATTGGCCGCCGCTATTGGGGTCTTCGTCAGGGTGGCGGGCAGGCACAGCCCGCTATGCTACCGCCCGGGATGACGAGCGCTCGGGGGTTGGGGGGCCTATGAGGCGGCGGATCGCATTCGTATGCCCGAGGTACGGGGCCGAGATCGTCGGCGGGGCAGAACTTCTCGTGCGCGAGATCGCCCTCGGCCTGCTCGACCGGGGGTGGGAAGTCCAAGTCCTCACCACTTGCGCCGTCAACCCGTACACGTGGGCCAACGAGCTGCCCGAGTCGGCCCGCGTCGAAGAAGGGATCCTCGTCCGGCGGTTCCAGAACTTCCTGGCGACCTCGGCCAGCAAGGAGCACGCAGTCCACGGGAGGATCTACTACGGGGAACGGCCGTCGCTCGACGACCAGGTCACGTGGCTGAACGCTCTTTTCCGCACGCCAGGCCTCTTCGAGGTGCTGCTGCGCGAGCGTGACAGCTTCGACGCCTTCGTCTTCGCTCCCTACCTTTTCTGGTCGACGACGGTCTGCATGCCGGTCGTCGCCGACCGCGCAGTCGTGATGCCCTGCCTGCACGACGAGGTCTACGCCCACCTCGAGGTCATGCGCCACGTGCTTTCTATCCCGGCATCGGTGTGGTTCCTCTCCGGGCCCGAGCACGACCTCGCCCACCGCATGGGCCCCGTGACGCCGCAAAACACCATCATCGGCGCCGGGATGGACGTCCCGGAGAGCTACGACCCCGAAGAGTTCAGGGAGGAGTACGGCATCGACTCGCCCTTCGTCCTCTACCTCGGACGGCGTGAGGCGGACAAGGGCTGGCCCTGGCTCGTGGACGTTTTCGGGCGGACGAGGACGCCGGTGAAGCTCGTGAGCGCCGGGGCCGGCGACGCGGCCGTGCCGCCCCGGCTGCGCGGCCGGATCATCGACGTCGGGCTGCTGAGCACGGAGCAGCGCAACAACGCGCTCGCGGCGGCGCTCGCCTACGTGCAGCCGAGCCTTATGGAGAGCTACTCACGCACGGTCATGGAGTCGTGGCTCGCGGGTACTCCGGTCCTGGCCCGCAAGGGCAGCGCCGTCGTCGAATGGCACTGCGCCCGCAGCGGAGGGGGTTCCAATTTCTCGGGGTCGCGCGACCTCACCAAATCGGTGGCCAACCTGCTCGCAAGCCCGGACCTGGCTACGGAGATGGGCGAACGCGGCCGCTCCTACGTCCTCGACAACTACCAGTGGCCCCACGTCCTCGACCTGATCGAAGCCGACCTGGAGCTCTTGAAAGGCGGCCGCTGAGCGCTCGGGCGCCAGCCACGACAGCCTGCGCCGGCGGGCGTGCCGTGACGAACGAGAACGGCTCGCTCAGCTGACGTAGGCCCGCTCACCCGCAGGTGAAGCGGGCCACTGCGTGCCCACACCGGCCCATCGGTCCCAAACGTCTTCGGGGCGGACCTTCCAGGACCTCGACAGCCCGGCCCGGGTGGCGAGCGCCCAGGGGAGCAGCCGGGCGATGCCGTCCCGGACGCCTCCGTCGGGACCGTTCTTCACCCGGTCTGCCAGGCCTCGCAGGGCACGCGCACGGGGGCCGTTGCGGACGAGCGACAGCGTCCGGTTGCGCTCCGCCATCACTCGTACCCAGGGTTTGTGTTCTCCGCCGGAGCTCGCCGAGCGCCTGTGCTCGACCGAGACGACCGGGTCGTACCTGAGCCTCATCCCGTTGAGGTTGGCTCGCCAACACCAGTCGACGTCCTCGTAGTAAGCGAAGAAGCGGGCAGCGAACGGCCCGAGGCGCCGCCAGGTTTCCATCCGGGTGACGAAGGCGACCCCTGAGATGGCGAAGCGGTCCGCGGGGGCGTCGAAGCGGCCGTCGTCAGGCGAGCCCTCTCCGATGTCGCCCCCGTAGCCCCGGTCGTCGAGGAAGCCGCCGGCGCTGTTCACCAGCCGGACGGTCCTGCCGGCGGGAACCGGTTCCCCGTCGACCGCCACGTCGGCCGCGCCTACGCCGTCGGGCAACGGCACGTACCACGGCCGGGGCCCCGCCGTCCAGCGCCAGCGGTCGCCCCCTTCATCTCTTTCGAGGCGGTGGATCCCGGGGCCTTCAGCCTTTTCCAGCAGCTCCAGGCCCCCGGCGCTCACCGAGCGGACCTGGCGCCCGAGCCGCCGGCCGTCGCCCGGCGCCTGCCACTCCTCGTCGGCAAGGACGATCTCCAAGAAGCGCTGTGCCAGGACGACCTTTGGGCCTACGGCAGCCACCGATGGGTCCCTCAGGGCATTTGCCGCGGCCTCGAGCCAGCCCGGTCCGGCTACCGCGTCGTCGTTCAGCAGGGCGATGAGCTCACCCGAGGACGACCGGGCAGCGAGGTTGACAGCCGGGGCGAAGCCGATGTTTGCCCGCATCCGCAGGACCCGGGCCCCGGCGGCCTCTCCGAGCCTCGAAGCTTCCCCTCCCTCGGACCCGTTGTCGACGACGAGCACCTGCTCGGCTTGGCCGCAGACCGAGGCAAGACATGGCTCCAGCCAATCGCCCGGCCGGTGGGAAACGACGACGACTGTCGCCGTCACGCCTGGGCGGCCTGCGACGCCTTCACGACCAGCTGGGCTGTGCGCTCCCAGCCCCCGGCGCCGCCTGCAAAAACGGCCTGCACGCCCCAGCTCTCCAACTTGGAAATGGCGTGCTCGTCGGGGCCAGGCCCATCGGCCGCGACCACCGCCACGGCACGGCCAGGCAAAGCGTTCGCGAGCTGCTCCATGTCCCTCATGCCCTGCTCGTTCAGGTTGGAGCCCCACCCGACGACGGCGTCGTAACCCCCGCGCCAGCGGTCCAGGCGCCCGAGCGCCGACCAGGAAAGCGGCCTGGAGCGCCGGCGTGCCGCCTGGCTGTCTTCGACCTCGAACGGGCCGAGGAACTGGTCGCACTCAGCTAGGGGGCGCAGGGCCCGGGCGAGCTGGGGCGGGGCCCCTACGGTCGCCAGCCTTGGCCTGGTGCGCCAGCGCGCCTGAGGCATAGCGGCCCGCCGGGCCAGGTCCTCGAACACCTTGGCCGCGCGGCCCGCCACGGCGTCCCAGGAAGGAGGTTCCCGCTTGGCCAGCTCGAGCAACCTGCGTCGCGTGCCCTTGTCGGTCAGGGCGCGGCTGAGCGCCTCGGCGATCGCCCAGGGATCGTTTGGCTCGAACCTCGCCTCCCTTGGGAGCAGTTCTCGCAGGGAGGAATTGTCGCCCGCGATAGCCGGGGTACCGCACGCCATCGCGTCCACGACAGGCAGGCCGTACCCCTCGTAGAGGGATGGGTAGACGGCGAGCTCGGCCGACTGGTGCAGGGCCACGAAAACGTCGTCCTCCACGTACCCCGGGATCAGCACCCTGCCCTCGACGCCGAGGTCTTTTGCCATCACGAGGTAGTGGTTGCGCGTGAGGGGAGGGGCGTCGCAGACGATGACCAACTGGTGGCGGTCGATCAGCTCCCTTGTCATGGAGGCGTAGCCCTCGATCAACCGGTCGACGTTTTTGCGGGGGTTGAAAGCCCCGTTGTACAGCAGGAACCCCTTGCGAAGCCCCCGCACGCCGCTTCGCGCCACTTTGAGCGCCTCAGGCCGCGACGCCGCCGGGCGGAACATGTCGGCCGTCCCGCTCCCGATCGCCGTCACTCGTCCCGGCGGGACGCCGAGCAGCGAGATGGTGTCCTCACGGGCCGTCTCGGAAAGGGTAAGGACGGCGTCGGCGACGCGCACGAGCTCGCGGCAACAGCGCCACCGCCTCCTGAGCCCGGGGTCCGCAAGGTACCAACCAGGGAACATGTCCGGGATAAGGTCGTAAACGGTCACTGCGGTCAACAGCCCGTGCGCCGACGCCTCCCTTGGCCAGAAGGTACGGACCGGGACTTCGAGCTCGAAGGCGGAGCTGATGTGCAGGACCGCACCTTTCTCCCAGTCCGGCTCGGTCGTCAGCCATCGACCGAGGGTCTCCAGACCCTCGGGGACAGGTAGCTCGGGGTGGAGCGCAACGGCGCTCACGAGCTCGGGGTGCACCGAGGCGACAGCCTTCACGAGCTCGATGCTGTAACGGGCGATCCCCCGGCCCTTGTAGCTCGGGCTCTGAGCGCCGACGAGGTCGAAGACGACCCCCCGGGTGGTCATGCGGGGCTTGTGACGGCTTGGGCGCCCAAGCGGGCGGTCGCGTCGCTCAGGGCCTCCACCTCGGCCGAGAGCCGGGTGAACGCCCGGCCCATCACCTCCGCCACCTGGTCGGCTGCGTCACCTTGCATCCGGATCATTCTCGTCAGCTCGACCACATCGGCCCGGACGGCGGCGGCTTCGGAGCCGACCGACCCGAAGAGGCCCTCGAGCTGGGCCATCATCAACAGCTCCAATTTTTCGAGGCCCTGTTTGGTTGCCTCCCCCAGGTCCTCCATGGCGGAGCGGAGCTCGGCCTGGCGCTGCGCCTGGTCCTCGAAATAATTGACCAGGCTGCCAACGCGTGCTTCGGCGTCGCCTACCCGTAGCTCGACGCGTTCTGCGAGCTCGGCGAAGCGCTCCTGGAGCTGGTTGAAATGCTCGTGCAGGTTTTGTTCGACCACTATGAAGTGCGACCCGAGTTGGCCGAAACGCTCTTCGACCGTGCCGAAATGGGTCTCGAGCCGCTCCATCCGGTCGCGCAAACCGCCGGCCTCGTCGAGGATCTGGTGGAGCCTCAGGTTGGTGTGGTCGAGGCGGATGTCGCTCGCCCCCCGCACGCCTCTCACCTCGTCGGTGGTCGCCCGGTTGTCAGCCTCGATTGCCCCGAGGCGGTCCCTGATCTCCGATACGAGCGAAGTCACGTCCTCGCGGACCGAGACGATCTCCCGGAGAGTTGTAGTGAGTTCGCCGCGAGCGCTGGCAAGTTCGCTCTCGATAGGCACGAAAAAAGGTTTGACTAGGCGGTCGGCGCCCGCCCGCGCGCTCTCCTTGAAGCCGCTCATGTCGGCAGAGCCTACTGCGACATGGGGTTACTGATAAGTTTTCAGCCATGGCGGTTTGTGACGTTGTAGTGGTCGGGAGTTACCCGCCGATGCCCGGGCCGGCGACGGCGGCTACTCTCGCCGCGGTCCGGCGCGCATGGGACGAAGGCCTGAGCGTGCGGGTGGTCTCGTTCCGGCCCGGGGCGGCCGACATTTTCGTCCCCGTGGCGGGCCCGTTGGCAGGGTGGCGCCTCGAGCACGTCCGCCGTCACTACGGCAACCCTCCCCAGGTGGTGCTCGTCCTCGAGGCGGGCGTGCCGTTCAACGACCGGAGGTACACGCGGCAGTGGGCGACAGCGGCCAGCCTCGCGGTTGCCCTCCGCCGCTTCGCGCGCTCGACGGTCGTCGTCGGCGAGGACCCAAAGCTCCTGCCGGTTTGTTTCAGGGCTCTTGCCGGAGCGGCCGGCGAGCTCGTCACCGACAGCGAGACGACCGCCGCCACCCTCTGCGAGCGCTACGGCATGGCGCGCGGCGCCTTCCGGACCGAAGAAGTGGAGCCTTTCCCTCACCTGCCGACGGGCGTCGAGCCTGAGACCGCTGGGCTCTACCGCTCACGCAGCGACCGCGCCCTGGCACTCGTAGAAATGCCTACTACTACTCTCGCAGAGAGGGTACGCGCCCGGGGGCGCCTCTCCGGGAGCGCTGCTCTGCGGCGCCTCAGGGGCCGCTGAGAAGCCGGCTCGCCGGCGCAGCAATTGGGACTTTCCCGGCGATGTAGAAGGACCTTGGCGCTCTCTTGCGCCCTGGCCGGCGCCGCCGTCGCGCTGCCGGGTACTTCGGGTACGCCGTTGGGGGCCGCTCAGGCAAACGGAGTCGTCCCGGACAACCCGTGCTACGACGTCTCCTGCGGGCCCAACGAACCGGTCGTCGAGTACCCGACACTCGGCGCAGGCATAACAGGGGTGCACCCGGACGGCCAGACAAATCTCTGGGCCGTGAACGCCTCTGCCGCCTGGGCGATAACCAAGGGCAGCAGCAGCATTTTCGTTGCGGTGCTGGATACGGGCGTCGACCCGCGCCAACCCCAGCTCGAGCAAAAGGTCGTAGTCGGCCCGAACCTGTGCCAGGAGGATCTCCCTTTGTGCTCGGGCCTTTACGACGACAACGGGCACGGCACCTTCGTCACGGGCCTGATAGCGGCCGACACCAACGACGGCGTCGGCATTGCGGGCCTCGGATGGAACACCAAAGTCATCGATATAAAAGTCCTTGACAGCACGGGCCACGGTGACATCCCGGACGAGGTGACGGGTATCCGTTACGCTCTCGAGACTCCCGGGGTGAGGGTGATCAACCTCTCGTGGACCGATTCGCCATGCCCGCAGGGCTCGTCTGCGAGCACATGCGCAAACCCCGCCGAGGAGGCGGCGATCTCCTCGGCGATCGCGCATGGCATCGTGGTCGTGGCGGCGCCGGGTGACAACGGTTCGGACCGCCCGGTGTACCCTTCGGACTACCCGGGCGTCCTGTCGGTGGCGGCAAGCACCGACCAGGGTGTCGTTGACCCGGATAATGGCGGCCCGTACGAGGATTTTTCGGATTATGGCGACGACGCCAACATCGCAGCTCCGGGCATCGGTGTGCTCTCGACCTGGTACGACGGCAATTACGCCGTCCTTTCGGGGACTTCCTTCGCGGCGCCTCTCGTCACCGCATCGGCGGCGCTCGTGATGGCGGCAGACCCCAAATTGACCGGGCCCCAGGTTTCGACTCTGCTCATCGAGACTTCTTCACCCCTTGGAGCGGGAGGCCTCGGCATAAATGGCGGTTTCCTCAATACGGGTGCCGCTGTCCAAGCTGCCGCCAGCCGCAAGATCCCAACAACCCTTTATGGCTACCAGCAGATCGCGTCGGGCGGGGCGGCGTACAATTCGGGTTTCGTTGCGTCCCAGGAGGCGCCGGCGGCCACGCGCCTCGGGGCGCCCGTGGTCGGCGGGGCAGAGACGCCGGGAGGCCTTGGTTACTGGATGGTCACCTCACAGGGCCAGGTCGTCGGCGTCGGCGGTGCTCACAATTACGGCTCGCTCCCGGCTACCAAACAGGCTAGGCACATCGCGGGGATGGCTGCGACGCCGGACGGGCACGGCTATTGGCTCTTGGCCCGGGACGGGGACATCTACCCCTTCGGCGACGCGCGTCCCTTCGGGAGCATCCCGGCGGCAACCACGCTAAAAGGTGCCGTCGCGATGGCCACTACGCCCGATGGACGCGGTTACTGGGCAGCCACAGCCAACGGCGCCGTTTTTGCCTTCGGGGATGCGCATTATTACGGTTCAACCGCCAAGATCCATCTCAACAAGCCGATAGTTGGCCTTGCGCCGACGCCCGACGGCAAGGGTTACTGGTTAGTGGGCTCCGATGGGGGGATCTTCAACTTCGGCGACGCCGGCTGGTACGGGCCGGCGGCGGGCCAGAAACCGGGGCAGCCCATCGTAGGCATGGCGGTGAGCCCCGACGGCCTCGGCTACTGGTTGGCAGGCAAGGACGGCGGCGTGTGGCACTACGGCTCCGCCCCAGACGAACCCCCCGAGCCTTCGCAGGGCCGTCCCGGCTCCATCGTCGCCATAACCTCCTAGTGCGGTCCCCGGGGCGGCCCCAACGGCACCGCGAGTTCCCGGGGTGCTCTGATGCAGCCCTCAGGCCCGGTAATGTCTAGGGCCGAGGGGTGGGGACGGGGCCTCTGGGCAGGAGGCATTTGCCCGTGGTCTGTCACAAATGATGAGCCGACGTCCCGTCGCCGTGTTCCTCGGCGGCGCCCTCGTCACTGCCTTTGTCTGGTTGGGAGCGGTCGCCCAGCCAGGCTCGGGCGCGACCGGCACCGGCCACGTCGCCACCGGGACTGCGGCGCGGGTACCCGAGGTCGTCATCTCCGGCTTCGGTTACGGCCATGGCCGGGGCATGGGCCAGTGGGGGGCGTTCGGCTATGCGTCCAAGTACGGGTGGAGCTACCAGCGGATCCTCGCTCACTACTACGGCGGGACGTCGATCGGCCCCCTTCCCTCGCCAGAACCTGATGTCACCGTCCACCTGGTCGAACTCGATGGGCTGAACACCATCGCGGCCTCTTATGAAGGCGGTTACCTCGTCGCAAGCTGGGACGGCGACCATGCGGCGGCAGCGGGGGCGTTCGAGGTGGTCCGGTCGGAGGGAGTGCAGTTCATCTATTCGTCTCAAGGCTGTGCCGGCCCCTGGACCGAGGCGGGCGCCTCGACCGGGCCGGTCACTATCGCAAGCTCGGCGGTGACCGGCCAGGCCGCGATCCCCGCGAGCGTCGCGTCCTCCGAAGTGGGTGCCTGCATCCCCGGGGTTGGTGAACGGATCTACCAGGGCGACCTCGTCGCCCAACCGGACGGCCAGACCCAGGACGTAGTCGGCCTCGAGGATTACGTGGACGGAGTGGTGCCGGCCGAGTCGCCTGCGGGTTGGGCCCGAAAGGGTGGGGAGGCGGCACTCGAGGCCCAAGCCGTAGCGGCGCGGAGCTACGCGTTGGCCTACATCGCGGTCGACGGCCAGATCTGCGACACGACGCAATGCCAGATGTACCTCGGCTGGCCCGACCAGTACGGGCAGACGGCCGACGCCGCTGTTTCTGCCACCAACGGTGAAGTCCTCTACTGCGACGCAGGCAGCGCATGCGGCCCAGCCGGTTCGGTCGCCCTCGCCGAGTACTCGGCGTCGACGGGCGGCTACTCGGCAGGGGGTGCCTTCCCCGCGGTCGCCGACCTCGGGGACGCCGTCCCGGGCAACCCGGTGCACTCTTGGACCGTGGCTGTCCCCACGAGCGACGTGGAGGCAGCCTTCCCCACGATCGGGGAACTGATCGCCGTCGAGGTGACGCAACGGAACGGGCTCGGCAGCGCAGGCGGGCGGGCGGAGGTGGTCACCTTGGTCGGCTCGGACGGCGACCGGGTTGTCACCGGTGCCGGGTTCGCAGCGGCGCTCGGGTTGCGGAGCGACTGGTTTACCGTTTCGACGGTAATAAGCGGCGTACCCGGGAAGGTCCCTCCGGTCCCGGCCCCTCCGGTCAGCGTACCCCCGGTCTCGCTGCCTCCCGTGACCGTGCCCCCGCGCGGCACGCCCGCGACCACCGCGCCGCCGGGCGCCGGCAGGACGGCTCCCACGTTGCCCGTCGCAAGAGCCGCTCCCCCTGTGATCGGGCACCCGGGGCCGACAAAGCCGATCGCCGGCCCAAGCTCTCGGGAGGCCGGCTCTTCGGGCCCGCTCGGGCCTGACGACGGCTACTGGGTGGCGGACCAGGAGGGGAATGTGAGCGCCTTCGGGGCGGCCGGTTTTTACGGCGCCGCTGCCGGCACGTCGCTCCAGGGGCATGTCGCCGCAATGGCCGCGACGCCGGATTACCGGGGCTACTGGCTGGCCGCGTCAACCGGCGCCGTGCTCGCCTTCGGCGACGCGCACTGGTACGGGTCGGCGAGCGACGTCCACCTGCGCCAGCCCATCTTTGCCGTCGCGGCCACCCCCGACGGGCACGGCTACTGGCTCGTGTCCACAGACGGGGGCGTGTTCGCTTACGGCGATGCCCCCTATCTGGGTTCGCTGGCCGGGTTCCACCTGCGCCAGGAGGTGGTGGCGTTTGCCGCAACCCCCTCGGGCGACGGCTACTGGTTGGCTACAGCCGACGGAGGGGTCTTTGCTTTCGGCGATGCCAGCTTCTACGGGTCACCTGCGGGAGAGGGCCTCTCCGAGCCCATAACCGGGATGGTCGCCGGCGCGGGGGGCAAGGGGTACCTCCTCTTTGCCCGCGACGGCGGGGTCTTCTCCTACGGTGACGCCGCCTTCCTCGGCTCGCTGCCTGCCGAGCGGGTCAAGGCCAGCGTGGTCGCGGCCACGGGCACGTCAAAGGGCTCGGGTTACTACGTCCTCGGCCGGGACGGGAGCGTCTACGCGTTCGGGGATGCGGCGCTGCCGGCTGACCTGGCGCCTGCCCGGCCGGCCGGGCTGGCGGGTGCGGTGGCTATCGTGCCCTACCGTTCGCCGGCGGGCTAGCGGGCAGGATCGCGGCCGCTCAGCCCTGGAGGGCCTTCAGGTCGGCGTCGACCATCATGCAAACCAGGTCCTGGAAGCTCACCTCGGGTTTCCAGCCGAGCAGCTGGTGAGCCTTGGCCGGGTCCCCGATCAGCAAGTCGACCTCGGCCGGCCGCTTATGGCGCTCGTCGACGCGCACGTACTGTTCCCAGTGGAGCCCTGCGTGCCCGAAGGCGATCTCACAAAACTCGCGGACCGAATGGGTCTCGCCCGTGGCAACGACGTAGTCGGCCGCCTCGTCCTGCTGGAGCATCAGCCACATCGCCCTCACGTAGTCGGGCGCGTACCCCCAGTCGCGCTGGGCGTCGAGGTTGCCCAGGGCGACGTGGTCCGCCAAACCGAGCTTGATGCGGGCGACGGCATTGGTCACCTTCCTCGTCACGAACTCGAGGCCCCGCCGCGGGCTTTCGTGGTTGAAGAGGATCCCGGAGCTTGCGTGCAGCTGGTAGCTCTCCCGGTAGTTGACGGTCGCCCAGTGGGCGTAGACCTTGGCGACCCCGTAGGGGCTGCGGGGGTAAAACGGGGTCCGCTCGTTTTGGGGGACTTCGACCACCTTGCCGAACATTTCCGACGAGCTCGCCTGGTAGAAGCGCATGGTCGGGTCGACCGTCAAGATGGCGTCGAGAAGCCTCGTGACCCCTAACGCCGTCACCTCACCTGTCAGGACCGGCTGCGCCCACGACGTCATCACGAACGACTGAGCAGCGAGGTTGTAGACCTCCGAAGGCCGGTAGTCGCGCAGCACCCTGATGAGCGACGACTCGTCGAGGAGGTCCGCCGAGACCATCGTGACCTTGTCCATCAGGTGCGAGATCCGCTCGAAGGTCACCGTGCTGCTGCGCCGGTGGGCGCCAACCACGTCGTAGCCCTTGGCTAGGAGGAGTTCGGCGAGGTACGAGCCATCCTGTCCGGTGATGCCTGTGATCAGCGCTATGGGCATCTAAACAGCTTGCCCCCGCTGGCGGGGATGGGCAACATGGCCGCCAGGGGCCGACAGGGGCAGCCAAGGCCCGCCAGCCACCCGCCAGCCACGCTTCGGCCACCCGTCAGTTGGCGGTCAGCCACCCGTCAGTTGGCCGGCTGGGGCGGCCCGCAGGCCCTTACTGCCTCTTCGACGCTGGCGAACCAGTGGTCCGGGTGGATGACATCGAGCAGGCCGGCTCGCTTCAAATCGTGGTGGACGAGGTGGGAGGCCCGTGCGATGCAGAGCGATACACCCTGGAGCCTCAGTTGGCCGGCGAGGTCGCCGAGCGCCTTTGCACCTGTGTAGTCGACGTCGGAACTGCCCATCGCGTCCAGCACGAGCGCATGTACCGGCCCGGGGGCGCCGCTGACCGCCGCAAGGGCCCGCTCCGTCACGTGGGTCGCGTTGCCGTACCAAAGTGGTGCGTAAAGCAGGTAGACGACTACTCCGGGCTGCTGCTCGGTCGGGATGCCGATGTCGGTCGGCACCCAGTGGTCGGTCCCGGGCTCCCGGCCAAGGAGCGCGTCGCGGGGCCTGGCGGCCAAGCGGACCCGCTGGGCCAGCGCGAGGAGCGCGGCGGCCACGACTCCCTGTTCGATCCCGATGAGGACGACGACGACCAGGGTAATGACCGCAAGGCCGAACTCCGACCACGCAAAGTTGAACAACCTGCGGAACTCGCCCAACCGCAATAGGCGGGAGGCGACGAAAATCAAGATGGCACCGAGGGCAGCCTCGGGGAGATCCTTCAGCAGCCCGGTCGCAACCGCGAGGACGACGACCACAGTGGCTGCAGCCACGAGGCCCGCCAGCTGCGAGCGCCCGCCCGCCGAGCCGACGACGGCCGTCCTTGGGGGGCTCGAGTTGACGGGGAAGGATCCGGCAAGGCCTGCAAGGAGGCTCCCGGCGCCGACGGCGGCAAGGTCGAAGTCGAAGTCGCGGGGGCCATTGTCCCCGCCTCCCGGCCCCTTGCCGCCCTTCGTGGGCCCTGCCGCAGTGGTGCCGCCGGGACCGGTCGCGCCGTCCGCGGGTGGCGGGTTGGAGCGCACCGTGGCGGAGGTTTGCACAACGCACAAGAAGGCGACAGTTACAGCCGTGCCCGTCAGGCTGCCGAGCTGTGAGAGCCGCACGCTCGGTACTCCGAAGGCGGGCAACGTGGCGTGCACGACCCCGACAACGTGCGCCCCGTGGCGGGAGAGGTGTGCCGTGGCGGCGAGAGCTGTCGCCCCGACGACGCCGATCAAAGCACCCGGGATCCTGTGGTCGACGCGTTCAGCCAGCACGACGACGGCCAGTACGCAGCCGGCGGTCCCCAAGGCCCACCCGTTGAACTTGCCTATCTGGTCCGCAACTACCCGTAGCCTCCCGATCGTGGTCGTCCCGCCGCCGGGGAGGCCGAGGACCGTTGGGAGTTGCTTCACGAAGATCTCGACGCCAATGCCTGCCAGGACGCCGGTCACGACCGGGAGCGGGAAGAAGTCGGCGACCCACCCCAGCCTGAGCAGGCCGACGGCGATGAGGATGCCCCCGACGACGAGCGCCATGGCGCTCACCAGGTGGCTGTACGCGGGCGAACCTGCTCCAGCGAGGGCAGCCACGCCGGCGGCGAAGACGGGCGCGATCGTCGAGTCCCCGCCGACCGAGACCAGTTGGTGCCGCCCGAACAGAGCGAACATTGCCGACCCGGCGACAAAGGCGTAAAACCCAGCGACCGTTGGCATGTTGGCAAGGTGGGCCGTCGCCATTTGCTCGGGGACGGCAATGGCGACGAGGGTGAGGCCGGCGACCAGGTCCGGTGCGAGCCACGAGCGCCTGTAGCCGCGAAGGCTGGTCAGCACGGGCAAAGGCCGCATCCTCATCTGCGGGAACTGTAGTGCTGGCCAAGGGGTCGCCCGCCTCCTGCCAAAGGGGGCCGGCAGCTCTTTTTCTCAACGGGGGCCGCGCAACTAGTCTTGAGCGGTCCGCCCCCCCGGCAAGGAGAGCAAGTGGACCTTTTCGAGTACCAGGGCAAGCAGTACTTCGCCCGCTTCGGGATCCCGGTGTCGCCGGGCGGCATCGCCGTCACTGCCGAGGAGGCCGTGCAGCTGGCCGACGAGCTCGGGTACCCGGTCGTGATCAAGGCCCAGGTGCAGGTAGGAGGCCGGGGCAAAGCAGGCGGTATCAAGATCGCCACGGGGCCGTCGCAGGCACGTGAGTACGCCACCGGGATCATCGGCATGGACATCCGCGGTCACCTGGTGCGCCGAGCCTGGGTGGAGAGGGCGACCGAGATCGCTCACGAGTACTACGCCAGTTTCACGCTCGACCGCGCCGCCAAGGCACACCTCGCCATGGTCTCGGCGAAGGGAGGGGTGGACATCGAAGAGGTTGCGGCCGAGGACCCCGGTGCGATCGCCCGGTTGCACATTGACCCCTACACCGGCTTCAGCGCATCCCAGGCGGAGACGCTGGTCGAGCGGGCGGGACTTCACCCGCAAGCTCGCTCCGGCGCCGCCGGCGTCCTGGTCGCCCTCTACAGGTGTTTTGTCGAAGGCGACGCCGACCTTGTCGAGGTCAACCCCCTCGTGCTCACCACCGACGGCCGCGTGCATGCCCTCGATGCCAAAGTCACCCTCGACGACAACGCTTCGTTCCGGCACCCGGAGTGGGAAGAGTTTGCTGCCACCGTCGAGCTCGACGACCGTGAGCGGATGGCCCGGAGCCTCGGCCTCCAGTACGTCGGGCTCGACGGGTTTGTCGGGATAATCGCCAATGGCGCCGGCCTGGCAATGAGCACCTGCGACGTGGTCAACCAAGTTGGAGGCAAACCGGCCAATTTCCTCGACATCGGGGGAGGCGCCAGTGCCGCCGTGATGGCCAATGCCCTCGAGGTGATCAGTTCCGACTCCAATGTGAGGTCAATTTTCGTGAACATATTCGGCGGTATCACGCGGGGCGAGGAAGTCGCCAACGGCATCGTCACTGCGCTCGGCCGGGTCGACATAAAAGTGCCCATGGTCGTGCGCCTCGACGGGACCAATGCCGAGGAAGGGCGGCGGATCCTGCGGGGCGTCGAATCGGACCGCGTGATCTCGTCGCCGAGCATGATGGATGCCGCCCGCCTCGCCGTTTCGCTTGCCGGAGAAGGAAAATGAGCATATTCGTCGACGAGACGACAAAAGTGGTCGTCCACGGCCTGACCGGTGGCCAGGCGCGTTTCCACGGCCTTCGTAACCGTGATTACGGCACGAAAGTCGTAGCCGGCGTCAACCCCGCGAAGGGCGGCCAGGACGTGGAGGGGATACCGGTCTTTGCGACCGCGGCCGAGGCACGCCAGGCAACCGGGGCCAATGCGAGCTTCGTAGCCGTGCCGGCCAAGGTGGCAGCGGGCTCGGTCCTCGAGGCGGCTGCGGCGGGGATCGAGGTCATCGTATGCATCACCGAAGGGATCCCCGCGCAGGACGAGGCCCGGGTCTACAGCGAGCTCACCCACAAGTACCCGGGGTCGCGCCTGATCGGCCCCAACTGCCCCGGGGTGATAACGCCCGGTAAGTGCAACATCGGCATCACGGCTGGAGAAATCGCTCTCGCCGGCGGCCCGGTCGGCATCGTCAGCCGGAGCGGGACCCTCACCTATCAGGCGCTCTACGAGCTCAAACAAATGGGCATCGGGGTTACGACATGTGTCGGCATCGGAGGTGACCCGGTGCCGGGGACGAGCTTCGTCGACTGCCTTGCGGAGTTCCAAAAGGACCCTGAGACAAAGGCGGTCATGATGATCGGCGAGATCGGCGGGACCGAAGAGGAAAAGGCGGCCGAGTTCATTTCTGCCGAAGTGACCAAGCCCGTCGTGTGCTACATCGCCGGCGTCACGGCTCCACCGGGGAGGAGGATGGGCCATGCCGGGGCGATCATTTCCGGGAACAAGGGGACCGCGAAAGCCAAAATGGACGCTCTCGAGGCTGCAGGTGCGACGGTTGCGGCAAACCCGACGCAAGCCGGCGAGCTGATGGCGGAGGTCGTGCGCGCCTTGTGAGGGCGACGCTCGACGAGCCGGAGCGCGAGGCTCTCGGCCGCGCCCTCGCCGCCGCCATGCGAGGCGAGGTGCGCTTCGACACGAAGTACCGGGCGGTTTATGCTTCCGACTCTTCCAACTACCGCCAGGTCCCTTTGGGGGTGGTCTTCCCGCGTGACCACGACGACGTGCGCAGCGCGTCGCGTATCGCCGCCGAAGCCGGAGCCGCCCTGCTGGCGCGGGGAGCCGGCACGAGCCTGGCCGGGCAGTGCTGCAACGAAGCTGTCGTGGTCGACATGTCGCGGCACATGTGCAGGATCCTCGATATCGACGCCGGCAAGGGCCTGGCCCGCGTCCAGCCCGGAGTGGTGCTCGACGACCTGCGCCGCGAGGCCGAACGGCACGGGCTGACTTTCGGCCCGGACCCTGCGACTCACGCTTGGTGCACGCTCGGGGGCATGATCGGCAACAACTCCTGCGGGACTCATGCGGTTTATGCCGGCAAGACCTCTGACAACATCGAGGCCCTGCGCATCGTGCTGGCAGGAGGCGACGAGCTCGAAGTGGGTGCTTACCCGCCCGAGACCTTGCGGGCCGTGCTGGACGGCGGGGGACGCTTAGCCGGCCTGCTATCGGATCTCGTCGCCCTTCACGAGCGTTACGGGTCGGCCGTCGCAGAGCGGTTCCCTGATATCCCCCGCCGCGTAAGCGGCTTCAACCTCGACCAACTGTCGCCCGAGCGCGGCCTGCACGTGGCGAGATCCCTCGTAGGCACCGAGTCCACCTGCGCGTTCACCACCGAGGCCACAGTCCACCTGGTGGCGAGCCCGCCGAAGCGTTGCCTCGTGGTGCTCGGGTACCACGACATCTTTGCCGCCGCCGAAGCGGTCCCAGGCCTCCTCGAGCACAGGATCTTGGCCCTCGAGGGTTTCGACCGGACGCTCGTTGACCAAATGCAAGCCCACAGGCTCAACCTCTCGGGCGTCGCGCTGCTGCCGCCCGGCGACGGCTGGCTCCTCGCCGAGACCGGTGGCGCCAGCGACGACGAGGCCCGCTCGCTTGCCGAGGACATCGTTGCCTCGCTCCCCGGGGACGTCGTGGCACGGGTCTTCGAGGCTCCTCAGCAGCAGAGCCGTGTCTGGGCCGTCCGGGAGTCCGGTCTCGGCGCAACAGCGATCCGGCTCGACCGCCGCCACAACTACGAAGGCTGGGAGGACGGCGCAGTCCCGCCGAGGCGCCTCGCCGAGTACCTCCGCGGCATAACAGGGCTCTGGCAACAGCACGGCTATTCGGGGGCGTGGTACGGGCACTTCGGGCAAGGTTGCGTCCATACACGCAACAACTTCGACTTGTCGTCGCGCGAAGGGCTCGCGAATTACCGCAGTTACGTGACTGCCGCCGCCGACCTCGTCGTTTCGCTCGGGGGTTCGCTCTCGGGCGAGCACGGGGACGGGCAGAGCCGGGGCGAGCTGCTCGTGAAGATGTTCGGCAGCGAGCTGGTCGGTGCGTTCGGCGAGTTCAAGAGGATCTGGGACCCGGACAGGCTCATGAACCCGGGCAAGGTCGTGGACGCCAACCCGCTCGACGCCAACATCCGCTATTTCGGCCTGAAAGAAAGCCCGGCACTGCGGCCTAGCAAGTTCGCCTTCGCCGCCGACGGCGGGTCCATGCTCGAAGGCGCCCTGCGTTGCGTCGGCGTCGGTCGCTGTAGGCGTGACGACGCCGCCACGATGTGCCCTTCGTACAGGGCGACGCGTGACGAGGTCCACTCGACGAGGGGGCGGGCAAAGCTCCTCACCGAATTGTTCCAGGGAAACCCGCTGGGCCCGTCGTGGCGCAGCGAGGAGGTGCGGGGAGCGCTCGACCTGTGCCTGTCGTGCAAGGCGTGCGCTTCGGACTGCCCGACCCACGTGGACATGGCGACCTACAAGTCGGAGTTCTATTTCCATTACTTCCGGGGCCGGCTCCGGCCACGGGCGATGTACGCGATGGGCCTGGTCCCCTGGGCGGCGCGGCTTGCCGGTTACTCTCCGGCGACGGCCCACGCGGCGAACGCGGCGCTCGGCGGGCCGGCGGGGTGGGCGCTCAAACGAGGGGCCGGGTTGGCCACCAACAGGGCGGCTCCCAGGTTTGCCCCGGAAGGAGGCCTGCGGAGGCTCGGCAGGTCGGCCAGGCACGCCCGGGTGGACCGTGCCCCGTCCGGCAGCTCGGTGCTGGTCTGGCCGGACACCTTCACCGAGTCGTTCCGCCCCGAGAGCGGTCTCAGCCTTGTCTCTGCCCTCGAGGCGCTCGGGGAGCGGGTGGCCGTCCCGAGCCGTTGGGCCTGCTGCGGGAGGACGCTTTACGACTTCGGGATGCTTTCTTTGGCCAAGAGGGTGCTCGGGCGCCTCGTGGCGGTGCTGGCGCCGTGGGTGAGCGCCGGCGTCCCGGTCGTCGTGCCCGAACCGAGCTGCCTTGCCGCCTTCCGGGACGAACTTCCTTCGCTGCTCGCGGGCGACCCTGTGGCGCGGCGTTTGTCCGAGCTCGCCCGCAGCCCGGCCGAGCACCTCGTGTCAGCGGGCCACATCCCACGCCTCGCGTCCGCAACCCGTGGCGGAGAGGGCCGCGCGGTCCTCCATCCCCACTGCCACCAACGAGCTGTCTTCGGCACCGACGCCGACGTCGCCGTCCTCGAGGCCCTCGGCTACCAGGTCGAGGTGCTCGACGCCGGGTGCTGCGGGCTGGCCGGTTCGTTCGGTTTCAATGCGAGCCACGAGCCGGTGTCCCGGACGATCGGTGAGGGCCACTGGCTGCCCAGGCTGCGTTCCGCCGCCCATGGCGAAGGGGGTGGTGCGACCCTGGTTATGGACGGTTTCAGTTGCCAGTCCCAGCTCGGGCATCTCGCCGGCGAAATGTCGGGCGATGTCCGCGACCTGCCCTCGCTCGTGCGCCGGGCCACGTCGCGCCTGGCCTGAAAGCCGCGGTTTGCCGCGCCCCGGACGGCAACAGTGCTCTCGGGGCGTTCTTCGCCGCGAAAAAGGGGTAAGACGGGGGATTGGTGCCAAACCATCGGACCGGGGCCGCTCCCGGGGCAACGCCGGGCGACAAGGCACGAGGCGGCACCAGCGCCAAATTGCCCGATTTCGTCGTCGTGTCCAACCGCTTGCCTGTCGAGCAAGGGCCAGACGGGAGGTTGCGATGGCACCAGAGCCCAGGTGGCCTTGTCTCGGCGTTGCAGCCGGCGGTCGCCAAGAGCGGGGGGGCCTGGGTGGGATGGGCCGGGCAGGCAGCCGAGGCCAGGGAGGGTGGCGACGGCGACGCAGGTCTCCCCTCAAGCACACGACCGCGGGGCGGCCTGCCCGACGATGGCCCGCCTTGGGGTGCACTGATAGAGCCCGAAGGGGTCTATGCAGTACCCGTCGAGCTATCCGAGGACGACCTCGCCAACTACTACGAGGGTTTTTGCAATGCGACTCTGTGGCCCCTCTACCACGACGTGATCGCCCCCCCCGTCTACTCCAGGCATTGGTGGCACTCCTACGTCGAAGTTAACCAGCGCTTTGCCGATGCGGTCGCCGCCTGCGCTGCACAGGGTGCCACCGTGTGGGTGCACGACTACCACCTGCAACTGGTCCCCTCGATGTTGAGGGAGATGCGGCCCGATACCCAGATCGGCTTCTTCATCCACATCCCCTTCCCCCCGCTCGAACTTTTCGCGCAGCTCCCATGGCGGAGCGAGGTTGTCGAGGGCCTGCTCGGGGCTGACCTGGTCGGGTTCCAGACCGCTCAGGGTGCGGTCAATTTCTTGCGGGTTTGCCGCCGCTTCACAGGACATCACACCCAGGGTTCGCTGATACAGCTAAAACCACGTCCCGGCGCCCCCCAGCGGCTGTCCCGCGTCGGCACCTTCCCGATCTCGGTCGACGGCGAGGAACTTTCAGAGCTGGCCCAACGGCCCGAAACTGCCGAACGCGCCCGCCAGATCCGTGAGCAGCTCGGGAGCCCCGAGGTGCTCCTCCTCGGGGTGGACCGCCTCGACTACACCAAAGGCCTGGTCCACAGGCTGCGGGCTTACGGCGAGCTGCTGAAGGAGGAGCGGCTGCGGCCGCCCGAAGCCGTCCTGGTGCAGGTCGCCAGCCCCAGCAGGGGTGAGGTCGAGCAGTACCGCCTCCTGCGCGAGGAGCTCGAGCGCGTCGTAGGGAGCATCAACGGCGACTTCAGCCCCGTCGGGCACCCGGCCGTCCACTACCTTCACCAAAGTTTCCCGAAAGAGGAAATGGTGGCGATGTACCTCGCCGCCGACGTCGCGCTCGTGACGCCGCTGCGCGACGGGATGAACCTTGTGGCAAAAGAGTACGTGGCGTCGCGTTTTGACGAGGGGGGCCGGCTCGTGCTTTCCGAGTTCACCGGCGCTGCCCGGGAGCTCAACGTGGGGGCCTTCCTCTGCAACCCGCACGACATCGACGCGACGAAGAGCCAGATCATGAAAGCGGTCACCGCCCGCAAGGCCGACGCCTCCAGGCGGATGCGCCGCATGCGCCAGAAGGTCTTCGACCACGACGTGCACCGTTGGGCGGCCGAGTTCCTCGGCGCCCTCGAATGCAGTGCCGCCCCTCCCCAGCCGGATCGCTAACCTCACCGTGCAAGCCGGCGGCGGCTCGTCTCGCGCGACATTCCTGGCCCCCATGCTCGCCGAAGCGTCCCCGCCCTCGAGGGTCCCCCCGCCCCTGCGGGGTAGCCCGGGCGAGTGGTTGTTCGAGCCCAAGATGGACGGGTTGAGGTGCCTGGCGGTCCGCAACGGGCGCGAGGTCACCTTGTGCTCGCGCAACAACCTTCCTTTCAACTCCCGCTTCGGCGTCATCGCGTCCGAGGTGGCCGCCTTGCCCGCGGGCAATTTCGTCCTCGACGGCGAAGTCGTTGCCTTTTTCGAGGGCAGGCCCGACTTCGCCGTGCTCCAGCAGGGCAACGCCGCTTCGGTCGAGTACTGGGTTTTCGACTTGCCATGGCTCCTCGGCCGGGATCTCCGCCACCTGCCTATCGAAGAGCGCAAGTCTCTCCTTGCAAAGGCGGTACCCGAGAGCGAGCACGTAAAAGTTGTGGGCGAAATCAGCGGCGCCCCGCAACAGCTTTACGACGAGGCCTGCAAGGCGGGCTGGGAAGGCCTGGTTGCCAAGCGCGCAGGCTCGCCTTACCGCGCGGGCCGCTCGCCCGACTGGTGGAAGCTGAAATGTGGTTGCCGCCAGGAGTTCGTTATCGGCGGGTTCACTGCCCCAGGTGGCTCACGGACCGCGTTCGGGGCTCTCCTGCTCGGTTATTGGCAGGGCGATGAGCTGGCCTACGCAGGCAAGGTGGGCACCGGTTTCAACGAAACGACCCTCAGTCAACTGCTCGCACGCTTCGTGCGCCTCGAACGCCCGACGAGCCCGTTCGCCACGCGTATAAACGAGAAGCTCGCTCGCTGGGTCGACCCGGAGCTCGTTGCCGAGGTCGGGTTCACCAACTGGACGCCCGAAGGGCGCCTGCGCCACCCGAGCTTCCTCGGGCTGCGGCCCGATAAAGTTAGCCGTGACGTGACGAGAGAACCATGCGGGCCCGGGGCGGCGCCGCGAAGTTAGATTTCCCGACTGAAAACCGGCTCGGGTGGGTAATTTGCTGCTTGAGACGTTAGGAGGTCCAAAAATGGGCTACGCGACCACTGTGCTCCGTATCGTGACCGGTGCCACCATGGCCGGGCACGGCCTGCAAAAGCTCACCAACTCGATGGGGGGTAAGGGACCGGCTGCAGCGGGCGACAACTTCGAAAAGATAGGCTTCACGCCAGGCAAGCACTTCGCGGTCGCGACAGGGATTGCCGAGACGACCGGTGGGACTTTGATGGCGCTCGGGTTGGCCACTCCCGTTGCGTGCTCGATGGTGACCGGAGTGATGGCTAGCGCGATCGCCAAGGTGCACTATCAAAATGGTTTCTGGGTCTCTAACAAAGGTTTTGAGTACAACCTCAACATCATGGCGGCCACTTTTGCCGTCGCCGGGGCCGGCGGCGGGGCCCTGGCCCTGGACGGCCTGCGTGGCAAGAAGCACCGGGGTTTCGGCTGGGCCGTCGCACAGCTTGCCGTAGGAGTTGCCGCCGCCTACGCGACGCTCGAGATAGCCGAGCGCCAGGCCGCCACGAGCGCCGCACCGCAACAAAGCCTTGCTGCCCAGCGCGACGACGAGGCGCTCGACCTCAGCACCGGCAGCGGGCACGGGCATGGGCACGACGGCGCCGAGCACGACCACTCCGGCCAACCTGAGAGCTGGGACCACGAGAGCCAAAGTGCAGGCTCGATGTCGTGAGGCCGGGACCAGGGCCATCACGTGGGCCACGGCTCGACCTGGCTGGCCGAGCCAGTACAATTGGCCAACCGATGCCCACGGGGCAACCTGACCGGCCTGGAGGAACAGCTGTCTAACACCAATGCCAAAGAGCAGGCCATCCTGCTCGAGGGGACCGTTGTCGAGTCTCTCAAGAACGCCACTTTCAGGGTCAAGACCGACAACGGTCACGAAGTGCTGGCACACAACTCCGGCAAGATGCGCATGCACCGCATCAGGGTGCTTCCCGGCGACCGGGTGCAGGTCGAGATAAGCCCTTACGACCTCAAGCGCGGGCGCATCACCTACAGGTTCAAGTAGCCGGGCCGGGGCCGGCAGGGGTGGCTCCTCCAGGGCGGTGACGGCCCCGGGCGGTCGCCGGTGGCGACCTGCCCGGCCTCAGCCAGGTAAGGGCGCGGATGCGGCAAAGCCGGATTAAAGGGAGATACGCGCCATCGGGGTAGAACGCACCGGAGGCCGCCAGTCCCGCCATTTGCGGCGGGCGAATTTTGAATTTTTAGACCGGGCACTTGACGTCTGTCGTAATTGTGGTTTAGCCTTTTACGAGACCAATGGAGCAACCGGTGAGGCGATATTCGCCCCATTAGGTGCCCGAGGGAAAAAACCTCGCACCTGACGCCGGTTTGGGCCAGCAGGCATGTTGTACGCCGGCATACTTCCGCGCGCATTACGCGCGGATTTGCGGGAGTGGCCTTGCCAATGGCCCCAGGCAAGAAGAGGACTGACTGCTTTGAGTGCCAAAAGCGTCTTTACGCGCGCGCTTGTTGTTTCGCTGGCGTTGAGCGGTGCCCTGGCACTCGGCGCGGTCCCGGCACTGGCTTCTACCTGGGCGCGGCCCGGTACGGCGCTCCGGCTGGACATGACAACGGCGCGGACTGGCTATTGGGTTGTGACGCGCGGCGGCGGGGTGGCCTCGGGAGGGGGTGCTCCCGACCTTGGCGGCCTACCTCGCGGCACCCGCCTGGGAGGCCCGGTCGTAGGCATGGCGGCGACTCCCGACGGAAGGGGGTACTGGCTGGCGTCTTCGTCGGGCGGCGTTTACAGCTTCGGCGACGCCCGCTTTTTCGGGTCCCTTTCCCGGCCATCGCCCGCCCGGTTGCAACAGCGGGTAATTGGTATTGCCCCGGCGGGTAAAAGCGGTTATTGGCTGGCATCTTCACAAGGTCGTATATACAGTTTTGGAGGAGCGAGGACTTATGGGCCCGCTCGTTATATCGAGGGCCCGATCGTCGCCATTTCGGCAACACCGAGCGGCCGCGGCTATTGGCTTGTTTCCGCCTCGGGGCGCATTTTCTGTTTTGGTGACGCGAGCTACCACGGCTCGGCGACGCCGGGGCACTCCGTGGTCGGCTTTGCGCCCACGCCCGATGGCAGGGGCTATTGGCTGGCGACGGCGAGAGGCAGAGTGATCTCTTTCGGCGACGCGACAGCTCGCGGCTCGGCCCTCAGCACCCGGCACGGGCCCCCGTTCGTTGGCATCGCCGCCGAACGCGATGGGACCGGCTACTGGTTCGTCGACAGCCGGGGCACGACCTTCGGCTTCGGCCCGGCCTCGGCGACTTCGGCGAGAGGCCTCGCCCGGGGGGCGGTGGCGATCGCCGCCGACCCCGAGGCAGTGCTCCCGCGCCCGGCGGTCACAGCTTCACCGGGCGTCCCGGTACAGCTTTCGTCCTCGGCAATAGCTTCGCTCGACCCGAGAGCCGCGCTCGCGGTGCAGTTCGCGCTCGCCCAGGTCGGCAAGCCCTACGTCTGGGGCGGGACCGGCCCCGACGGCTACGACTGCTCGGGCCTTGCTTTTGCTTCATGGGCGGCCGCCGGGGTGCAGCTCCCGCGGACGGCGGCTGCGCAGTACTGGGCAGGAGCTCATGTCCCCTTGAGCGAGGTCCAACCGGGGGACCTGGTTTTTTGGGCGTCGGACCCTTCGGACCCCTCGACCATCTACCACGTAGCCATCTCTCTCGGTGGGCAGAGAACCGTCCAGGCCACGCACACGGGCTCTTACGTGCAAGTGAGCGGATGGTGGGGCGGGGGGATGGTCCCTATGGCTACGCGGCCATGAACGGTTGCCCCCGTCATCGGCTCAGGTTTGCCCGCCGGGCCACTGCCCGCGCCGTACCAGGACGTCGCGGAGCATGCTCGGACGGTCGGTCATGACCCCGTCGACGCCGAGGTCGAGCCACCGGTCCATATCCGCTGCGTCGTTGACGGTCCAGACATGTACGGCCAGGCCGGCCCTGTGGCAGGCGGAGATGAAGCGGTCGTCGAGGATGCGGGCCCCGTTGCGGGAAGGGGGCACCTGGGCGGCGACCACCTCGGGGTGCAATTTGAGGGTGGGCAGGTACTTTGCAACCACCAGAGCGGCAACCGTCCAGGTGCCCGCCCCCCTGGCCACATAAGACCCGAGAGCAGTGCTCACCGCGCGAGAGCGGCGCTCGCTGGAGGCGGCGACCAGGGCCCGGTCCCCGCTCGCGGTCTTGTCGAGAGCGCGGGCAACGGGCCCGACTGCCGAACGCTCCTTTACGTCGAGGTTCCAGCGCAGTCCGGGGTGGCTCGCCAGCAGTTCGTCGAGGCGCGGGATATGGCTCCCGTCCTCGAGCGTCAAGGCGCTGAGCCGGTGCCAGTCCATCGCCCGGACGAGGCCCCTGCCATTGGTGACGCGTCCCACCGTTGCATCGTGGAAGGCCACAGCAACGCCGTCTGCGCTGGCCCGCACGTCGGTTTCCATGTACCGGAAGCCGAGCGCGGCGGCGTGCTCGAAAGCGGCCCAGCTGTTTTCAGGGGCTTCGGCGGCACCCCCGCGGTGTGCGAAGGCCAGCGGCCCTGCGCTCTCGAGGAACGGGCAGGAGGCCATCTGGCTCAAAGTAGCGTCGAAAGGTACCTGCGGTGTGGGCCCGCGGGTACATGACCATGCCCCGGCGCGGTACTTTTAGCCGTGGCCAGTGTCGACATTTCATCATCCAGATTGGTACCGGCCCCAGGCGCGGGGGGTTGGCTTTGCCGGGTGCACGGCGCGGTGGCGTGGGTGCCGGGAGCGGGCGGGGAGCTCGTCGAGGCCGTCATCTCGGCCGCCAGCACGGCTGAGCTGCTCGGCAAGGTTGCCTCCCGCCTAGCGGACCCGCGTGCGGCTCTGTGGCCTCCCTTCGCCATAGTCGTTGCGCGCGGAGCCGACCTAGTCGTGGTCGTCCATGGGCCGGTCGAAGTAACCCTCAGCCAGGACGGGGCGGCGGGGGCCCGGCTCTACGGGGGCGACGACGTCGGGTCCTGGCTCAACCGGATAGTCCACAACGTCTCCTCGCTCAGTGCCGGCAAGCCTGTCTCCGAAGAGGGACCGGCCGACCTGAGGGAGGGTGTCATTCGGGCAGACGGGTTCAAGCTCACGGGCGCGGAGGATTTCAGTGCGAACGGTGCCGCCGACGTCGAGCTGCGTTCTCAGGCCAATAGTGGCCGGCGGCACGAAGTAGCAGGTGACGACAACGGGCTCGGGCTCGTTGCAGTTGCGGCGCCTGAAAGCCCCGAAAGCGGCCTGTTCGACGAGGACGGCCCGGAGGAGGCCGAAAGCCCGACGGTCGCCGAGCCCGCCATTGACGTCACCGTGGCGGAGCAGTCCTCGGTGCAGTCCCTCGGGCGGCTCACCTGGGACAACGGCGAGGTGCACCAGTTGACGGGTGACCTGCTGATCGGGCGGGACGTGCTGAGCGACCCTGCCGTCATCGCGGGGGAGCTGTTGCCGTTGGTGCCGAGCGGTCAAAACGACAGCATGTCAAGGGTGCACGCCGAACTGCGCCCGCGGGGCAAGGAGCTCGTGGTGATAGACCGCGGGTCGACCAACGGCACCTTCGTCTGGGACGACCCGAGCAGGGCGTGGCAGCGCCTCGTGGCCGGCCAGCCTGTAACTGTCCCGGCTGGGGGAGTGCTCGCGTTCGGCGAGCGCACCGCCACGTTCGAGGCAGTCGCCGCTCCGGTGGGTTAACAGCCCGGGGCACCTTGCTGAAGCTTCGCTGAATTGGCCGAATTGGCTGTCGGCCGTCCCATGGGCGTCGTAGGTTTGTGGCATGGCCGACAAGGCGCGCTTTGCGGAGCAGGCGATGCCGTTCATGGGTTCGCTCTACAGCGCCGCGCTGCGCATGACGCGTAACCCGGCCGACGCCGAGGACCTCGTGCAGGAGACGTACCTCAAGGCGTACAGGGCTTTTGGTTCTTTCCAGGAGGGCACCAACCTCAAGTCCTGGCTCTACAAGATCCTCACCAACACCTTCATCAACGTTTACCGGTCCCGCAGGCGCCGGCCCACCGAGACCGAGCTGGACGACGTCGAGGACCTCTACCTCTACCGGCGCCTCGGCGGCCTGGAGGCTGCCGCCATGGGCCGCAGCGCCGAGGATCTCGTTCTCGACCAGTTCAGCGAGGCCGAGGTC
>DATJMJ010000220.1:0-56854 GCA_035508795.1 Acidimicrobiales bacterium
GCATTGCGTGCCGCGTAGGTGAGCACAACGCGGCGGCTGGACAAGCCCTTGGCCTGGGCGGCGAGCACGTAGTCCTCGCCCACCGTTGTGATCATCACGTTGCGCATCTGCAACATCCAGCCGGCCACGTTGCTGATCACGATCGTGAAGGCGGGCAACAGGGAGTGCCCTATCGCGCTTGAAATGAACGGCCAGTTCCACCCGGGCTGGACCGACTGGGCGGAATAGCCTTCGGCTTGGGGGAAGACGTGCAACTTGACGGCGAAAACCTCGATCAGGATGAGCGCCAGGAAGAAGTAGGGCATCGCCTGGAGGAAGGTGAGTGCCGGCAATAGGCGGTCGAGGCCCGAACTGGTGCGCCAACCCGCCAGGATGCCGAGCCCAGTCCCGACAAAAAAAGCGATCACGGTGGCCGTCCCGACGAGCGTTATCGTCCACGGCAACGACTCGGCGAGGAGGCTCGAGACGCTCGCGGGGTACTCGCTGTAGTCCGGCCCGAAATTGAAGTGGACCACGTCGCGCAGGTACACCCAGTACTGGTGCCAGACGGAGCCGAGGTGGCCGACGCCCAGCATGGCTTCGAGAGCTTTGTACGCTGCCGGCGTCAAGTCCTGGAACTTGGACATGAGGTCTTCGACGGCGTTGCCGGGCATTGCCCGCGGGACAAAAAAATTAATCGTCAACGCCACGAAGGCGGCGACGGCGTAAAAAAACAGCCGGCGGGCGATGAACCTCATGTGAGCGCTGCCATTTGGGCAACGCGCAGCTCCTGCCTTGCCTCAAGCGGCAGCCCGGACCGGCCCTGCACCAATTCCTCCCCTTGCCCACCGCATGTCGGTGTGCCAGGAGCCTACCGCTCCGCCCAAGCGCGATGACGGCGCTCCGGGCGCCGGGAACGTGTGTTTGCTCTATCGCCCAACGGCGGCCTCCCCGGCAGCCACCCCGGCCGGCAAAAGCGTCCTCTCGCCCGTGTAAAGTCGCTCGCACGTGATGGACGAAGAACTCGCGTACGCGGATATCCGGGCCCTCCGCCGTGAAAGGGTCACGGCTTCGAGGCTCGTACAAGCCCTCCTCGACCGCATAGGCACATTGGACGTTCCCGGCACTCCCGTAAGTCTGGGTAGCATCCTGGCAATTTCGCCGGACGCTCTCGAGGAGGCAGCCCGGTTGGACAGCGCCAATCCGGGACGGGCAGAGCAGACCTCCAAACCGCTTTACGGGGTACCGGTCTTGGTCAAGGACAACATCGAGGTGGCCGGCTTGCCCTCGACGGCCGGCTCCACGAGCCTGGCCGGCCGGCCGCCTGCGTCCGATGCGCCGCTCGTTCGGAGGCTGAAGGAGGCCGGCGCGGTCGTCCTCGGGACGACCAACCTCTCCGAATGGGCCAATATCCGGTCGTCGAAATCCACGTCCGGGTGGTCGGCAGTCGGTGGCCTGACCTCTAACCCATGGGCCCTCGACCGCAATGCGGGCGGCTCTTCGTCGGGCTCGGGCGCCGCGTTGGCAGCAGGTTTTGCGCCACTCGCAGTGGGCACCGAGACTGACGGCTCCATTACCTGCCCGGCGTCGCTGAACGGCGTCGCCGGCCTCAAACCGAGCGTCGGGGCGGTGCCGGTTGCCGGCGTCGTACCCGTCAGCGCGAGCCAGGATAGCCCCGGCCCGATGGCGAGGACGATCGACGACGTTGCGCTACTGGCCGAAGTCATGCTCGGCGTCGCCGGCATCGTGGAGCGTTCCGGCGCTGGCATCGCCGGTCTGGAGATAGCCGTCGCGGCCAACTGGGAAACGGGCCATCGCACAACCGACGACCTCTTCGACGAGACGCTCGAGCGGCTCCGTGCGGGCGGCGCCATCCTCCACGAGGTGACTGCGGGGGAGCCCTCGGGTACCGACCGGGAAGACGAGCTGACCGTCCTGTTGTGCGAGCTGCTGGACGGTATGGCGGCGTACCTCCCGACGCGCGGCGCATCGGGGCCTCAGGACCTTGCAGAAGTCGTTGCCCACGAAGACAGCCACTCCTCGGTGGAGCTGGCACATTTCGGCCACGACCTGTTCGAGCGGGCGATCGGGCTCGGCGGGACCGGGACGGAGGCGTACCGGGAGGCACGCCGGCGCAACCTCCAATGGGCCCTCGGCAGGTGCCTCGAGCCCGCCCTGTCGGGACGCGAGGTGCTCGTGGCCCCGACGTACGGCCCCGCCTGGAAGAGCGACCTGGTGCTCGGGGACAACGTTTCTGCGGCTTCCCCCGTCACGATGGCCCCGGCGATCGCTGGCTGGCCGATAGCGACGGCCCCGATGGGCCTCGCCGACGGGCTTCCTGTCGGCTTCGGAGCCGTCGGGCGTCCCGGCTCCGAGGCTGTCTTGCTCGCAGTGTGCCGTGCCGTCGAGCAGCCCGCCCGGCCCACTTGGCGCCCCGAGTCGCGGGGATAGCCTCCGGCCGGCTTACGATCGCCGACGCAGGTGACGCCCGCCAATACATTGGTCCAGGTGGCTCAACGAAATATCCTCGGCAGGGAGCTCGAACCCTGCAGCCTGGACCCCCTGACCGGCTTTTACCGTGACGGATGTTGCACCGACGGGCCCGAGGACCTCGGCTCCCACACTGTGTGCGCCGTGGTGACAGCAGAGTTCCTCGAATACCAACGACGGATCGGCAACGACCTTTCGACACCTGTCGCCGCCTACGGGTTCCCGGGCCTTGTGCCGGGCGACCGATGGTGCGTGACGGCGCTCAATTGGCTGCGCGCCTATCGCGACGGCGTCGCGTGTTTCGTCGTCCTCGCGGCCACGAACGAGGCCGTCCTCGAGCTCGTACCGCGGACGGCTCTGGAAGAGCACGCCGTTGACGTGCCGCCCACTCTCCAGGGGCTCGGCAACGAAGACCAGTAAACTAGCGAAGAACGGTGACTGACCCAAGCTTTCGGCGGGCTTAGCCTTTAGCGCGTTTTGGGTGCATATCCGGTCCAAGTGGGCGAAACTTACAGCTACGGCGGGCAAAAGCCGATGATCCTGTTGAAATGGTGACGGCGCAAGGCACTTTCGCGCGCCCGGTGCGGCTCTTCGTGAGCCTGCGGCCGGCGAGGGCGGTGTTGAGCATCGCCCTTGCCTGCGCTTCCGCTATTTCTGCAGCGGCCTGTCAGGCCGTCGCAGTCACCGAGGTGCCAAACGGCGATGCTCGCCCCGGGTCGGCTTCAAACGCGAGCCCGGTCAATGGTTTCCAGGGTATCTACGAGTTTGCTTCTCCCAATCCTTCCGACGCGACCAGTCCCGAACTCGCAGGGGCTGTGCTCAATTTCTATTGGAGCGAGGTCGAGCAGGTGAAAGGCGAGATCGACTGGGACGCGATAGACAACGCGATCGCACCGTGGGCCGCAGCGGGCAAGAAAGTGATCCTGCGTTTTTCTTCTGCCGGCGAAGCGAGCTGGGGCCAGCAGGCGGCCAACGCCACTCCGGCCTGGGTATACGCTGACGGCGTCCGTTCGGTGACCGAAGTCGACGGCGCTGTGTTGCCCGTTTACTGGGACGCCGGCTACTTGGAGGACTACAAGGAGTTCGTGTCACTCCTCGCGCAACGCCTGGACGGCGACCCCGAGGTGGCATTCGTAGAGGATGGCGTCGGCGATGGAGGAGAACTGCTTCCCGACACCTACACCGCAAACCCTGGCCGCTACCAGCTGTGGGACGCGGCCGGCTACAGCGACGCGCTTTGGTACTCGACCGTCCAGAGGCTCATAGGCGACTACACGGCATCGTTCAGCCACACCCCGACCGTGCCGATGGTGGACTCCACCTTCCTCGGCCCCACGAGCTGGTCCTACTACCAGCGGTTGATGGCATGGCTCGAGCGGCCCGGTGCTGCTTCCTGGCTCCAGTACAACGGTCTTACCTCCACCTCGGGCCTTCCCTTGCCCTCGGAATGGCTTCGGGCACCCGTCCTGGCGACCGAGCAAAGGGAGCCGACCAGCCAGTCCGGCGACCGGCTCGCAGCCGACTGCGCTCATGGCGTTAGTAGCCTCCATGCAAAGTACCTGCTCATTTACACATCGGACATCGACAACCCCGTTCTGGCACTTCAGCTGAGCTACTGCGCCTCGCTCTGACGGTTGTCGCGCTTATCAGCCGTTGTCAAAAAACGTCGACACAGTAGCATCTTCTTCCACCAACTGGAACCTGGTGCGCAGGATCTGCTGCTGCTGCTGGAGTAGGCCGGAAAGATAGTTATCGTAGACGATCAACCAGACTCTTTTGTGCTCGTCGACGACGCGTTCGAGCTGGGTGCCGTCGTTTATTGCAGGGATACCGTACTGGGTGTCAACAGCCTGGCCGTTCTTTTCGATCAGATATAACAGCCTCGACGCCCGACGGTACGGTAGCCAGTAGTTAGGGGGTCTCCCTAGGCCCTGCGCGACGAGGTTCGGCGTGCAAGCGGCGATGACGATGTCGCCCGGTTGGAGACGCGCCCTGACAAATTCGTCAGCCGGGCCGTAATCAGCGTGCTGTTGCGCGATGTTGGCGCCCGTGAGCGTAGCGGCAAGGATGCCGAAGTCGCCATAACTCCCTATCATACTGGCCAACAAACTTGCCCATGCGAGCGTCCCGAAGGTCGCTAAACAGAGCTTCGGCAGCAACTGTGACCGGCCAGAGGGCATCAGGCGTGCACGTAGCCAGTCGAAAATGTCAAGTGCCCCACAAAATCCGAGCAGGAGCACAAAAGGAAGGGTGACGAAGGCGTAGCGCGTGTCTTTGGCAGGCAGCGCCAACGAGATGACCGCTACCGTGCCTACCCACAAATAGGCCAATGTCAACCGGGCCGCCGATCGCCGCTTGAGGCCAACGGCCACAGCAAGGAGCGCGAGCAGGCTCATTGCCGTTATGGAAGCACTCATCGTCGATTTGATGAAGAAGTACTGGTTTATGTAGTACCACGGCGCCGGCATCCAGGCGACGAGCGGGCCGTTGCTGTCGTCTACGCCAAATATCGGCGGGTGCGTGAAGGTCGCCAGCGCGAGCTGGACGGCGACGACGAAGTACGCCGCCCCCCCGAACGCCCACCAATACCATTGCGTCAGCCATTTCCCGCGAGTGGCCACAGTGACCAAGAGGGGCACGAGGAGGACGAGCGGGAAGGTCTCCTCATGGCTCAGGTACATCGCGTCCATGGTCAACATCGCAAGGAAGACGCTTCGCGGCTTGGGGTGCGCCAGTGCCTTCAGCAAAAGCACCGTCAGCAAGACGACGAAAAACTGTGCCATTTGGTACATCCGGATATCGCGAGCCTGTACGGTCTCGAACGGAGCGACAGCAAACAGCACCGTCGCCGCGAACTGGGCCAGCCTCCCGCGCACGATGAGAACGGGGACAAGGCGGGTACCGAAGATCACGATCGTCGCACCGAGCCAGATGACGCTGAGACCTCGCAACCAGGCGGTACTTTCTTGGACAAGCGGTCCGACGACTGCAAGGAGGGCACTGTAAAGTTCCGATTTCCAGTACAAGAAGCCGGACGGCCACTCCGGCAGCAGATGGGCCCGGATCCCCTGGGCGGCAGCCAGGCTCGACAATTCGTCCTGCCAGAGCGGCCCAAAACTGAGGCGGTAGGCGTTGGCGAGCGACCACACCCCGGCGAAGGCCCACACGGCCAACGAGTACCGGCGTCGCGCGAACACGTCGACGAGCCACTTCGGTAACAGGCGCCGGCGCACGCGAGCTTCGGGCGGCGCCAGGTGGCGCCCGCGGAGCGAGTGGGCGGCTACGAGAGCTCCCGCGCTGCCGCAGGCGGCGACGAGCAGCAACACTTCCAGGGCCCGAGGAGTGGAAGGGAACGGGGCAGTGACGTCGAGCAAATGGTGCAGCTGCGACAACCCGAGGCTGAGCGCGCCCGCCGGCAGCGAGCCCAGCGCCATCGCCTGGGCCGACTTGTAGGTCCCCAAGCCAGTGAGCGCGCTAAGGCCCACCAGGCCGGCCCCACACAGCAGGAGCAGCAAGGTAAGCCAAGCGTGCCGTGCCACTTCCATCGATGAAGGGAGCGTGATCATCGCCGTACGGATCTCGAAGGGGTGGAACCATTGCTCGGCTGCCGGCCCCTGCTGGACCTCGGCTGCACCGGTCCATCGAGCGTGGTCCAGTAGCGACGTCCACCTACCCGCGACCTCCACGTACCCGTCGATATAGGCGCGCGCCGGGTCGCCACCAGCCACGACGACGACGAGCCGGTTGCGACCACCCTCGTGGGCCAGGGAACATATATCGAACAGCTCGAGCGGTTGGACCTGGAGCGAGGAAGTGTGAGCAGCGAGCAATGCAGGGTCGCCAAAATCAGCCGAACCTCCTTCCCCGCTGGCGATCACGTTGCCGTCCCACGACAGGGTGTAAGGGCCGCTCGCCCCGAACCGCAGCCAAGCCTGTTGGCACCCGGCCGGGACCTCGAGCGTCGCAGCAGCTGTCAACAGGCTGGTGGAAGCCCCCAGGAGAGCGGTGCCAACGGTCGGTGCCCGGAAGCCGTCCGGGTCCACCGCTACCAAGGTCGCCGCTGTGTGGTGAGCGGAGGCTACAGCCGGCGACCACTGGGAGTCCTCCAGCGAGTTGACGGCCCAGGATCCCGAAAGTGGCATTTCCTGGTCGGTATAGGCAACGTTGCTGGTAGCCAACCAATCGGAAGGCCTTGTCCCGAGGATCTCGCGCTGGCCTCCCACCGTCACGTCGAGCTCCGCTTGAAAAGCAGCTGGCCGTTCGGCTTCGTTGATGACCTCGAGACCGACCGTGTTGGCCCCGGCAAAGAGGGCACCCCTGATGTCGAATACCAGCGCCGATCTCACGAGGTCGGCTTCATTGGGAATGTCCGTGACCGGTGAGTTGACGCGGTAGCCATTTACGTAAACGACCGCGACCTGGTCTGCGTCAACCCATAACGTGGCCGTGTCCGGTACCGCCCCGAGCGGCACGGCCAAGCGAAAAAAGCTATGCGAGCTATCGCCTACTGCCTGCGCCCACGGCAAGCTTGCCGTTGGTGCTGCCACTGTTTGGCGCGGCACCCGGAGATCGACTGATGTCCAAAACCCAGCCACGAGCCAGGCCACGGCACAAAACACGCTCACGCAGGCGAGCAACGGGGCCATGCCTGCCGAGGTCGGTTGCGGCTGCAACGCGGCCACGCGCCTGCTCGACGGCGCCGCTCTCGGCGCGCTGCGGATAAGCGCGATTGCCACTAGCAGGAGTTGCTAAGGGATCCCGGGTACGTAAAGACCAGCGGCGATCTCGGTCGCGAACACGTCCATCCGGGAGGGGTCCGCATCGACCGCTTTGATGATGTCGGTACGGAACAGGGCTTTATCACCAAGGCCGAGCTCGGCCAAAGCGATGTAAGTCAGGCAAGAGGATTTGATGTCAAAAGACACGGTCTGCGCTGAAGCCGCCTCGAGGTACCGGATGGAGAGAGAATCCGCCCCCGAGGCATAGAAGTACCGGCCCAGTGGGTAGTAAACGGCGGCTCCGGGGTCTTCCAGGCGCGAAGTGAGCACCAACAGTTGTGGGCCGCCGTCTTCGTCCGAACTGGCGAGCTCGCGCAAGCTCTCGTCGATTACAGGGTCGGTTGGGTCTTCATCCAGCGCATCGACGTACCAATTGAGTGCTGTGGCCGAAACACCAGAAGAGACGTCTTCGGTTGTCACAGCTTGGGCGTAGTCAGCAAATGCGCTGACTGTGTCCCCTTCTTGCATTTGAGCCAGCCCATAACTCAAAGTCCAGTCCGGGTCGAACGTCAATGCCCTATCGAAGCGCTGAGCCCGTTGCAGGTCGGATATGGCGACTGCCGGTTCACCGTTGCGTTGTGCGGCGATCCCTGAAAGCTTCAGGTGCTGCGCCCAAAGGCCGCAAGAAATGCCGGTAACAGAAACAAGCCCCGCCAGCGCAACGGGTAGGGCGAAGAGCCGGGGCAGTACGCGGTGCAAGTGAGGCTTCCCTGCCAGGAGCGCGCCTCCGGCCAGGGTTGCGAACCAGCCCAATCTCAGGTCTGAAAAAAGCAGTTGAGTTGTGCCATTGAGAGGGAAGCTGAAGGCGTCGGTCGGTGGGTAGTTGTAGGTGTGGTAGCCGAATTGTGCTTGCATGAGCGACATTTGTGCTTGTTCAGAACGCAGTTCGAACAGGAGGCGACTGTCACCGACCCGGGTAGCAAAGAAAAACAGGACGCCTAAGCCGACCGCGGCCCATCCCACGGCCGCAAGCGCCCCCCGGCGGGTAGGCCCTCGCCTCAGGCCGAAGCGCACGACCCCCGCAGCACCCGCGAGCCCGGCAAGACAATACCCGTACGTAAACGTCGACATCCAACCAAGCCCGACGAAGCGGACCGGTAACGCCATGGCGTAATGGGGACCACTTACCGGCGTCCCGAGCCATGGCCAAAACAGGCCTGCCCCGAGCACCGGCACTGCCACAACAGCCCTCAGTTCTTTCGGGACGGCGAGATCCCTCAAAGCGACGGGCAACGTCACGGTCAACATGCCTGGCACCTGCTGTCATAGCGGAGCACCTTGGCTACGTTGACCTTTTCGCCGTCGCTGATTAGCTGGGTGTCGGTCAGGGCAACGGTGCTCCCTGCTTCGATCCCGGAAACGACCTGGGCCCTGTCGTCGTCGACGGCGCCGAGGACCACGGCGGTCCGTTCGGCCCTCCCGTCGGCGATGACGTACACAGAGGGGTCCAGGGTCAGGTTGGATACGGCGATAAGGGGCACGGTCACGGAGGCGTCGACCCTGGCGTCTATTGAGATGTACGCACGGGTCCCGATCGGCACCGGGTTGCCTGAATCGTTGGCAGCCGAGACGACGACCGTTGCGTCGAGGCCTCCGTTAGTCGCGTTCGGGGTGATGGCCTCGACTGTCCCGTCCAGCGCAACGCCGGGCAGCGCCTCGAAGGTCACCCGCGCCGGATCGCCGGCCTTGACCGACGCCATATCTGCAAGCTGGACGCCCGCGCTCACCTGGACAGCGCTCGTGTTGGCGATATTGAGCAAAACACGACCGGGGTCGGCAACATCTCCCGGGCCCACCTCGAGCTGGGCGATTTCCCCGCCAACCGGAGACCGGATGGAGGTGCTGTTGCCTTCCGCCAAATCGAGGGTCTCCTGGTCGAGGGAGACCGTCGCTTGCAACGCCTCGACGGTACCCACGGAGCCAGCTGAAATGTCTGCCTGGACGTCGGCGAGGGCCGAGCGTGCCGCCGCCAGCTGGAGCTTGTCCTCAGTAACGCTATCGCTCAACTCGGAGGAGTCCAACGAGACGAGCACCGTCCCCCGCTCGACGAACTCACCCACGTGCACGTCGACCGAGGTGACCTGCACGGGGTAGGTCGCGCCAAGTAGCTCGGCTGTCAGGGCGAAATTTGCGTCCGGCGGTAGCGTGACGTCGCCGACCCCCCCGGGTGTGCTGTCGACGGGAGCCGCTACGGCTACGGCGACGACCACGCTCGGTTGCTTCCCCCTTCCCAGGAGAGCCAGCGTGCCGGCGGCCAGGACGACCACGGCCCCGACAAGAGCAACAACGGCCCACCTGGGGGCCCTGATAGTCGGCCCGTGGAGTGGCGGCATGTGAGAGCCGTTGCTCGAAGCCGGACCAGCCTTGGGCACGACGAGGTCGTCCCCCGAAGGCTCGGCCCAAGGTGGCTGCAGAGCCGTCCTTTTGCTAGGCACTTTGCAGCACTCTTTCGCCTGGCTGCGACCTGCCGATCCCCACGTACTCGAGGCCGGCAGCTTGGACCTTTTCAGGCTGGAACAGGTTGCGCGCATCGAGGAGCAGCCGGCCACGCATCCGGCTGCGGAGCGCCGAAAGGTCGATCGAAAGGAATTGCGGCCACTCGGTTGCAACGACGACGGCGTCGGCGCGCTCTGCCACGGCGATGGCGTCGCAGGCCCTCAGTACGCCGTCGGGGCCGGCCCCGGTCGGGACCATGGGGTCGTAGGCGGTTACGACGGCTTTGTGGTCGAGCAGTGCCTCGCAGACGCCGACGGCAGGCGAGTCACGCAGGTCGTCCGTACCTGCCTTGAAGGCCAGCCCGAGCACACCGATACGGGCGCCGCTTACAACCTTTAGATGCTGCAGGAGCTTTTCCACGACGACTTTGCGCTGGTCGACGTTGACGGCGAGCGCCGACCGCAGTATCCGGGCGTCGTAGCCGTACCGCGTGGCGATCGCTATAAGTGCACGCAGGTCCTTTCCGAAGCAGGAGCCCCCCCACCCGAGCCCCGCGTCGAGGAACTGGCCGCCGATACGCATGTCGAGGCCCATGGCGGCCGTGACCTCGGTTACGTCAGCGCCTACCAGCTCACAGATCTTTGCCAGTTCATTGACGAAACTGATCTTGCTGGCGAGGAAGGAGTTGGAGGCGTACTTGATCGCTTCGGCCGTTGTCGTGCTTGTAAAAATGACAGGGACGCTGCCGGGGCGATGGGGCCCTTTGGGGAAATCGCCGTCGAGGACGGGGCGGTACGCCTCTGCTACCAGGTCGAGAGCCTGCGGCCGGTCGCCGCCGAGCACGACCCGGTCGGGGTAGAGGAAGTCCTGGACGGCGTTGCCCTCGCGGAGGAACTCGGGGTTGGAAACGATGCTGAAGTGGTCCGGGCCATACCCGGCAGGCAAGTGGTCCTCGATCAGGGTTCGCAGCCACCTGCCCGTCCCGATGGGAACGGTGCTCTTGACGACGACGACGTGGTAGCCCTTCAGGTTGGGCGCGATCTTCTTGGCCACGGCGGCCGTCGCCGACATGTCCGGGTGGCCGTCGTGCCCGGTAGGGGTGCCGACGCAGATGAAGACGAGCTCGCAGCGCTCCATGGCGAGGCTCACGTTGTCCGTGAAGCAGAGCCCTCCCGACGACGTGCCCGCACTCAGCAGGTCGTCCAGGCCTGCCTCATGGAAGGGAGCCTTACCCTGACGGAGTAGGGAGAGTTTTTCGCTGTCGATCTCGACTCCCGTGACAGCGTGACCGAGGTGGGCGAAGCACGCGGCGACCACAGTCCCGACGTACCCGCTCCCGATGACGGCGATCCTGGATGGCATTTGTGGGCACCTTTCTTACGCGATGGCTTTATGAGAGGTAGGTGAACGATCGGGCCTGGGGCTATTTGTTGACTACGTGGAAGCTCAAGTCGGACGAGAGCATGCCGTACACGACGGCCAGCGACTCCATAAAGGCGAACGCGGGCACGAGGGCCAGCTGGGCGACGTACGTCACGAGGCGGACATGGCGACGCGCCTCGTGATGGTGAAGGTTTATATAGCAGCCGAGGGCGTACTGCACGAGGTAAGTCGCGAAGGAACAATCACCGATGATGCGGACCCAGGGCGGCGCCGACAAACCGAAGGCAAACACACCGATGGTCAGCGCCTGGAAGAGCCACATGACGCTCCAGATGGCCAGCGAGCCGGCAATCGGCAACCGCCACCACAATGGCGCTTTCGCGTGGCGAGCAGACTTCATGACGCCGACGAACCATCGCCGGCGCTGCTTGATGAAGTCCGTCATCGAGCGCGTACTTTGCTCGACGACATAGCCGTCCACCCAGCGGAAGCGGGTACCCGAGGCTAATTGCTCGAGCGCCCAATAAGTGTCTTCCGTCACCGACCCCTGCGGGCCGACGTCAAACCCTGCAGCTTTCTCCACACTGTTGCGCACCACGATGAAGGACCCGTGCAGACCGAAGATGGCCACCCCCAACTTGAACTGGAGGCGGAACCGCCCAAGGTCGTCAGCGGTACGGATGGAATCGGCCAGCGTCAAGAACGGGTGCCGGCGCACGTCGCGGTGGTAGAGGATGCAGCCTTGCCCGATACGGTGACGCCCGGAGCTCTCTTCCTCGTAAACGGCGTCGCGGACTCCCCGGATGCACGAAAGCGTGATGTGGGACTCCTCGTCCAGATGGACGATCCACGCATCACTCGCGACCTCGCTCGCCTCCAAGGCGTACTGCAGGGCCCTTGCCTTGTAGCGCGAGCCCCTCGGCGTCACGTAGCCTCTCGGCACGACCAATGCCTCGTACTGCGCATCGGGTACGTCGACGGCAACATCGGAAACTACCTCTATACAGTGGGGGAACACGGGTGCGGCCCGCATCTGGGCTTCGATGTTGTGGACGGTCCGGGCGAGGGCATCGGGGTTGGTGCCACGCGTCACTACCCGGAAGCACACGAGCGTCGAGATGGGTTGGTCTTGCCCCAACTTTGGCCCGCCACGACGGCCGAGGCAGAAGCCCGTCAGCCCTAGCAGAGCGGGCACGATTGGCAGGACCCAAACGGCGGTGCCCCAGTAAACCCATCGCGCGAAGCCCGGTCGCGGCTCGCCGTGCTGCGGCCACAACCAGTCCTGCCCCGAAAGGACGACCAGGAGGAAGACGAGTGTCAGCAATATCGTCAGCGCGCCTAGCCACGGAGACGAGGCGACCGCAACTGGCACCTCGCGCTCTTCGGCCACGTATGCCGGCACGCCTTTCATATGGAGCGGCCGTGGCGCGGGCACCCAGACGTGGCGGCGCCAGGCTCCCGGCGCGACGGAGGCATTCGCGGCCGGCGCGATGGCCGGCACCCGTCGGTCGAGGTCGTCGATCGCTAGCACTTACGCCCCCGATCGGGCGAGCCGTACGGCTCCGGCAAGTTTCCCGTAGGCGCTCGCCACGGAAGCTACATATCCTTCGGGGGTAAAGCGCTTCCCGACCTTCCTCGCCGCGCTCGCCAAAGCCGCACGCAGCTCGGGATCTGCGGCGAGCTTGGCGAGACCCAGGGCAAGACCGTCGGCACCGGGCTCCACGAGGAGCGCGCACTGTTCGTCAAGGACCTGGGTGTGGCTGGCTATCCGGGTGGCGAGGATGGGGCCGCCGTGGCGGAGATAGGCAAAGATCTTGAGCGGGGTGTTGCTCCCGGCGGCTCGCGGGCTGACCAAGATGTCCGCCGCGGCCAGGGCGGCCGGCACTTCGCCCTCGGGGACCGTGCCCGTAAATACGACGTTGTGGAGACCGAGGCGCGCCGCCCGGGCGCGCATGGCGTCGACCTGCGGTGAGGTGCCGCCGGCCACAACGAGGCGTAGGGGGTACGGCTCCAGTTCGAGCGAGGCCATTGCATCTACCAGGTCGTCGACTCCCTGGTACCCCTCGAGGGTGCCTGCGTAGAGGACCAACAGCTCGCCCGGTGCCACCCAGCGCCTGCGGAACCCGATGGCCTCGGCCCTGCTCGGCGCGGCGCCCAGGTCGACGTTGGGCACGACCTCGACGGGGACGTCGTCACCCCAAGCGCGGATTGACTCCCTGATAGAAGGGAAATGGGCGATCACGGCATCTGCATGCCTGACGATCGCCCGCTCGGCCAGTGCCGCCATGCGAGTGAGAGGATGGCGGTCGCCGAAACCGTAGTTGCCCGCCACCACCGAAAACTCGTTTCCCATGTCGTAGACGTGGCGGAGGCGCCGGCGCCCAGGCAACAAAGCCAGTACGCCTGCTTCTTCGTGGGTATGCAGGACGTCGTACGAAGACTTCCTGGTCATCAGCAACCACGCGGCCTTGGCGAAAACAGCTGCGTCGAGGGGGATCTTGCGCCACGATGGCCCGACTCCGACCGAGCGGACCCAAGGGACCGGCGCTCGCAGGTAGCGCAACCCTTCGACCGGCACCGTCTCGCCGACCCCGTAGGTGACGAGGTCGACGGTGTGGCCGAGCGAGCACAGTGCCTTGCAGCGGTTGAGCACGCTTATCGGGGTCCCCCGCGGCGAATAGACCGGGTGCGGAGCGACCATGAGGATCCTCACCAATGCATCTCCTGGGCTACGGGCACCGCGAGCGGGGGCACCGGGCGAGCCGGGACACCGACGGCAGTACCAGGCGGCGTACCAACCGATGGCGTGATAGCCCCGAGCCGGGTCAAGTCGAGGTCTCGGCCAAAATGCGCCCCGTGCCGCTCGCGACCGGGCTCACGCCCGTCGCGTCGTTTCCTGAGGCTCAGGTAGACGGGGATGCCGCTCAGCCCGAAGAGCACTGTCTGGCCCGTGAGACAGGCACCCACAGCTACGCCCTGCGCTACCGTCGCCATGCCTGCGCTTGCCAGCAAGGCACTGAAAGTTGTTTCTCGTAGGCCATAACCGCCAAGCGCTATGGGGAGCATGGTGACCATGTTGGTGACCGTGACGACTACGGCTGCGTACCAGAGGGGCACCCTGTCCGCCCCGACGGCACGCATGTAACACCACTGGCTGGCGACCGCGCAGCACCAGAACAGACAGCCGCGCATGCTCGCCCGGATAAGGTCGCGGCGCTGCAGCCGGAAATAATCGAGGCGCCGTAGGACCTTTACGGCAGGGGCGAACATCGGACGGCGCAGGGGCCTGGTTGCCGCCGCCCGGCCTGCGAGCGGCGAGACAACGAGCGCTACCAGGAAAAGGCCACAGGACAGGGCTGCGAGCACCGGCGCCCACGGGACGCGGCCTTGCCCGGCGAGCGCCGTCGTCACCGTCCCGACGGCCATCAGCGCTACCATGCCGGGGAAATTGCAAAGGCGGCGGATGATAACGCTGGCGACACCGAGCTCCCTTTCGGCCGGAGCCTCGGTAACTGCGACAGCACGGAACACATCGCCGCCGATCGACGACGGGAGCGCTGCATCGAATACGTCGCCAGCCAGCTCGAGGCGCACGCAACGCCGGTAGCGCCGTTTCAGGCCTATGGCATCGAGCACCCCCCACCACTGCCAGATCGTAAGGGCCGCGCCTAATTGGCCCAGCGCGTAACCGCCGGCGAGCCACCTCGGGTCAGCGTCACGAAGAGACCGGTCGATGGCGGCCAGCCCGCCCCTGTGCACGAGGTAAACGAGCAAACCGACGGAGACTGCGACTTTGAAACCGACGGTCAGGTAACGTTTCCAGGCCGCGCGTGACGTTGCGGACGGCAGAGTGGTCATCGCCGCTCTTAGCCGTGGCTCGGCGCCGGGTAGGCCTCGGCGTTGCCGGCGATTGCCGGTGCCTCGGCGGTACCGGAGCAAAACCCGGCCCGCGAGCGCACAACATACGTGCGGCGCTCGGCGCTCTCATAATAAGCGCGTGTCATGACCTCGCCCAGGATCCCGACGCACAGCACGATCACGCCGAGAGTCAAGAGCATCGCGGCAAGCGTCACCCAAGTATCGCCCCGCAAAGCTTGGAACCCGAACATGTGCTGCGAGATCAGCACAGCCACGGATAGGACGGCGCTCAGGACCGAAATCAAGGCAATCCGCCCGAAAAACTGTATCGGGCGCGTCAGGTAGGCAAGGAGGAACTTGACAGTGAGAAGGTCGAGCAGGACCCGGACTGTGCGCGAGATCCCGTACTTCGAAGACCCGCGCGTGCGGGGGCGGTGGTTGACGGGGACTTCCGCAACCCGTGCGCCTGTGACGCTCGCCAGGGCAGGGATAAAGCGGTGCATCTCGCCGTACAACCGGATCTGGCGGAGCACACTGGCGTCGTAAACCTTGAGAGTGCAACCGTAATCGTGCAGGACAGTCCCGGTGGCCCGGGATATAAGCCGGTTAGCCAGGTGCGACGGCAGTTTGCGCATCAACAACTTGTCCTTGCGGTTGACGCGCCAACCGCTCACGACGTCGTAACCTTCGGCCATTTTGTCGAGCAGCATTGGGATATCGCGAGGGTCGTTCTGCTGGTCCCCGTCCATGAGCACGACGACCTCGCCGGAGGCGGCGTCGTAACCTGCAGTTATTGCCGCCGTTTGCCCGAAATTGCGGCGGAACTGGATAACGCGCACCCTCGGGTCGCGGAGCTGCCAGCTGAACGCGAGCGAGCCGGTATTGTCCCGGCTCCCGTCGTCGACGAGGATGAGCTCCGAGCTGCGCGGGATTTCGTTGAGCACGCTGAGGACTTCTTCAACGGCGGGGCCGACATTGTCTTCTTCGTTGTAGAGCGGTATGACCACGCTCAGCTCTACCGGACCGGTGCTCGCACCGGTAGCTTGGAGGTCCACGACCCCGCGATGGCCTGCCACGTCCATAGGCCAGTTGGCGGGCGTCGCAAGGTTTGACGATATTTCAGTGCCCAACGCCTTCCTTTGCTACGCGGCCGGTCCCGGTGCAAACCGTGTCGCCGGCATGAGCTCCATCCTCGAACCTCAAGGGGCAGCGCCAGTTACCTGACCTTCTGCCATCCGTGAAGCGGGACGCTACCACGTAGGATGGTCGCTCAAACACTGTGCGCGCAAATGGGTGACAAGACGCGAAACCCGGGAAATCGCGGACCCGCTTTCCTGGGTCGCCGCCGCCTGGCGTTCAGCCGGCAGGTTGGCGCACGGGGTACACCGAAGGCCGAGCCCGCTTGCTCGGAGCCCAAGCGGCGCGCAGGATGAGCTCGGCCGGCTTGCCCTCGGGAGTGAAATCCGTAGCAGGGGACTCATTGTCTTGCCGCCAGGCCCACCAGTTGACCCCCCTGGCCCAGCGCCGGCCCGCCAGCGCGTCAAGCAGGGCTGAGTATGCTGCCGCCTGCTGCGCCGGTGCAGGCGTCGCCGACAGCGTCCATGAGGAAGGGTCGGTGGCCGTCCCGACCTGGCTCGCATAGCCCGCTTCGGTGAACACGACCGGCCTCGCCCACCGGACTGCCTCCTGTCCCAACTGAGCCAAGATGGGCTGCCAGGCTTGGACGAGAGCACGGACGTTCGTGGTGGGAGCATCGGCGAGTTCCCAGTACGCGTCGAGGCCGATGAAGTCCAGGTCGCCCCAAAACCCGATCCGGTGGTACTCCTGGGGGAGCGCGGCATATGTGAGGAGGCCGTGAAATTGGAGCCGCACTGCTGCGATCAGATGTTCCCACTGTGAGGTCTCCTGCGACACGCCTACGAGCTCGGTGCCGACCACGAGTTCGTTGGCCCCGGTGCGGGCAGCGAGCCGCGCGTAGCGGACAATGAAGCGGTCGTAGGCGCCCCACCAGGCCCCCGGGTCTGCCGGGGATATAGACCCGCGCCAATCCCCGTCCGCCAGATTGAGCTGTGGCTTTATTACGACGTGGAGCCCGAGGTTGTGCGCCGCCGCAACGGCACTGGTGATGGCGGCATCGGTCGGGGTGAAGCCAGCGAGGGGCGCTATATCAGCGGAGGTGGCGGTCGGTTGGAACCATGTCGGCACGAGGTCGACCCATGTGACGCCGTCGCTCACGAGCCTGCGCAGCGCGGCGCGCATGGCGGGTGCCGCGTAGCCGTCGGGCGTCCAGGACCATATGTTCATGCCCTTCTGGTAAGGCAGCGACCCGAACACTGCCTCGCCCCCGGTGGTGCCGGCGGTTGCCGGCGCACTGGGGCCCGGGCTCGTTGCAGTTGCGAGGCCGGCGAGCGCGACCACCAGGCCGAGGACCAAGCACCTCCCGTCCCGCCCGCCGGCCCGACGGCGCCTGTGCCGGAAGGTCCTGCAACCACGAGGCGCCACGTCGTTGACATCGGCCTACCGGGCCGGCCAATTTACTCCAGCCGCCCGGCCCCTCGCCGGCGCCGGGATGGGCCGCCCGCATTTGGGCTACAACTACTCCATGGACAAATCACGAGCGGGGTCCCACAGGCCCCTCCTCCCGAACGCCCACCCGGAGCGACATTGAAGATCGCTTGCGTGGGCGGAGGGCCTGCCGGCCTTTACTTTGCCCTTTTGCTAAAACTGCGCCAACCAGAGCACGACATAACGGTGTTCGAGCGAAGCTCACCAGGAGTGACGCGAGGGTGGGGCGTAGTCTTCTGGGCCGACTTGCTCGAAAGGCTCCACCGGTCGGACCCGGTCTCGGCCCGCGAAGTCGAACGTGCGTCGTTTTCCTGGGTGGACCAAGTCGTCGACATCGGGGGCAGGCAAGTGCTGACGAGAGCGGCGATCGGCTACGGCATTATGCGGTGGCGTCTGCTCGACGTCCTTGCCGCTCGGGCAATGGGCGCCGGTGTGAGGGTCGAGTACGACCACGAGGTCACATCCAGGTCGCAACTGCCGGCTGAGGCGGACCTCATAGTGGCTTGCGACGGGGTCAACAGCCGGTTACGCGAGAGCTCCCAGGGCATCCGTACCGAAGTCCATGTGGGCGCCAACAAGTACATCTGGCTGGGTACGGACAAGGTTTTCGACTCTTTCACGTTCCCCTTCGTCCAGACCGAAAAAGGCTGGGTCTGGGCGCACGCCTACGGCGTCGATGCCGGCTCGAGCACCTTCATAGTCGAGTGCTCGGCCGAGACGTGGTCGGGCCTTGGTTTTGCAACCATGTCGCACCACGACTGCCTCAGCAACCTGGAGAGCATTTTCCGGCGCCAGCTCGAGGGTCATCGGCTGATCGGGCAGACATCGGAAAAAGTGAACGCCGAGTGGCTCAATTTCCGCACCGTTACAAATGACCGTTGGCACGACGGCAACATCGTCCTGGCTGGCGACGCTGCCCACACGACCCACTTCACAATAGGTTCGGGGACCAAGCTGGCCATCGAGGACGCCATCAGCCTGGTTGAAAACTTGCAGCGCCAAGACGAACTGAGCCAGGCACTCGACGCGTACGAGAAGGAGCGCCAGGCCGTGACAGCGTACGCCCAGACCGCCGCTCGTTCGAGCGCTCAATGGTACGAAAATGTCGCTCGCTACGCCGACCTCGAGCCGCGGCAGTTTTCCGCGCTCATGAGCAGGCGGTCTTCGCCTCTGCTCCCGCAAGTCCCTCCACAAGTTTACTACTGGCTTTGCGAGGCGTCACGCGCCGGCGCGGGCGCCCGCCGTAGGGTGCGGCCAAAGCTCCGCAAGATCTACACGACCGTCAGGGGACGGTACCAGTGACCTCTGCTCCCGTCGGCGACGCTGACACTCTGAGGCGGGCCGACCATTTTTCCTCGATGTGCCCGTAACGCCATATGAGCATGGCGACAGACCAGGTGACGATGAACATCCCGACGATGACGAACCCAGCCGTATTGATGTTGAAGTTGTACATGATCCCCCAAAACCCGCGTGTCTGGCTCAGGCTCTTTATCTCGTAGGGCAACAGGCCGAGCGTCTCGACGGCCCCGATAAAGAAGCAGATCGCAACCGACAACCCGGTTATGGCGAGGTTGTAGTACACCTTGCGGACCGGGTTGAAAAAGGCCCAGCCGTACGCGACGTTCATAAACATCCCGTCGGTGGTGTCCATCAGGCTCATACCAGCTGTGAACAGGAGCGGTAGGCACAATATTGCGTACCACGGGATGTGGCCGCTGGAGGACAGTATGGCGACTGTAAGAAGTAGTGCGACCTCAGTAGCCGTGTCGAACCCCATGCCGAAGACGACTCCGACCGGGTACATCTGCCACTCCTTATTTATGGTTCTCAGCCATTTGCCCAAGAAGCGGTAAAAAAACCCACGATTTTCGAGGTGGCGCTCGAGCTCCTCTTCGTTGTACTGGCCGCGCCGCATCGCCCGGAAGACTTTGGCGATCCCCGCCAGGATCACGAGGTTCAGCAGCCCGATCAGGAAAAGGAAGGAGGCGGACACGACGGTGCCGAACAGGCCGCCGAAGCGCTCGAGGCCTGAGCCGTTGTTCGACACGGCAGGGTAAACGGTCTTCTCGGCGATGATGATCCCGATGCCGATCGCCACCACGATGGTGGAGTGGCCCAAGGAAAAGAAAAAACCAAAAGAAAACGGCCGGGGTTTGTCGGTACCGACGCGCTCGTTCATCACCTTGCGGGTGGTGTTGTCGATGGCCGAGATGTGGTCGGCATCGAAAGCATGGCGTAACCCGAGCGTGTAGGCGGTGACAGCCACCCCGAAACCCAGGCCCTTGTAGTGCGAGGGTACGACGAAGGCGATGAACACCAAGAAGCCAAGCGCGTGGAGGAACAGGATGACGGAGTACATGCCCACCACCCGGAACTTCTCGGCCAGCGACATCGCATGGAACGACTGGCGCAGCATCCTCGGGAGGCTGACCCTGGGAGCGAGCGCTGTTTCCGACATCTGCAATTGCCTCCCTTACGACCTTCTTGGACAGTGCACCCGTCCCGGCGTCACCAACGTGCGACAGTCTAGGCGGAACTGCGATCTGGTCGCAATAGCGTACTGGGCGACGGATGAGGTAGAGTTCCGGGCAGGGCCCCCGTGGAGGACGATGGGAGCACAACCGAGCGGGCGCCGGACCGCAGCAACAGCTCCCGCGAGTGGTAATGGGGCGTAACGTGATGAAGCAATGAGCAAACCGTTGGCCTTCCTCGAAGGGAGGCCGCGTACCGGTGTTACTTCAGTTGAAGATGTCATGGCTTTGGTGCGCGCCAAGGGAGGCCGGGCAACGACAGCACGTCGGGCGATCCTCCAGGTGCTGTTCGAGGCCGGCCGCCACCTGACTGCCGAGGAGATCGCCGCCGCTGTGCAGTCCCAAATGCCCGACATCAACATCTCGACCGTCTACCGCAACCTCGAGGATCTGCAAAGGCTCGCAGTCGTCGTCCATTCACATCTCGGGCACGGCCCCGCCACCTACCAGCTCGCCTCGGCTGCGCACGCCCATTTTCTCTGCGAGGTCTGTGGCGCCACGATCGAGGCTCCCGACAATGTCTTCGGTGGTCTGGCCAAGCTTGTCAAGGCACGGCTCGGGTTCTCGATCGACCCCCTTCACTTCGCCATGCTCGGCCGCTGCGCCGCTTGCCAGGGAGGTGGCAATTTCCTCCCCTCGGTGACCTCGGCCAGGTAGGCCCGGCACACTAACGCTATAGCGTGAGGGTCACGGCAACCACCGACGAACTGACGAGGCAGATGGAGTCCTTCTGGGACCTCGATGCTGCGACCTACGACCGGTCCGTCAGCCACAACCCGACGAGCGCCCTGGAGCTTGCGGCATGGGCGGGTGAGCTCCGCCGGTTGCTGCCACCGCCACCGGCTCGGGTCCTCGACGCCGGCTCAGGAACGGGTTTTCTGGCTCTGGTACTGGCCAAACAGGGCTACATGGTGACCGCTCTCGATCTTTCTGCTGCGATGCTTGCCCAGCTCGAGGACAAGGCGGGCCGCGCCGGCGTCGAGATCAAGACAGTGCACGGCAACGCCGCCGAGCCGCCCCTCGACGGTTTCGAAGCGGTCGTCGAGCGCCACTTGCTCTGGACTCTCCCGGACCCTGGGAGAGCTTTGGCGGCGTGGGACCGCTGCGCTCCCGACGGCCGGCTGGTGCTCCTCGAAAGCCTCTGGGGAGACGCAGCCGGGCCGGCCCAACGGTTAGCCACGCGCGGCCATGACCTCCTGCGCCGCTTGCGCCGCGTCCCGGCCGACCACCATGCCGAATACGGCTCGTCGATGCGCCGGCAACTGCCGCTCGGGCACGGCGCGACTCCCGAGCAGCTCGTCTCGCTCGTCGAGTCCACTCGCTGGGGGACAGCCCGGGTCGTCAGGCTGCGTGACGTCGAGTGGGCGACCCGCCGCTCGCTCCCCTCCGGGATGGACCGCGTCCTCGGGGTCGCCCCGCGCTTCGCCGTAGTAGCCCGCTAGACCGCTCTCACGCTGAGCTGGGTAACGAGCGCCGCCGCTCGGGTGGGGAGGGAGCGGCCTGGGTGGCCCGACCCTAGCAAATGGAGAACGCCGCGCTTGGGGCTCTGCCGTGCGTCGTGCGCGGGAGCCCTACACCCTCCGGCGCGCCTAGAACTCTTAAGAGCAAACGGCGGAAGGGCACTCTTACGAGGTCGGTGCGGTGGGTTGTTCAGCTGGTCGTGGCCGGAGGGGTGAACTGGTTGAGGTCGTAAATCCCAAGGCTCCGCTCGATATTCGCGACCCGCTCGACGACGGCGCCGAAGGCGTCCTTGCCAAACTGGTGCGCCTGAAGGGCGGCGAAGGTGGCTGCGAGGTCCTCGAGCTCATGGGCGTCCAGCATCGAACGGAAAGCCGGGAACACCACCGTGTCCTCGCGCGCCTCATGCGGTTGGTACATGCGGGCGAAAGCGGACATGGACCGCGACACCGCGCCCCGGACGGTGCTCGATCGCATGGCGGAGAGGTTCGAGCCCTCCAGGATCAGCTGGGTCAGCTGCCTTCCCCGCCCGTGCTGGACGAGGAGAGTGTCAACGGTGCTGACCAGCACTCCGGCGTTGCGGAGACGGGGGAACACGTAACCCTCCTCGAGCGCCTCGTGAAAGCTCTCGATGAAATCGTGGATCACCTCGGCGCCGTCGTGGACTGCCGCCACCACTACACCTGCCGGCGCGCCGCCGCTGCCGAGACGGCTCACGGCTTCCTCGTAGATCAAAAGGACCCGCTTGAGGACCCCGTGCTCTTCCATCAGGTCGACGTCCGGAGGTGCTTGCCTGGATACGGGAGCGGGCGACCGGCCACCGCTCAGGAGGTTGGCGGCTTCGGCGGCGGCCGCTCCCGCGAACACTCCTGCGACGCCTGCAAGGACCGCCCTCCGTCGGGTAACTGTACACACCGGTGCCGGCGCGGGCGGTACGGCCTGGGCTGCCGCTGCCATTGCCGCTGCGGGGTCATGAGGGTCGCTCACCGCCACTACCCGCCCAGGTCACCGAGAGGCTGGGGTTGGCCGGTCGGGACGAGCGGATCCCCGTCGGGTTCCATCAGGTACCAGGGGCCACCATTGAGGTTTATGCCCTCACCGGACGCCATGCCGGGGCTTACGTCAGCCACATAGGTGTAAAGGGGCCAGCTGTTGTAGGTGACGACATCGGCACCAGAGCTCGAGACGACGCCAACGAGGCTGGGGGCAACACCCGGCCCGGGCCTCGGCTTCGTGCCGGCCGGCACCTCGAGCGGCGGCCAGGACAAAGCGCAGGCATCGCTGCAAGTCACTCCCCGGCGATGATCTGGGCCAAAGATATAAAGGGAATAGCCTCCGGCATCCGCAAGCACTTTCGCCCGGAACTGCGCCACGTATATCACCCGCAGCGTGGCCGGCCCGGCGGGGGCCGCAGTGCCGCCGCCCGGGGTGGTCGAGGCAGCCCGCGCCGGGCCGGCGCCGGCGCCGGCGCCTGCGCCATGCGAGCCGCCGCAACCCGCCATGGCGATGGCTGCCGCGCCCCCGGCAAACAGAACGGCTCTTAACCGGCCCCTCAGCAGCGTGATAGCCCCGGCAGCCACCTTCCCTCAGTTGCGACCCGGGAGGTGGCGGGCTGCCAAACCGATGGTGCACGTCGACGGCGGCCGGGTCGGCACCAGGTGGGGTTTGTGCCCTACCCCGAACGAGAGAGCGAGGGCCACCACTACGACAGACATCGTCGCCCCTGCCCACTGGGCCGCACCGGCCCAGTTGGGGGAGCACCCACCGGCGCGGTACCTGAGCACTGCCCACAGGGACGGAGGCGAAGGCACTTCGGCCGCTTGCACCAATTTGGGCACAAGGTCCTCCGGGACCGGGCGGGCCGGCCTCATCGACACTTGCCGGCGCAGGGCGGCCACCTGGGCTTCAAAGGCCAGGCAGGACGGGCAAGAGGCGAGATGGGCTTCGAGTTTTTGGTCGGCAATGGTCAAGCGCTCGCCGTCGAGGCGGGCTGAGACGGCCTCGCACGCCTCGTCGCAACCGAGTGGCCGGCAACGGTGCCGGTCTTGCCGCCCGCCGCTCACGACGACGAACCGTACTGGACAGGGACGTCCATGACTTCCCTCTCCGACCATTTCCTCGAACCGGGGGCGAGGGACCAGACGGTCATCCGGCTGCCTCGCGCCGCGAGCGCTTCTGCCGCTCGTCCGGGACCGAAAGCCACGGTGGCAGTCCCCGCAGGCGGGGACGGGAGCTGCTGCCAACCCGCTCCCCCAGTGCCCCAAAGCGCCAGCTCATCCACCCCCGAGGGGTCTTGAAGCAATGCAAAAAACCCGCCCTGCCCGCTGGGCCCCGGCCCGTACGAGGTCACCTGCGTGCCGTCACCGGTTGCCAGTGGGGCCGAAGTGGACCAGCGCTGGTTGCCCGTCCCGGCCGTCCGGGCCGCCACCAGGCAAGTCCCCCTGCTGCTCACGACGGCCAGAAGGGCTAAAGCTCCCTGCCCCGAGGCTCGTACCGCCAGCACCTCAACCCGGCCCCGGTCGAGCGGCCCCGGCAGCGCCGGTCCAGCCAGCTGCCAGTGCCCCGCCTGCTCGGCAAAAAGGCCGGCCACGCCGGCGGCGGAGCAGGTCCCACCCACCAGGGGCCGAGGCCCGAGGAAGCCAACAGCGGTGAGAGCCCCGAGGCCGCAGGCCTTGCCGGCCGCGCCGGCGGCGAGTTGGACCTCCGTCGCGAGCGCCCGCCACGTCGACAGGTCCCCGCTTGCTTCAACGACTTTCGCGCCCGTGCGTCGTCCTACCAAGGCGAGCGCGTCCGCGCCGGCGGAGGCGAGCGCGTCCGGCCTGGACGCAAGCTCTTCGGTAATGAGGCCGTCGGACCAAGAGCGCCCCCCGTCGGGGGTGGATATCAAGGGTGTGAAGGTGAGGTCGACGGACGGGCGCACTCCTACGAGCAGTGAACCGCCTGCCGGGGCCAGCACGAGGCCCCCGTTGGTGGCTGTGGCCGTGGCTTCGACCTGGTTGGTCCACGAGCCGCCCCCGCGGGGACGGTAAAACAGCTGCCAAAACGTGTTGAGCGGCTCGTCGAGGCGGCCCATCGGGATCGTCGCCCAGGTGCCTTCCGAGGTCTGGACAGACGTTGCCAAGGGGGTCGCCAGTGCCGGGGCCGGTACGGCGTCCGGGGCGATATGACCGCTCACCGTGCCTTGCGAGCACCCGGCGACTCCCGCCATGGCCAATGGCAGAGCAGCCAGAGCCCCGGCCCGCGACCGATGGCGCCGGGCGAGGGTCACTTGGCGAGCACGCTCTTGATCGTGTTTGCGAGCATGACTGCAAAGGAAGATTCTGTTGCCGACGTGGCCGGCCCCGGGTCCGTGTCCAAGATGTCGCGAGTGTGCCCGTCGCCGTCGATCACCCAGGCGTACTCGCTGTGGCCGATCATCGCCCCGCCCGGCAGGTAGATGACCTCCTCGCCGTAGTGTTTCCACACGCTGCGCAGGTCTGCAAGCGTCCCGGTCAGGTAGAGCCAGTTCGGGATGCCTTCGAGACCTTCTTGCTGGTCGAAAGCGTCGAGGTAGTCGGGAGAAATGTACCGGGGGTTGGCATTGACCGCCACCATCTCGACCCGGCGGCGGTCGCTGCCGAGGTAGTCGTCGGCTGTGCGGAACTCGGATGCGATAACCGGGCAATCGGTGGTGCACGTGTCGTCGAGGAAAGTGAGAGCCACCGCCTTGCCCCTCAGGCTGGCCAGCGTCACAGGTTTGCCTGCCTGGTCGACGAGGCTGAAGGCCGGGGCGATGGCATTGACCTCCTGCGGGCCGCCGTCCACGGCCTCTGCAAGCACCGGGTCGGCGCGGGCGACAGTCGTCGCCACGGCCATGGGGACGGCCCCCAGCAGGGCCACGCCCATCGCGCCAACCGCCGCGACGGACCGAAATGCTTGCGTCGGGTCAGCGGTCAACCGGCCCCACCAGGTTGCGGCACCGGTGGGCGGCCCTATCGGGACCACGTTGGGCCCGAAAGCCGGCGTTGGAGGGCGCGCTACCGCCAGGTAGCCCGCTACCAGCAACAAGGCGATCGGGATCATGCTGTTCGGGTCGGTACCAATCCCGCCAAAAAAACCAAAATCCTGTACCAAGACCCAATCGGCTAGGCAAAGCACAACTGCTGCGACGACGCCGGCCTGCAACAGGCGACCACGGGCCCACGCGAAACTGGCACCGGTGAGCGCGAGCGCAATTACGGCAAAGAGGTTGACCGCCCAGCCGTGTGCCGCGTCGAAGCGGCCAAACGCGTCGACCCAACCGGCCAGGAGGTGCGGTTGCGGCGTTTGGCTCATCTGCTGGACCATCCCGACCAACTGGCCGGCCGCTGCGCTCGGGCGAGGTTGGCCCTGCCAGAAGCCCCGCCCCGGCCAGGCTTGGAGCACGGCCATCCCGACGAAGAAGGCACCCATGATGCGTAGGACGACCTTGCCGAGGCGAGGCCCGCTCCACGCTCCTTCGGGGAGAGCGACCAAGCCGCCGGCGAAGCAGTAAAGGAGCACTGCCCCCGGGGCCCCGAAAAGCCAACTGGCGCCGGGGGCGAAGATCCCCCCAAAAGCCTCACCGAACGTCCAGACCACCAGGCCCCACCCGACGCTCGCCACCCCTGCCAGGCGCGACCAGTTGCCGCGCGAGACAGCCAGCAACCACAGGCCTATGCCCACCTGGATCCATACCGCTGCGGCTGCGGCAGGTACCGGGTGGTAATCCCAGATGGTGGTGCCGGCGCTGACAAGCTGGCCGACCCAGTGGGGCGAACCGCTCGCAGCCGGCTCGACGACCTGGGGCCCCAAGCCGAGAGGCATCGAAATCTGGCACTGGAGGATGCCGTCAAGGACCCAGATAAGCCCGAACGAGACCCGCAGCAGCCGTCGTGCCGCAGGCTCGGGGCGAGCTTGCGCGAGGGGCGCGGGCGGCCGGTCGGCAGCGGGCGCGAGTGCCCGCGCACGGCGGTACTGGGCAGAACGCTGTATGTTCCAGGCCAGCGCAACGAGGGCAAAGATCAAAAGGACGATCAGGCCCTGGTTGAGCAGCGTCGACTGAAAAGCCGAAACGATGGCCGGGTTGTTGGTGCTGAGACCTCTGCTCATCCCGGACATACCTGATTAGTCGAGCGGGACGGCCATCTTGTTCCCAAGATTTTGGGCGGCCGAAGTGGAGCCTTGCGGCGGGGCCAACGTACTATGCCGCCCGTGGACTTGCTCACGCGGCTGGCTCAGCGAGCCGGCTGTGGCGACGCTCGTGCGGTCGGCCAGTTCGTCGAAAGCAGTTACCCCGAGGTTTGGCGGCTGTGTGCCAGCCTCGTCGACGAAAATGCGGCTGACGACCTTGCCCAGGAGACTTTCACCCGGGCCGTCAAGGCGCTGCCGCAGTTCCGCGGCGACTCGACGGCGCGAACGTGGCTGCTTTCTATCGCGCGCCACACCTGCAGCGACGAGCTTCGCTCACGCTCGCGCCGGCGGCGCCACGAGACGCGGGCAGCGGGAGGCAGGCCAGGTACGGTCCCCGACCCCGGGGGGGGCCTCAGCGTGCTCGACCTCATCGGTAGGCTCGAACCGGACCGCCGGACGGCGTTCGTGCTGACTCAAGTGATCGGCCTTTCCTACCGGGAGACGGCACAGGTTTGCGACTGCCCTACCGGCACGGTCCAGTCCCGCGTGGCCAGGGCCCGTGCCGACCTGATCGCGTTGATGGACCAAGCCACCTCGTCGAGGCAGGAGCGGCGCCACGCTTGAAGCCCAGTCTCCCGGCGTGCCGCTCAGCACGACAGCCGAGCACTACCTCGAAGCGATCTACTACATCGCTCACGAAGGGGAGGTCCCGAGGCCGGGCCGTCTCGCCGAATGGTTGGGGGTGAGCCATCCCACTGTCACGGTGACCCTGAGAAGGCTCGAGGGCGCCGGATGGCTCCGGGTTGGTGGCGACCACACCATCGCCCTCACAACGATTGGCGAATCGGCTGCCACCGCCATTGTCCGGCGGCACCGCCTCCTCGAACGCTGGCTCGTCGAGACCCTCGGGTTTGACTGGGCGGCCGCAGACCGGGAAGCTGCCGCGCTCGCCCCGGGGGCTTCGGACGCCGTGCTCGAGCGATTGGACGAGGTGCTCGGCCAGCCCCGGTCCTGCCCCCATGGCAACCCCATCCCCGGGCGCAGCGAGGTTCCGCCCGGCACGGTGCGACTCGACCTGCTTGCGCCCGGCCGCCAAACCAAGGTGGTGCGGATCTCCGAGGTCGCCGAGCACGAGGCGCCCCCGCTGCTCCTCGTCCTCTACCAGCTCGGCCTCATCCCTGGCCGGCGGGTGGCCGTACGTTCGGACCAGGCGCCCGCTGAGGGGGCGATCGGGCTCGAGGTGGAGGGCAAGGCCGTCGACATCGACCGGTCCGTCGCCAGGGTCGTGTGGGTTGCCTGACTAATTAGCTTAGGCTAATCTAACTCGCAATGACAGCCTGGGCAGCACGACGCCCGCGCCACGCTAAGTTGCTCGGTCTTGCCGGCGCTCTCGTGGGGACCTCGGTGCTCGCTGTCGGCTGCGGGAAGGCGGGCGCGGGGGCGGGGGCGTCTTCACGGGCGCTCGGGCTCGCCTGCACACGCATCACCGACGTGCTATCCGACGGCCCTGACCGGACCGCAGACCCTGTCGGCTATGCCCTGGCGCAGGTGACGCCGCTCAGGGAGGTGCACACCAGAGACGCAGCGTTGCGCCTTGACATAAACGCCCTGGCCGATGCCTACGAGGCCGTCTACCGCACCGGTAACGGGAAGGCAGCCCAAGCGGCGGTGCAGAAAGCCGGCGACAAGGTCGACACGATCTGCCCGGGGGCCTTTTGATGCCGGCGGTGACATTCGACCGAGGCGAGGGCAGCTCTCCCGGCAACGGCGCCCGGACCAGGACAGGGGCTCGTTGGGGGACGGCAGTGCTGGCGGCAGGTGGCTTGCTGGCCATCGTCCTGACAGGCTGCGGTTCGGCAAAGTCAGGGTCAAAGGCCGCCCAGGTGACCATCACGGTCTATAACGGCCAACACCAACAAACGACCGATTCGGCGGTCCAGGGTTTCGAGAAGGTGTACCCGGCGGTCAAGGTCCTGGTGCGCGACGACGACGAGGACACCTTCGACGCTGAGATCGTCGCCGAGGGCGCCCGCTCCCCGGCCGACATTTTCTACACCGAAAACTCGCCCGCTCTCGAGTACCTCCAGCAGCGCGGCCTGCTCGCGCCGGTCCCGGCCTCGACCCTCGCTAAGACGCCCTCTCGGTACAACTCCCCACAGGGTGACTGGGTCGGGGTGTCGGCGCGGGTGAGCGTGATCATTTACAACCCGAAGCTCATTGCCAGATCGGACCTGCCGGCGCACGTCCTCCAGCTCGCCGAGCCCAAGTACAAAGGCCTGCTGGCGTTTGCCGCCGGCGAGACCGACTTCCAGCCGATAGTCACCGCCGTCGTCAAGGCGTACGGGGTAAAAAGGGCGCTCGAGTGGCTCGACGGCATCAAGGCCAATGCGGGCAACCACGTCTACCCGGACAACGAGACGATCGCCGACGAGGTCAACCGGGGCGAGGTCGCGTTCGGGGTTGTCAACCAGTACTACTGGTACCGGATGCGCGCCGAGGTGGGAACCTCCAACATGCACTCGGACATCACTTACTTCGCTCCGCGTGACCCTGGTTATGTGATCGACGTCTCCGGCGCGGCCATCCTCAAGTCCTCGAAGCACAAGGCGGCCGCCGAGGAGTTCCTCGCCTACCTCGTCTCCAAGGCCGGCCAGGAGGTGATCGCCAACTCGGGGGACGGGGCCAACCAGTCGGTCAGTTTCGAGTACCCGATCGCGTCGGGCGTCACGACCAAGGCACCGGAAACACCTTTCGGCGACCTCCGGCCGTACCCGGTGAGCATCTCGGAGCTCGGCACCGGTGCCGAGGCGATCAACCTGCTGCGCGAGGTCCAGCTGTTGTGAGCAGGCCGCCGGGCGCCGGCCGGCCCAGGGCCCTCCTCGCCCTCAGCCTGCTCGTGGCCGGTGCTCTGGCACTGCCGCTTGCCTTCTTGTGCACCGAAGCCGCCCGTGCCGGCTGGTCGGGGGTCTGGCACCTCGTTTGGCGTTCCCTCACCGCGCAACTGTTGTGGGGCACCGTCCGGCTGACCGTCGTCGTGACGGCTTTGTGCGCCGTGGTCGGCACCCTCGCCGCCTACGGGGTCGAACGCACGACGTTGCCTGGACGCCACGTCTGGGCGGTGCTCGTCGTCGTCCCCTTCGCGATACCCGATTTCGTAGTGGCTTTCGGCTGGAACTCGCTTTTCACCTGGGTGCAAGGGTTCCAGGGTGCGGTGCTCGTCATGACCCTGGCCGTCTACCCTCTCGTGTACCTGCCTGTCGCCGCCAGCCTCCGGGGCTCAGACCCGGGACAAGAAGAGGTCGCCCGTAGCCTGGGGGTGAGCCGCCTGCGGGTTTTTTGGAGGGTAACGGTCGGCCAAGCTCGCCGGGCCATCCTCGGCGGGTGCCTCCTCGTGGCGCTCGTCGTCCTCGCCGAGTACGGGGCCTTCGACATCCTTGGCTTCCGGACGTTCACGACCGAGATCTTCTCCGAGTTCCTGACGGGCTTCGACACCAGCTCGGCCTGCGCTCTGTCGCTCGTCCTCGTACTGCTTTCCCTCCTTGTCCTGTTCGGCGAACACGTGTCGCGCGGAGGTGGCCGGGTGGCACGTGGCGGGCGGGGGGCTCAGCGGGCCCTATCGCGCCAGCGGCTGGGCAAGGCGACGGTGCCGGTCCTGCTCGCCTACACGGCGCTGGTCGGCGCAGCTCTCGGGGTACCGGTTGGTGCATCGGTGTACTGGATGGCCGAAGCCGGCGGCCACGCTCTCTTGGGCGTGCCCCTGCTGAGCGCTGCCGGCTATACGGCGACCTACAGTGCCGCCGCCGGCGGCTTGGCCACCATCGCCGCGGTCCCGCTCGCCCTGCTCGTCGTACGCCACCCGGGCAGGTCCCACTTCCTCCTCGAGCGGTCCACCTTCTTGGTGCTCGCAACGCCGGGGCTCGTAGTCGCCCTTGCCTTTGTCTATTTCTCCGAGCAAGACGCCGGAGGTTTCGCTTACCAAACGGCTCCCCTCCTGGTATTTGCCTACGCGCTCCTCTTCTTCCCCCTCGCCCTTGTCGCTGTGCGGACGTCGGTGCTCCAGGCTCCCGTCGCGCTGGAAGAGGTGGCGGCGTCCCTCGGCGTGGGCCGCGCCCGGGTCTTTTTGCGGGTGACCCTGCGCCTCATCGCGCCCGGGATGGCAGCGGCGTTCTGCCTCGTTTTCTTGTCGTGCGTCACCGAGCTCACGGCCACGTTGATACTGGTACCGACCGGCGTCCAGACGCTTGCCACCCAGTTTTGGGCCTACCAGCAAAACCTCTCCTACGGCCAGGCGGCACCGTTTGCCCTCACCATCATCGCTGTCGCCGCGGTGCCCTCTTTCGTGCTCGGCCGCTTCTTCGACCGGCTGCCTGCCCGCGCCCAGGCCAGTGCCCGCTACAGGGCGTAGCGGGCAGCAAGGTCCACCGTTGCGGGGCGCGCCGCCCGCGGGCCTCCCCACCACTACCCTCGCGACGTGGTCGGCGTGACCCGGGCGGCATACGAGGCGGGCGCACGCCCGAGCGCCCATCCGGGCGCAGGTCAAGCCGCGGCCAAAGTGGCGCTGCGTGTTGAAGGCGTCCATCACGCCTTCGGGGCTCGTCGTAAGACAACCCTTGCACTCGCAGGCGTCAGCTTTACCGTGCCTGCAGGCACTGTGGTCGGGCTTCTCGGGCCCAATGGAGCCGGCAAGACGACGGTGATAGAGCTCGTTTCGGGCCTGCGCGCTTTACAAGAGGGCCGCATCACGCTTTTCGAAGAGGGCCTGCCGGCCGGGGACCCCGCCGCGAGGCACCGGCTCGGTTTCCTGCCGCAGCGCTCGGTGCTTTACGAGGACGTGTCGGTCGACGACAACCTCAGGTTCGCGGCAGACGTGCACCGGTGCCCGAGGACAAGGGTCGACGAAGTGCTCGAGCTCGTCGGGCTCACAGATCGCCGCCACTCCTTGGTCAGTGCACTTTCCGGCGGCATGCAGCGCAGGGTCGCTATTGCCCGCGCGCTCGTCCATCAGCCCGAGCTGCTCGTCCTCGACGAGCCGACGCTCGGCGTCGACAGCGACAACCGCCACAGGATTTGGCAGTACGTCCGCGCCGTAAGACGCTCCGGGGTCAGCGTGCTGCTGTCTTCCAATTACCTCGACGAGGTGGAGGCTCTCTGCGACAACGTCGTCGTGCTCGGCTCGGGGCAAGTTGTCGGGCGGATGCGGCCCGACGAGCTTTTCCGCCGGGCCGGCTGGTGGTTGGAGGCCGAGTGCCCGGACGAACTGTTCGACGACCTCGCGAGCGAGTGCCGCCTGCAGGGAGCGCTGGAGCTCATAACAGAACCTCCGACTGTGAGGATGCGATTTCCAGATGCGGAAGGAGCGCGGCGCTCCATGGCCGACCTTGTCCGGCACGGGGTCGTTTCGAGCATCCGCGAACGCCGCCCGGACCTGGTCGAAATATTTGCTGCCATCCGCGATGGCGGGTGACCTGCGCTCGACGTGCGGCGCAAGTTGGCGGGTAGAACTGGCGCACCTCCGCCGAAGCTGGCTCTTCCTCGCGCTGGCGTTCGTGCAGGGCATGAGCTTCCTCGTCCTCGTCTCGCTTTTTGCCCTCACGGGGAGCAGGGCGCCCACTGCCCTCATCAACTCTGACGGGTCGCCGCCCTCCCTCCAGTTCGTCAAGGATCTCAAAGCAGCCCACGGTTCTTTCTCGATCCGGCCTATGACAGCCGGGCAGGCCCGCTCCGAGCTCGACGCAGGCAGGATCGTGGCGATCATCACGATCCCAAAGGGTTTTGGTGCCTCCGTCTCGCGTGGCGAGACCGCCTTGCTCCAGGTCGACATCGACAACGTCGACACGGACATGACCGACGACCTCGAGCGCGCGGTGCCATCGGCAATCGTCCTTTTCGGTAACCATTACCACTTTGCAGGTATCCGGGTGAGCAGCACTGAGCACGACGAGATCCCTCACGACACCGGCTATATCGAGTACCTGATCGTAAGTTCGCTCGCCCTTGACGTACTCGTCGTAGCCGGCGTCGTCGCCGGAGCAGCAGTCGCCCGGGAATGGGAAAGTGGCACGGCGGCGGTTTGGAAAACTACCGGCTCGGCAACCGGTTTTGTCCTGGGCAAGGTCGCGGCCGCCTCCGCCGTCGGGGCCGCCGGCGCTGTCCCTCCCCTGCTGCTGGTCGTCCTGGCGTACCGGGTGACCCCTGTCGACTGGGGTGGTGCAATAGCCACCTTGGCCGGGTGCTGCGTGCTGTTCGCCTGTACAGGTGCCGCTCTCGGCGCTCTCATCAAACGGGTCGTCCCGACCGCCGCCCTCCTGTTCGGGTTGGCCATCCCGCTCTATATGGACAGCGGAGCCCTCGAACCGGAGCGCTTCGACGGGAACAAGATCTGGTCTCTCGCCCATCTTTCCCCGCTGTACTCGGTCGTGGGAGTCCTGGAGGACGTGTTCCACGGGCTCCACGTCACGCCCGAGCCCGTAACTGCCGACGTCGTCATGATGGTGGCCTGGACATTGGCGATGTTCATTACCGCCGGGTGGCTGGCCGGCAGGCGGCTGAGCGCATGACATGGTCCGCCGTCTTCCGCCTCGACATCGCACGTTGGCGCAGGGCCCACACCATGCTCGCCGCAGCGCTCATTCCCCCGCTCGCAATGGGGCTGTTCGTCTGGGTACTTACCCTGTCCGTGGGACGTCAGCCCGTTGCGCTCGTCGTCGAGGACCACGGGCCGCAGGCGACGATCATGGCCAATATCCTTACTTCCGACACCGACGCCTACGCCCTGAAGGAGACAAACCTGAAGGGTGCGGAAAGGATGCTTGCCAGCCAACAAGTCGCCGCCGTCATAGTCATCCCGCCCGCCTTCGACGCAGACGTCGCCAAAGGCCGGGCGACCGTCGACTTCACGCTCAACAACGTCGACATCGACTTCGGCGACGACATCCGGCGTGCTGTCGCCCGGTCGGTCGCCCAGTTTGACGCGCCCTACCTCGGCTTCGGTGGGGAACGCCTGCAGGCCGGTCTCAAGGGAGTGGTACCCAACCCCTACCGCGTCGCCATTGCCGAACTGACACTTCGCAAGACCAACGTAGGGTTCCTGGCCTACGAGCTCGCGCCGGTGATGTTGCTCGTCGTGCTGAGCGTTGGGACGCTCGGCATCGGCTGGCTCACTGCGGCCGACATCGGGTCGGGGGCCCTCCGCCTGTTGAGGACCACCCCGGCCTCGGGGCTCTCAGTTGCTTCGGGGAGAGTCGCGGCTGCGCTGTGTGTCGTCGCCCTGATCGACGCCCCTCTCGTCGGCTACGCGGCTTGGACCGAGCACCTGGACCTCTCCAGAGCAGCGGCAGTTTTCGGCCTGGTCGTCCTCACAGCCGCAGTCGGCGTGGGGCTCGGCCTCGTCGTTGCGCTCATCTTTCGCCGCCCACGGCTCGTCGCCATGGCAGGCACGACTTTGTGCTCTTACCTGTTCTTCCTCGGGGGAGGGTTCACCACTATTGCCTTCCTCCCGTCCTGGCTCCAGACAATAAGCGGAGCAGTGCCAACGGAATACGCCATCGACGGGCTGCGCCAGGTGATGTTTTATGCCCAGCCGGAGCACGTCGCCTTGGACCTGACCGTACTCGTCTCGGTGGCCGTCGCATCCGTTGCGGTCGCCGCGGCGGGGATAAGGCGTGCAGCGTGAAGCGGGCCATGTTGATAGCGAGCTTGACGATCTGCCTCGGGGTCGCGGTCTGCGGCGGCTTCGCTTTTTGGGACGGGACCGGGTCGTACCCGCTCGGTTACCCGGTTACCGGGCCGGCTCCTCAAACAGCTCAGACGACGCTGCCCGTGACGCCGGTGCCGCCGTTATCAGCGCCCTGCAACGTAAAGCCGCTCCCGGCCTCTAAAAGGGCCCGCTTCACGATCAGCGGGCGCTGCAACCTCGGCACAGACGGCCCGGCCCAGTGCACAGCGTCGGGCGGCGACGACTTCGGGGCGTACTTCCCCGTAAAAACGGTCGCCGGGGACCCGGCCTATTTTTCCCTCGGGATCGAGGGGTACAAGGGACCGAGGAATTACACAGCCGACGTCGTGTTCTTCGTGCTCTATGGCGGCCATTTGGCCCAGTGGCAAGCACCGAGCGCGGCAGTCACCATAACTGCCGGCTCCGTTGTTGTCCCCAGGACCCTGCTCGCGGCCGCCCCGGGCACTGGCGCCAGGGCGAGCCTTTCGGCGCAGGGCACGCTCCCCTGTAAACAAGCGGCCTAGCCCGTCTCCAACGGTCCGGCTCAAGCCCTCGGGGCCACGCTCCGATCCCCCTGATGTGGACGATATCGACGAGGTAAGGCAGCAGTACGTCGCGTCTTTGCAGGCGAGCCTTCGGAGCGGGTCCCTCTCCCTCGAGGACTACGAAACCAAGCTTGACTCGGTCTACGCAGCTACGACTCTCGCTGAATTGGAGATCGTCGCCCCCTTGGCCTCGCCAACCCCGCACCTACCCGCTCGCCAAGCTCGAACAGCCCGTCTTACTTTGCCGATCGCGGCCGCCATCGTTGGAGCGGTCTGCTTAGCGGTAGCTCTCACGTTGGCTTTCCGTTCTCACGGCGCCGCCCTTGCGACGACCTCGCTACCGGCAAGTCCCGTCGCTCCAGCCGAGCCACCACCAAGCCCTTACCCTGGCAATGGTTACGTGGCCGTCGTCGCAACGAGCGCCTCGGGGCACACCATCACCATCGACCCCAATTCGTACGCAGATCCCGTCGACGTGCGCTACACGACTTGCCCGGGGTTTGCGGCATCCTCGCCAGACGGGCGGACGACGAACCTGGCGACGCTGGTAGGCGATTACGCGACGATGCTCGTCAACTCCTCAAAAGCATGTGCAATCTCGCTGGCAGTCGTAACGCCGCCATCACCACCCGCTTGCTTTCCCGGGAACTACGGCGGCGAGATCACCGTTACGTACGCGGGGTCGAGCTCGCTGGCGCACTCGATCCTGTACGAGCGGAACAATTCAGGCGTAGTCGAGGCCATCCGCTGGTGTACACCCCCTACCGTCGCCGGCGCGAACCAGGCCGCTGAAACCTTGTCGGCGATCCCTCCCGGCACAACCGTAACTCTTGGGATGTTCGGCTCCGGCTGGGTCTCTTCGGTCACGGTAGGCCAGGCGCAGTAGCGCTCCCCCGGTCGGCCTCCCGCGCCCCCCCGGACGACCCCGACCCGGGTGGCGACTTTTCTGGCCCTCGCGTCAGGAGGTCGGCCGACCTCACGCGCAAGTACGTGGCCACGGGAGAGTTCGCGAACCTGCTCGACTATCGTCGGCGTGACAAAGCCCGGGGGAGCCCTGGCTCCCCTAGAGGCCGAGCGTGAACCGACCGGGGACTGTGCGCCGGGCGCGAGGGAGGAGGGACAATGAAGATGAGGGCCGCCGTGCTGCGCGTACCGGGCGTACCGGGCGTACCGGGCGAAGGGGGCATCCCGGTCGATATCGAGGATGTCGAGCTGGAGCCCCCTCGGGCGGGCGAAGTGCTCGTCCGCGTGGAAGCCGCCGGCGTGTGCCACACCGAGCTCCACTACATGGCCGGAGAGATGACCTGCCCGCTCCCCGTGGTGCTCGGCCACGAAGGTGCCGGGATAGTGGAAGAGGTTGGCCCCGAGGTCAGCGACGTTGCTGTGGGCCAGCGGGTCGGGTTCACGTGGCGGCCGCGCTGTGGCGAGTGCACCTACTGCGTAACGGGTCGTCCGGCGATGTGCGTGTACGGCAAGGTGCAGGCGACAAGTGGCGGGCTTATGGACGGTACGGTTCGCCTTCACAAAGGGGACGAGGATCTGCACCATTTCCTGGGCGTATCCTGCTTCGCCGAACACGCCGTCGTCTCGCGGCGCGCTGTCGTCCCTCTCAGCGCCGAGGTACCTGCCCCGATTGTCGCCATCGCCGGTTGTGCAGTCATTACGGGGCTCGGCGCCATCCTCAACGTCGCTGCGGCGCAGGGAGCGATCGCTGGGCGCCCAGCTGTCGTCATCGGCGCCGGAGGCGTCGGTTTGTCGGCGGTGATGGGCGCGTGCCTTTTGGGATCGGCACCGCTCGTCGCCGTCGACGTTAACCCCGAAAAGCTCGAGCTGGCGCGGGTTTTCGGCGCCACCGACGTCGTCGACGCCTCAGCCATCAGGCCCGAAGAGGTGGCGGCCGTCATCCGCGACCTGACCCACGGTGGCGCAGAAATTGCACTGGAGGCGGTGGGTACCCCTGCGACTCTCCGTCAGGCCTTCGCCGCTCTCAGGCCGGGCGGCACCGTCGTAGCCGTTGGGCTCGGGCCCGCCCGAGCCGAGGTCCCGGTGCCGGTCAACGAGCTGGTGCAGCAACAAAAACGACTCGTGGGCAGCCTTTACGGCTCGTCCAACCCCGTTGTGGACCTGCCACGCATCCTGGAGCTGTACCAGTCCGGCCGCCTTCCCCTCGGCCAGTTGTTGGGTGCCACGCACCCTCTCGAAGAGGTTGGCAGAGCCTATGGCGAGCTGCGTAGCGGCGCCGTTGGCCGCGCCGTGATCGACCCACGGGCAACCCGAGCGTGACGGCAGGGCCGCGGTGCCCGACGGGTTCGCTCAGGCTCGTGCCGGAAATCGCCCCTGACGGCCCTGGGAGCAGGCTTTCAAGCCACCTGACGCAGGGCTAACAACTCTCTCTCCTGGCGGCACAACTCCAGGTAGGTCCACTCCTTCGCCGGTTCGAGGGGGGCGTCCAGCCGCTCGAAGGTCAGCCGGTCCAGCTCGTTGCGGATGATCGCCAGAAGCTCCACTTCTGAGGAGGTCGGTACGCGTGAGAGCGGCATAGCGTGCTTTCTACCCCAAGCGGACGCTGCGCAAACCTCCCGGTGAACGAGGCCCCAGGGCCCAGCCGGCCGCGTGGCTGGCCCGGTCTCACCTGAAGGGCAATACCACCGAGCACCAGGACCAGGGCCACCGTCCGACCGCTCGTGGCGGTGCCGGGAGCGGCCCGCCGGGGACCGAACTGGCGCTTTCGACAATCCTGACCTGCGTACACTTCCTGGATGCAGATCTCGGCGAAAAGCGACTATGGGGTGCGTGCTCTTCTCGTGCTGGCGAGCCACCCCGGCCCGATGACTGCTGACGAGCTCGCTGCGGACCAGAAGCTCCCACCAAAGTTCCTCGGCGTCATCCTCAACGACCTGCGCCGGGCGGGGATCGTGGTCAGCCATCGCGGGCGCGAAGCGGGCTACGAGCTCGCCAGGCCGGCTTCGAAGATCTCCGTCGCCGACATCATCCGAGCGCTCGAAGGGCCCCTGGCCGAAGTCCACGGCGTACGCCCCGAGCTGGCCGTCTACGAAGGTGCTGCCCAGCACCTACAGGAGGCCTGGATAGCAGTCCGCGCCAGCCTGAGGGCCGTCCTGGAACGGGTCAGCGTCGAAAACCTCGTAACCGGCGACCTGCCGCCCGAGGTAGCCCGCCTCGTTGCCGACCCTGACTCGTGGGCCGGCCGCCAGCGTGCCTGAGCCGCCTGCACGCGACCGCTGAGAACTCAAGTAATGCCGCGGTGTTCCAAACTTCCGGCCTGGCCGGGCGCCGTCCGCAGTGCCGCAGTGCCGGTGTGGCGGAGGCGCCCGAGCACCGGCGGGCGTCCCGCAGCTGAGCGCGTCTGGTCGCGCTTGAGCGTCGCGGGCGCGATCGCGCTGGGTTTTTCGTGCCGGGCCGCAACCAGAGTGATGCACCGCGACCAGAGTGAAGTGCCCGCGACCAAAGATCGGGCGCACGGCTCCGGCTCCGGCTTCGGCTCAGGCTCAAGCTCAGGCTTCCGGAGCCCCGACGCCACCGCTCTCGAGTTTTTCGCACCCCCGGCCAAGCAAGTCTGCTGCGCCTGACCCGCCCGCGCCCCGCCGGCGACCCCTCCTCGCGATGCCGTCTATAGCTGCAACGGCTGCCGGCCCGTCCGGGGCCCAAACACTCACGCCCCGCAACCCGGCACCCTCGACGGTCATCGCCGCCTGCCCGCCGATGATCACCGGCACATCGCTGCCTGACACCGCGAGGGCGTCGATGACGTCTTGGGCCGGGCCGAGCCAATCGGCGCTCGTGATCCCGATGCCAACCGCAACGAGGCGCGGCGCTCGCTGAGCGGCGAGGACGAAGGCCTCAGGCGGCGCGTTTGCCCCTAGTTCCAGCACGGCAAAACCGGCCTGGCGAACGAGGTCAGCCGCTATCGCCACAGGTAAGGCGTGAAGCTCACCGAGAGGTGCGCCGAAAACGACCGTCCCCCGGGGGCGCCCCGGCCGGCGTGACAACGCCCCGAGACGGGCGACTACCCGGGTCGCCACGGCCGTCGCCAGGTGCTGCTCCGCCACTGATATCTCGCCCGCCTCCCAGCGCGCGCCGATGGTCGCAAGGGCATTGCCGAGCATCTCGGTGTAACAAAACGTCAGCGTGCGACCGGCCGCCAGAGCGGCCCGAGCCACCCGCCAGGCGTCCGCTTCGTCACCTGCCAACATGCAACGGCCGAGACGGCTGGCCCAGTCGACCTCGTCGTGCGGCCGAGCGGCTGGAGTGGCGGGGCGCGGGTACCGCTCCCCAAGCTCGTCCTTCAGGCGCTCGAGGGCGTCCTCAGGTACGAGCCAAGTCGTCCCCTCCAGCACCGCTTCGAGGCGGCCCTGCCGTACGTAACGGTATGCCGTCATGTAGTGCACCCCAAGGCGGCGAGCAACCTGTTTCAGGTTGAGCGCCTGCCTCTCGCTAGCGGGCCCCTCCTCTGCCGCCGCGCGGCGTTGGTAGGTCACGGCGCGCAGGTTAGCCGGGGCGACGGTAGCCCCTGGTCGGGCGGGGTGGAGGTTTTAGCACTGAAAGCCGATGGTTGCAATCGTGTGATTTCAATGATGTAGTTCACTATATGTTGTGGCACCGACTCAGTGAGGACCCATATCTAGTAGTTCCAGCGGAGGGAGCTCGGCTATGACGACAACAATTGGAACGCTCGCCGCCCCCGCATCGCCTATGCGGGTGCGCAAGCGGGACGGCACCCTCGAGCCCGTGGACGTCAACCGTATCGTGCGGGCAGTGGAGCGCTCCGCGGGGGGCTTGAGCCGGGTGGACCCCTTGAGGGTGGCGACCCGCACTATCAGCGGGCTCTGCGACGGGGCGACCACGGCAGAGCTGGACGCGCTGTCCATCCGGACGGCGGCCGCGCTCATCGGTGAGGAGCCCGACTACGCGCAGCTGGCAGCCCGGCTGCTCGGCGTCGTGATCGACAAGGAAGTGCGCAACCAGGGCATCGGCTCCTTCTCGGCTTCGGTAGCGACGGGCTTCGAGCTGGGCCTGCTGTCCGAAGTCACCGCAGCCTTCGTCGCCGCCCACGCGAACGAGCTGGACGGCGTTATCGACCGGGACGGTTATGGGCGCTTCGAGTTTTTCGGTTTGCGCACCCTCTACGACCGCTACCTGCTGCGGCACCCCGAGACGAGGTCGGTGCTCGAGACTCCTCAGTACGCTTTCCTCCGGGTCGCATGCGGCCTGTCGACCTCCGCCTGCGAGGCGGCGGAGCTCTACGGGCTCATGTCACGGCTCGAGTACTTGCCGTCGAGCCCGACTCTTTTCAATTCGGGTACGACGCATTCCCAGATGTCGTCGTGCTTCCTGCTCGACTCGCCCACCGACGACCTCGACGCAATCTACGGCCGTTACCACGACGTCGCCCGCCTTTCCAAGCACGCCGGCGGTATCGGGTTGGCCTTCCACCGGATCCGCTCACGCGGCTCGCTCATCCGGGGCACCAATGGCCTTTCCAACGGGATCGTGCCGTGGCTGAAGACGCTCGACGCCTCGGTGGCAGCCGTCAACCAGGGGGGCCGCCGCAAGGGCGCCGCCTGCGTCTACCTGGAAACCTGGCACGCCGACATTGAAGATTTCCTCGAGTTGCGTGACAGCACCGGCGACGAGTCGCGCCGAGCGCGCCACATAAACCTCGCCAACTGGGTGCCCGACCTTTTCATGCGCCGGGTCGAAAACGACTGGACGTGGTCGCTGTTCGACCCAAAGAAGGTCCCCCACCTGTGCGACCTTTACGGCCACGCTTTCGAGGAAGCCTACGTGAAAGCAGAGCAAGAGGGCCTCTATGAGCGCCAGCTCCCGGCCCGGCAGCTCTATTCCCGCATGATGCGCGCCCTCGCCCAGACAGGCAATGGCTGGATGACCTTCAAAGACCCGGCGAACGAACGCTGCAACCAGACAGGCCGGCCGGGCCGCATGGTCCATTTGTCCAACCTGTGCACCGAGATCCTCGAGGTCACCGATGAGGCGAGCACAGCGGTGTGCAACCTCGGGTCGGTCAACCTGGCGACGATGGTCGAGGCGGAGGGGCTGGACTGCGAAAAGTTAGGCCGCGTGGTGCGAAGCGCCATAGGGTTCTTGGACCGCGTGATCGACATCAACTTCTACCCGACAGATGCTCCCGCTCGGTCCAATGCTTATTGGCGCCCGGTGGGGCTCGGGGTGATGGGCCTCCAGGACGTTTTCTTCAAGCTTGGCCTACCGTTCGGCTCGGCCCGTGCCCGAGAGCTGTCGCGCGAGGCGGCCGAGGAGATCTACTTCAACGCCCTCTGGGCTTCCACGGATCTAGCCGAGCGGCACGGCGCCCACCCCGGGTTTTCCGAGACGCGCGCTGCCGACGGTTACCTCCAGTTCGACCTGTGGGACGAACGGCCGGCCCGCCCCGAGCGCTGGGAAGAGCTGAGAGAAAGGATAGGCCGCTTCGGCCTTCGTAATTCGCTCCTCGTGGCGATCGCGCCGACGGCCACAATTGCGTCGATCGCTGGCGCCTACGAGTGCATAGAACCGCAGGTCTCCAACCTCTTCAAGCGCGAAACCCTTTCAGGCGAGTTCCTCCAAGTCAATACCTACCTAGTGCGAGACCTTCAGCGGGCGGGCCTGTGGGGCGAAAAGATGGCCGCCCGCATCCGCAAAGCCGAAGGTTCGGTGCAGGACATCGACGAAGTCCCGGCCGGTCTGAAAGAGATCTACCGGACTGCGTGGGAACTGCCGATGCGCTCTCTCATCGACATGGCCGCCGAACGGGGGCCGTTCGTCGACCAGAGCCAGTCGCTCAACCTATTCGTCGAATCGCCCACGATCGGCAAGCTCTCATCGATGTACCTGTACGCCTGGAAGCAAAGGCTCAAGACCACTTATTACCTTCGCTCCCGGCCGGCCACCAGGATCGCCCAGACGACCCTGCCTACCGGCCCGGGGGGCCGGGCGCGCGCCGCGGTCGAAGATATCGCATGTTCGCTGCAAAACCCCGAGTCGTGTGAGGCCTGCCAATGACTGCCGTTCCCGAAACGATCTTCCTTGACCGCACTCCCGGTGCACAAGCGTCCCTCACCCAACCCAAGGCGATCCTCGACCCGGGGCTCGACTTGACGTTGCGCCCCATGCGGTACCCCGAGTTTTACGAGCGTTACCGCGACGCCATCCGTAACACGTGGACGGTGGAGGAGGTCGACTTCTCCGACGACCTGGTCGACCTGGCGCGCAGGCTCCTCCCGGCCGAGCGGCACCTGGTCCGCCGGCTGGTGGCTTTTTTTGCAACCGGCGATTCGATCGTTGCCAACAACCTCGTCCTCAACCTCTACAAGCACATCAATGCTCCCGAGGCGCGGCTGTACCTTTCGCGCCAGCTGTTCGAAGAGGCCCAGCACGTCCAATTTTACCTGACGCTCCTCGACACCTATGTGAGCGACGTCGGGGAGCGGGCGGAGGCCTTCGCCGCCATCGAGCACGTCCCTTCGATAAAGGCGAAAGCCGAGTTCTGCTTCCGGTGGATGGACAGCATCGACGAGCTCGACAGGCTCCGCACAGCCTCCGACAGGCGCAGGTTCCTCCTCAACCTGATCTGTTTCGCAGCGTGCATCGAAGGCCTGTTTTTCTTTGCGGCGTTCGCGTACGTGTACTTCCTCCGCTCCAAGGGCCTCCTCAACGGGTTGGCGGCCGGGACCAACTGGGTCTTCCGCGACGAGAGCGGCCACATGGACTTCGCCTTCGCCGTTGTCGACACGGTCCGGCGGGAGCAACCGGATCTCTTCGACGACGAGCTCGCTGCGCAAGTGAGCGACATGGTCGCCGAAGCGGTCGACGCCGAGACGAGCTTCGCTGAAGACCTTCTGGCGGGCGGCGTGCCCGGTTTGTCGCTGGCCGACACGCGTGCCTACCTCGAGTACGTGGCCGACCAGCGCCTCGCGAGGCTCGGGTTGCCCAAACGCTTCGGGTCGGCCAACCCGTTTGGGTTCATGGAGCTACAGGACGTCCAGGAACTGGCCAATTTTTTCGAACGGACGGTTTCGGCCTACCAGGTCGGAGTCGGTGGCGAGGTCCGCTTCGACCAGGACTTCTAAGCCCCGGCACCCCCGGAACCCCCGGAACCCGCTCCGGTACGGTGGCGCACTTCGCGTGCAGCCGCCACCATGTTGGCCAGGGCCGGCCGCACCTCTTCCCAGCGGCGGGTCTTCAGCCCGCAGTCGGGGTTCACCCAGACCCGGTCGAAAGGAAGCACTTCCAAGGCGGCGTCCAAAAGCCCGGCCATCTCGGCGGTCCCGGGGACCCGGGGCGAGTGGATGTCGAAGAGCCCCGGGCCGACTTCGTTCGGGTACCGGAAATCCCTGAACGCGCTCAGGAGCTCCATCTTGGAACGTGAGGCTTCGATCAGTATGACGTCGGCGTCGAACGCAGCTATCGCTTCGATGATGTCGTTGAACTCGGCGTAGCACATGTGGGTCTGGACCTGCGTCTCGTCGCGCACCCCCGAGGACGCCAGCTTGAACGCCCCGACTGCCCATCCCAGGTAATGCTTGCGCTCTGAAGTGTGGAGGGGCATACCCTCGCGCAGGGCCGGCTCGTCGATCTGGACGATCTTGATGCCCGCCGCCTCGAGGTCGGCGACCTCGTCACGGATTGCGAAAGCGATCTGGCGAGCGGTCACTTCGCGGGGTTGGTCGTTACGGACGAACGACCACTCGAGGATCGTGACAGGCCCTGTCAGCATGCCCTTCAAAGGTTTCGTCGTGCGCGACTGGGCGTAAACGGCCCATTCCACTGTCATCGGCCGCGGACGGCTGACGTCGCCGAAGATTATCGGGGGTTTTACGCAGCGCGAACCGTAGCTCTGCACCCAGCCGTTGCGGGTCAGCAGAAAACCATTGAGCATTTCCCCGAAATACTCGACCATGTCGGTGCGCTCCGGCTCCCCGTGCACCAGGACGTCGAGCCCCACCTCCTCCTGGAACGCGATGGCGTCGTCGATGTAAGCCCGCAGGCCGTTTTCGTACGCTTCCTTGCCGACGTGGCCACCGCGGTATTGCGCGCGCAACGCCCTGACGGCTGGAGTTTGCGGGAAAGACCCGATAGTGGTGGTCGGTAGCCCCGGAAGGCCGAGCCGGGCCGCCTGGGCTCGGCGGCGAGCGTTGTAGGGCGAACCGCGCTGCTCGAGGCTTGGGCTGTGGCCGGCCAGCCGCAGGCTCACGGCAGGGTCGTGCGCTCTTGGCGACACCGCCCTGGACTCGGCCGCTGCCGAGGCGGCGGCGAGCTCTTCGGCGATGGCGCCGCGTCCCTCGTTGAGCCCCCGCGCCAGTGCAGTTACCTCCTTCATGCGCTGGACGGCAAAGGCCAACCAGCTCCGCAGCTCCGGGTCGATCGATGTCTCGAGGTCGAGATCCACTGGTAGGTGCAGCAGCGAGCAGGACGGCGCCACCATCAGGCGGTCGGTGCCCAACGCTCGGCGAACGGCTTCAAGGTGGCCCAGCACCGGCTCGAGGTCCGTCCGCCAGACATTGCGGCCGTCCACCACACCGAGCGACAACGCAAGGGTCTCAGGAGCTTGGGCAACGGCGAGGTCCACCTGGGCCGGGTCGGAGACGGCATCGAGGTGCAACGCGTCCACCGGGAGGTTGAGGGCCGTCGGGAGGTTTGCGGCCAGGCCGCCGAAATATGTTGCGACAAGGAGCCGGAGCCGTGGTGACGCCTCACGGAGCATCCAGTAGGCATGCGTAAGCGCAGCGCGCTGTTCTTGGTCGAGGTCGAGCGCGAGCACAGGTTCGTCGAGCTGCACCCACGAAGCGCCGGCTTCGGCAAGCGCCTCGAGCAGCTCGGCGTACACGTCGCACAAAGCGCCCAGCAGCTCGAGGTTGGTGCCCTTGCCCACGTGCTTGGCGAGCAGGAGCCACGAGACCGGCCCGAGGATGACGGGGCGAGCCCTTATGCCCAGAGCCGCTGCCTCACGCAGCTCGTCGAGCGGTTTGGAGGAGGACAAGGCGAAGGGCTGCCCAGAGGTCAGTTCCGGCACAAGGTAGTGGTAGTTGGTGTCGAACCATTTGGTCATTTCGAGCGCCGTGACGCTACTGCCGCCGAGCGCGCCGCCTCGGGCCATCGCGAAATAGAGGTCGAGCGCGTCAACCGGCCCGGCGGCAGCGAAGCGCTCAGGGACGGCGCCCACCAGGACTGCAGTATCCAGCACATGGTCGTAGAGCGAAAAATCGCCCGACGGGACGTGGTCGAGCCCGAGGCTCGCCTGGGTGAGCCATGCCTCCTCCCGGAGCCGCGCCGTCGCAGCCCGGAGATCTGCCGCCGACGTCTTGCCCGCCCAGTAGGCCTCGAGGGAGCTCTTCAGCTCCCTGTGCGGCCCTATTCGCGGGAACCCGAGGTTCGTTGCAAGTACACCCACAGTAGAGGCAGGACAACTTACCCGGTGGGCGCCACTAATCCTCTACCCGCTCAGGAGTCCCTTTGAGTACTAAAGGCTATGTCTCCGCCAATGCCGCGTGGCCGGAGTTTCAAACAGCTACAGGGATAGGCGAGACAATCGACTCGTAGCCGCTCGCACCAGACGTAAACCCCCATGACGACATCCAGCCGTAACTCTCGTCGAAGCGCTTGCGCGAAAGCTCCTTGGCATGCGTGTAGCGGTAGTAGTCGGGTCGAAGGTCCTCCGGGGCGAGCGCCCCATGAGCGTCGTCACTTATATAAGACCGGTAACTTCCGAGGTCGGCGACGATGATGTCCACCGCAGCGTTTATCGCGCGGAGGTAGGCCGCCCGCGCCTCTGGGGTCACGGATTCCACGAATACCTGGCCACCGCGGTAGAAGGTGGAAGTCACAATGTGAGCGCCGCGCTTCAAGGCCAGCGAAATGAACGGTTCCATGACGGTTGTGGCAGCCAGGTCTCCCTGCTGCGCGAGGTCGAGCGCCGTCTCGGCCCGCACGTTGACGATGTTCAACTGCTCCCGGCGCAACGGGCCTTCCAGCAACTGGAGAGTCGTATAGTGCTGCCCGGAGAAGGCCGATACGCCAACGGGGACATCAGCCAGGTCGTGCGGTTCCTGGATGTCGTCACTGAAGGTGAGCACAGCCTGGGTCACAACCGCCGGGCGCAGGTAGCCTATCCGGAACTTCTCGGATAGCTCAGACCGATGTATCACCCCCCACTCGCACATATTGAACGTGTCGGCTCCGTGACTGTCAAAGCGGGTGAGCATCAGGTCCGTTACCGGGTCGAGCACCACACCGGCAGGGGACGGCGCTGACGGCTCGAAGTCCCGTACCCATTCTCCTGCGACGGCAGCTGATACCCCCTCCTTTTCGAAGAGGCCCTGTTCGAGGGCCACCCGGTCAGGGAGGTGGAACACACCTGCGGACGGGAGGATCGAGATTACTTGTTCGTCGATAAGTGTCATTGGTTCTCCTTTGTGGTGTAATCGGGCCTGCAAACATGACGGAACGCTGAAGCCAGGGCGTCAGCTGACTGCATTGTTGAACTCCGTGGTGAAGATGCTGAGAGGGTTGCTCGGCTTGCCCGGGACGAGACGCGCGGCGGCGAACACGTCGATCGTCGAGGTATAAGTGTTGTAGACCGCCGGGCCGATCGGGAGCACTGTCCCCCCGATCGTGGCCTGGGCGATGGGTACAGCGAGCGCCGCCGGGAGATGGTCTGCCTTCTCGTAGACACCTGCCACGGCCGGCACTGTTTCTGCTGCCTCAGCCTTCTTGTAAAGCGTCAAGAAGTTGGAAATTGCAGCCTTATAGCCAGGCGAGGCGATGGTCGATTGCTTCGCCACGAAGTAGCCGACTTCGGGCCAAAAGCTGCCGTTTTCTAGGACCCTGGCTCCATCTTGTGCTTCGGCGACTGTCGAGTAGGGCACCCAGATCGCCCACGCCGCGACTTTGCCGCTGGCGAACGCCGGCGCTGCCGCGGCAGGCTGCAGGTTGACGACAACTATCTCACTCTCGTTGAGACCTGCCCGCTTCAAAGCCTCGACGAGGAAACCTTCACCCGCGCTGCCTCGGTAGACGGCGACGGTCTTGCCTTTCAGTTGAGCAACGCTCGTCAGCTTGGAGCCCTTCGGGACAAGCAGTGCCATAGAGCCACCCGGCGAGGAAAACTCCGCCAAAGCCTTGAAGACAAGCCCGTTGTACTGGGCATCGATCACTCCCGTGATCCCAGGCACGCCAACATTGATGGCACCGGCTTGGAGCGCCTGCAGCAAGGGCGGGGCATCGGTGAAGTTGACCCAATTGACTTTGTAGGAAGTCTTGTAACCAGCGAGGGACCAGGGGATCTCGCTCGAGTCGTCGATATTGCCGATGTTGAGCGTGACACCCGCCGTCGTCGCCGCCTCAGCCCTCGGTGCCGGCGTAGCGAATGCCGCATTGGCCTGGACGGAAATCGACACCGAACCGACCAAGAGACCGGCCGTGCCGAGATGACGCCAAAGTTTAGCCATGTTTGAATATCTCCTTTTCTGACGGGGCACCCAGGGGACAGCCCTCTGGGTCGCGGTGGGGCTCAAGCATGCCTATGCCCAAGCACGAATATACTAATTCTATGGAAACAGTGCAATCCAGTCGGCAGCGCCGACATTTCCCTTGCAGATCATGGAGTTGCCACCCCCAGCCACGACAGGAGCAAGCTTCGCCAGGCAATGAACCCCGAAGACGAAACCTGGCGCGGGCGTTCGAGGTCAGGGACCTCGTCGTGGACCAACTTGCCATCACGCATCAGCACCACGCGGTCGGCAAGCAAGAGCGCCTCCTCCACGTCGTGAGTAACGAGAAGGACTGCAGGCGAGTGCCGTTGCCAAAGTTGTCCCACAAGAGCTTGTGCTTGCATGCGGGTCAAGGCGTCGAGTGACGCGAACGGCTCGTCTAGGAGCATCAAGTCCGGTTCCCTAACCAAGGCCCTCGCCAAGGCCACCCTCTGCGCCTCGCCACCAGACAGTGTCTTGGGCCAGGCGTCGACATGCCGCTCGAGCCCGACCTCCCGCAAGGCACCCATTGCCCTTTGCCGGTCAGGCCGTCCTGGTAGGCCCAGGACCACGTTCCTCCAGACACGCTTCCACGGGAGCAACCTTGGTGCCTGAAAAGCCACCGCGCGGCGAGAGGCGACATGCACGTCCCCATGGAACTCCGGGTCCAGACCAGCGAGGACCTTGAGAAGAGTGCTCTTCCCACAACCGCTCGCCCCGAGAAGTGCGACAAATTGGCCGGCCGGGATCTCCAAGTCGAGACCGTCGAGCACTCTGTGGCCGCCAAAGTTACGAACGAGCCCCGATACCGAAACTGCCGCCCCGCGAGCCCCCGTGGGAGCAGGTGCGGCCGCGACGGCCACTTCTCCGTTCGGATAGGGCGAGGTGAAGTCCTTGACGAGCACCCGTCAGCGTCCTTCGAAGGTGGGCCGCCAGGAGAGAAGCTGTCGCTCTAGCAAACGGACCAAGAGGTCGATGAGGAGGCCAAGCAGCGCGTAGACAGCCAGGCAGACAAGGATCACGTTTGTTTGGTCGTACTGCTCGGCGTTGTTCATCAGGTACCCGATGCCGGAAGTGGCATTGACCTGCTCGGCAAAAATCAGGGCGATCCATGAGATGCCGAGCGCGTAGCGCAAACCCACGAAAGCATTTGGCAGCGCGGCCGGTAACACCACGTGACGCACGATGCCCAGCCTCGGGACGCCCAAGGTCTCAGTGCACTCGACAAGGCTTGCGTCTACCCCCCGGATCCCCGAAAAGACGTTGAGGTATACCGGGAAGGCGCTCCCCAATGCGATGATCGCGTACTTCGGCGTTTCGCCTATCCCGAACCAGACGATCAAAAGAGGGACGAGGCCAACGAACGGCACCGTCCTCAACATCTGCATCGTCGAATCGACGAGGTCTTCTCCGAGCTTCGTGAGGCCCGAAATGACGCCGAGTACTGTCCCGGTCGCGATGCCGACGGCGGCGCCCACCGCAACCCTGTGAAGGGAAACGACCATGGCCGAAGGAAGCTCGCCGTCTGCCACCAGGTGGTGGGCTGTGGACAGGACGGTGAGCGGCCCGACAAGGACAGTTGCCGAGAATATCCCCGTGGAGCAAAGAAGCTGCCACATAACCAAAAAGACCACAGGACCGCTCGCCCGGCGGGCGAGCCGTGGGAGGCGGTGCCGCCGCGACGCAGTGCTCATAACTCTCACCAAGTGAGGTGCAGCATGCGCCCCGTCGCGGTGGTGCTCCGCCGCGACGAGCGACAGGTCTTCGCTAACTAACATTCAGTAACCCAACTCCGTGTCGATCTCCCCGGCCAGGGGCTGGCCGGCCTGGAACCGGCGCAGGTTGTCGATGAACAGCTGGACGAGGCACTCTCTCACGCCCTGCACGCTCCCGGAAATGTGCTGGCTGATCCGTACACGGGGGTGTGCCCTCAAGGGGTGGACATCGGGTAAGGGCTCTGGCTCGACCACGTCGAGGGTGGCCAACGCGAGGCGGCCTTCGTCCAATGCATGGACAAGGGCGTCATTATCGACGAGCGTCCCTCGGGCGACGTTGACCAAATGGGAGCCGGGCCGGACAAGAGCCAAGCGCCGCCGGTCCAAGAGGTTGAACGTCTCGGTTGTCGATGGAGCGGCAAGGACAATGTGGTCCGACGAGCTCAGGAGCTCTTCGAGGCCGACGAGCCGGACGCCCTCGAGACCGGGGTGCGACGAGGTCCTACGGGCCGCAAGTACTGACATCCCAAAGGGCAAGGCTCGTTGGGCGACGGCGCGGCCGATAGCCCCGAACCCTACGATCCCAAGGGTCTTACCCTCGGCCCTCCCAAGCTGAGAGGGATATTCCTCGCCCCTGGAGGCCCATATTTCAGGCATACGCTTCTCGAACCCGAGCACGGCGGCCATCACGAACTCTGCGATGGCCGAGCCGGAAAGCCCGCGGCCACAAGTAGCCATCTTGTTGTGGAACAGCGCCGGCGGGAACTGGTCGATACCCGTCGGTGTGGCGTGGACCCACTGGACACTTTCCGCCCAGGAAACGTCGACGTAGGGCAAACGGGCTCTCGGGAGGTCGCGGCGCGGCACCGCCAGCAGGACCTGCGCTTGTGGTTCAGGCACTCGAGGCGGGTCACGCTCGATATCGACGACGCTCACACCGGGGACCGCTGCAGAGATAGCCGCAGTAGCCTCGGGGCCGGCCTGGTTCCATATGACGAGACTGGGCATGCAAGCGCGAGTCCTATTGAAAGGTTGTCTTTGAGCTCGGGAGCATCACACGCCCGAAGCGCTCAGGACAGCAGGGTTGATGATTTCGTCAAACGTCTTGTCGCCCCGGGCGAGGCCCCACGACTGCATCCAGGCGTAGGTGTCCGCAAACCGTTCAGCGGAGTAAGGCTTGGCGTGCGTGTAACGGTAGTAGTCCCGGCGGAGTTCCTCAGGTGCCAGCCGGTCTCCGGCCAGCTCGGTGATGTAGGCGCGGTAGCGGTCGGGGGCCGCGTTGATCACGTCTACCGCCTCGTTGACAGAGCGGACATACGCCTGCTGCGCCCCGAGGGGAACTGTCTCGGCAAAGGTCTGGGCACCCCGGTAAAACGTTTGGGCGATGATGTGGGCACCCTCCTTGAGGGCGAGGCTGATATAAGGTTCCATCACCGTCACGGCGCGGAACTCCCCGGTATGGAGCGAGTCCACCAGGTTGCCTTCTCCATGGGAAACTTTGATCTGGTCGCGCCGCAGCGTTCCTTCCAGCAGCTGAAGAGTGGTGTAATGCTGACCCGTAGTCTCGTGGATCCCCACCGTCACGCCTGCCAAGTCGTGGGGCTCTTGGAGCGCGCGGTCAAGGCTGACTATGGCTTGGACCACCACTGCCGGCCGCAAATAGGCGATGCGCGCCGGCCGCGACTCTCCTTTCTCGACCCGGTGGACAGCGCCCCACTCGCACATGTTCCACGTGTCGAATTTCACATGCTCGAAGGCCCCGAGCGGGTCACGCTCGGGGTGGCCCGGCACAAAACTGTTAGCCGAAGCTGTCCAACCTCCCGACGGGACTACCTCGACCCCATTTCTCTCAAAGATGCCCAACTCTTGGGCGACGCGGTCGGGGACCGTAAAAACGATCGTGTGGCCAAGGGTGACGATCCTTGTGTAGTCAAGGGTTGACGACGACATTCTTTTACCTCCACTAAGCGGCGGCCGACGGCGTTCACGGAAGTACCGTTGCGCTCTTTCTCGAATCCTAACTGATGCTATCAATTCTATGGATTCAAAGTCAAGCCCGCTTGCTCTCGAGAGGGGAAGGCCCGGCCACGAAGCTGCCAGCGGGACGGCGGGACGAACGAGACCCGGCAGTGGCCGGGCCCAGGGGACACCAGGCTGTTCAGTGCAAGCTGTCGGTGTCGAGCAAGAGGACGCGGGCACGGCGGCCTGCTGCGACGCCCTCGCCGTCGGGCAGCATTGCGAGCGCATTGGCTTCGGCCATGGTGCGCAGGGTATGCGAGCCTCGGCCTCCACACGGGCGGGCGCGGAGCTCGCCTTCTGCCCCGATGCGGACGACAACGGGGCTGAGGTGCAGCCGCCCGTCCGGGGTACTCGTCAAGTCCTCGTCAACGACGGCAGTGACCTGTGGCCGCTCCAGGACGGCGTGGCCCGCCATCCTCCGGAGCGCCGGCCGCACGAACAATTCATAGGAGACAAGTGCCGCCCCCGGGCTACCGGGAAGCCCGAAGACCGGTACCCCCGTCGTGCCTACGGTACCGAAGGCGAACGGCCTCGCCGGCTTGACAGCAACCTGTACCGACAGAGCCTGCGGCCCACAGAGCCTTTCTAGGGCCGCCCTCATGAGGTCGCGGTCCCCGACGCTCACGCCGCCGCTCGTGATGAGGGCGTCGGTCCCCGACGCCCCGCTCTCGAGGTGCTCGACGAGTGCGTCGAGGTCGTCGGCGACGGTGCCCAGGTCGGCAATGCCAAATCCGTCAGACGACAGGCGGGCAAGGAGCGCAGGGCGGTTCGCGTCGCGTACCTTCCCGGGCCCGAGCCTGTCGTCACCAATAGCAAGCTCGTCGCCCGTCGACAGGACACCGACAACAGGGCGTGGGTAAACGACGAGCTTTTCGGTCCCGATGCTCGCCAGTACTCCGACATGTGGGGGGCCGAGGCACGTCCCGCGGCCGAAAACTTCTTCCCCGGGGAGGATTTCCTCGCCCGCGCGGCGCACGTTGCTCCCGGGGCGCAGCGTCTCGGTTACGAGGACGAACGCGCCGTTCTCTTCGGTGCGGACGTGTTCCACCATGCAAACGGCATCGGCGCCCGAGGGCAGCACGGCGCCTGTCATCACCCGGGCTGCTTCTCCTTTGCCGACGGGCCCCCCCTGAGGGTCACCGGCCATTGTGGTGCCCACCACACGCAACCTGGCAGGCGGCGACAAGGTGTCTGCCGACCTAAGGGCATAGCCGTCCATGGCGGAATTTGCGAACGAGGGCAAGGCGACTGTCGCCGTGACCGGCCGAGCCAAAACTTGCCCGACGGCCTCCCAGGGGACCACGTCTACAGGCCTGAGGAGGTCGCACGCGGACAGCACCGCGCGACGGACCTCGTCGACGGGGATCATCGAGAGCCACCCAGCGCAGCTGGGCGCGTCGTCGCACCACGTCGGCGCACCGTCAACCGCCGATCATGGACATCGACCTGGCCGGGCGGAGAAAACCCGGGTCGTTGATGCCGTGGCCGGGCAGCTTCCCCCACACCGAAAGCCGCAACGCCCGGGCGAGATCCTCGTCACTACCGCCTCCCCGCATGATGGCCCGGGCGGAAATCTCCTCGTCGGAGAACAAGCAGTTCCTGAACGCGCCGTCCGCCGTCAGGCGTAACCGGTTGCACGACCCGCAGAAGGGCCGCGTCACGCTCGCTACTACCCCGACCTCACCTTTGCCGTCGCAAAAGCGGTAACGATCTGCCGGTGCAGCACCGCAACCGCCGGTCATGACCGCCTCGATAGGCCAAATATCGTTGATCCGGCTGAGCACTTCGGCGCTCGGCACCACTTGGCTGCGGTCCCAAGCCCCTTGAGCGTCGAGAGGCATGAACTCGATGAAGCGCACAGGGCGGCCGTGTTCGCGGGCAAAGGCGGCGAAATCGGGCACCTCGTCGTCGTTCACGCCTGCCATGAGTACGACGTTGACCTTGACCGGGCGGAGACCTGCGGCTTCGGCGGCGTCCATCGCCGCGAGCACCTTCGCCAGCTCGCCGCGTCGCCTGATCTCGCCGAACCGTCCCGGCCTGAGCGAGTCGCAGCTGATATTGACACGGTTCAGCCCCGCCGCCGCGAGCGCCATCGCCACGGGCCCGAGCGCCGTCCCGTTCGTTGTGAGCGCCAGGTCGTCGAACCCAAGCCCCGCCAGTTGGCGTACCAGCTCCACGAGGCCGCGCCGCACAAGAGGCTCACCCCCGGTGAGGCGGAGCGATGTCACCCCCAAGCGGCGGGCCACGCCGGCCACCCGGGTGATCTCCTCCAAGGTCAGCAGCTCTTCCCGCGGACGGAAGGGCACGCCCTCGTCGGGCATGCAGTACACGCAGCGGAGGTTGCAGCGGTCCGTGACCGAAACCCTGAGGTCGGTGTGCGCCCTGCCATAACGGTCGGCCAGTGCCCCATCGAGAGGCATCAGCTCCGGGCCTGCAGGGTGCCCGGGCTGTAGTCGGGCCTCCACCGCGTGCCGGAACGCGACGGGCACAGCGAGAGGCGCCTCCAACCCGCTCACCGGGGCCCCGCCGGGCTGGGCGCTTGTCCCGGCGTGCCACGCACGGCCAGCCGGGCGACGCACAAGGTCGGCTGTTCCGACACCAAGGGATCGAGGCCGACCGCCTCCACAGGCGCGCCGAGGCGTTCCAGCGTGGCGTTGAGCATCCCGAGGTGCACACCGCAAACGACGACGCGATTGTCTTTGGCAACCTCCACGTAAGGGCAGCGCCGGAGCCGCAGCTCGCCGGCGGCCAGGTCGGCTTCCGGACGGAACCCGAGCCGTTCCAAGAGGTCCGTCACCACGGCCACCCCCTGCTCGGCCGAGACCGCCCCCGCTGGCGATGGCACCTTCTCGAGCGCCGCTGCCCAGCGGCGGCCGGCCCTGACAGCCCCCTCGGGCACGTCAGGAAGCTCGGAAAGCTGTTGCGCGAGCAGTCGTGCGAGTTCGCGGTAACCCGTCTCTTCCCCCTCGGTACCGTGCTGGCCGACGAGGCTCTCGACGGCCGAGGCAACCTCGTAGAGCACCCGTGGGCGGCCACGAGTCGAACGGTCCTCGGTACGGCGCGTGAGAAGGCCGGCGGAGCACAGCAAGTCGAGGTGGACCCGGGCAGTATTGGTGTGCAGGCCGACCGCCGCACCTGCCTCGCTCGCATCGAGCGGCCGGCCGACGCGTTGCAAAAGAGCGAGGAGTGCCTGGCGGCTCGGCCCGGCCAGAGCCCGGTAGGCCGCCTGGCCATAGCCTTGCGCCAATGGGCCGAGAGCCGCGGCCTCGGTCAAACCAAGGGCCGTTCAAACCGGTGCGTGACAACGAAGGGGCACCGGACGGCCATACCCGTCATTATCCCTGCTCGCGGGTTTTTAAACAATACATGCGAGTAATAAAGGACCATCGGCCCTAGCCCGTCCGCTATTGGGCCCGGGCATGGCCCGGTGGCTGGCAGCACGGGGTCGGCAAGTACGGGAGGGCACGCACGGCACGGCGCATTTTCTAGGGGCACTCCGGCCCTATTTGCCAAGGAACGGGCACTGGTTGAGTGAACGGAGAGCGCCGAGGCCGGTGACGTTGCCTGACAAAGCATGGCCCCCGGCTCGGGACTGACAAGAGAGGAGACGTCAGCGCGATGAGCTTGTCGAGACGTGCCTTCCTCGGAGGGAGCGCCGCTGCCGCGGGCGGGTTGGTGATAGCCAACAAGCTGCGATTTTTCCAGCCTGCTTCGGCCCAAACGACTTCCGCCCAGGCGAGCTCCGCCGTGGGAGTGATCACAGGCCAGGAGCTCGTCTACCGCACAGGGCACTCAAACAACTGTGACGGGGCCTGCGGCCACCTCGTCCACGTCGTGGACGGCCGCGTGAGCATGGTCGAACCTGCCCCATGGGGCACCAAGACCGTCTCGGGCGCGCCGGCGCCGACCTTCCACCCCCGCATCTGCGCCCGCGGCTTGTCCCAGATCTCCAATACCTACAGCCCCGACCGCCTGAAGTACCCCTACAAGAGGGTCGGGCCGAGGGGCTCGGGCAAGTGGCAACGCATCAGCTGGGACGAGGCCACGACAATGATCGCCGACAACTTCACCCGCATCCAGGCGAAGTACGGCAAGACGTCTGTGTGGATCGCCCCCTATACCGGGTCGCTGGGCCTGATCGAGGGTGTTGTTGGCGCGGGCTTTCGTTTCGCCAGCGTGATCGGCGCATCTGCCGGTGACTCCGAAGGCGACAACGAGGGCGACTCCGCCACCCCGTGCGGTTGGAACTACGTCCTGGTCGACCCGACGAACCCGGCCAACGGCGGCGGGTTTTTCACCGGGCACGAGTCGGTCGACTTCCTCAACGCCAAGACGATCGTCTTCTGGGCCAACAACGTCGCCGAGACGTCGATCCCCGACTGGCGGGTGATGCTCGACGCCCGCGACCAGTCGGGCACTCAGCTCATCTCCGTAGACCCCCGATTTACCGTTACCGCTGCGGCATCGGACCAATGGCTCCCCATCCGACCGGGCGCCGACACGGCCCTCATCGACGGGATCATCAATTACATCCTCGTCAACGAGCTTTACGACGCGGCGTACATCCGCTCCTACACCGTAGGGCCGTACCTGGTCGACCCGCGCACCAAGGGCTGGCTGCGTGCAAAGGACGCCGTCCCGGGCACGACCGGCAAGGCAGCCGACGACTACGTGGTCTTCGACGAGGCCGACGGGAAGGTAAAGGCGGCGAGCGACCCCTCGCTCAAGTCGCCGGCGCTGTTCGGCACCCATCGAGCCGGGCCCGTCCAGGCGAGTACAGCGCTCCAGTTGTTGGCCGATGCCATGGCGCCCTTCACCCCCGAGCACACCTCAGAAGTGACCGATATACCCGTCGAACAGGTCATATCCCTTGCACAAACTTGGGGCACGAGCAAGCCCCTCGCCGTGCGGGTCGGCTTCGGCCTGTCGCACTGGTACCACGGCGACCTGCACATGCAGGCCCTGGTCACTTTGCAGGCGATAACTGGCAACATCGGCCAGCACGGGGGCGGGATCACGACTTTCGCGGGCGGTCTCACTACGACAGCCTTCGACCTCCCACACTTCTGGGCGCCTACGGGCAAGCCGTACACGCTGCTCGAGCCGATGGACTTCTGCAGTGCAGTCGAGGAAGGCAAGCCCTTCCCGGTGCGGGCAGCCTGGTTCATGATCGACAACTTCGCCCAGCAGATGTCAGACCGCAACCGCGTCGTCCAGGCGATAAAGGATCTCGATTTTTGCGTCGTCTCGGACTACGTGCTGTCTGCCACCGCCGACATTGCCGACCTGGTGCTACCTGCCTGCACCTACTTCGAAAAAACCGACCTCTTGTCTTCGAACAACTTCTACCTGCAGTACATGCCGAAGATCATCGACCCCCTCTTCGAGTCCAAGTCGGACCTCGACGCGCTCAACCTGGTCACGAAGAAAATGGGCGTGGGCCAGTACTTCGACCGCGGTGCGGACGAGTACCTGCGCGAGATCATGCACCTGGGGACGCCGAAGGCCGACCCGACGGTACAGGGGCTCACCTGGGAGCGGCTCACGACCGAGTGCGTGCACCTCAACACGGACCCGGTCCCTTATGTCCCGTTCTTCAACAAGCAGTTCCCCACCAAGAGCGGCAAGATCGAGTTCTACGTGGAGATGCTGGTCCCCTTCAACCAGGAGGTCGCGGTCCACCAGGAGCCGATCGAGGCCTCCCCCACCAACCCCCTGTACAAGAAGTACCCCCTGGTGTTCCTGTCCAC
>DATJMJ010000221.1:0-2455 GCA_035508795.1 Acidimicrobiales bacterium
CGCCGCGGGCAGGCCTTGGTCGGGAGGCTCCCCGGCGCCAAAGTGACACTGAGGTGAGATCATTTCTTAGCTCTAGATAAGTTTCATGTTGACGAGACCGGAGGCACCGACATGTCGAGCACCGCAGGCGCGAGCGGGCCTCCGTCCGAAAATACGGGCGGCCCCCCATCAAGGGCGCCGGCTGGACGTACCGCACTGCTGGCCACCTTGGCCATGGCCCAGTTCATGGTCGTGCTCGATTTCACGATTGTCAATGTGGCGTTACCTTCGATCCAGCACGGCTTGCACGTGGCGGCGACGACGCTGCAGTGGTTGGTGAGCGGTTATGCCGTTACCTTCGGCGGCTTCCTCCTCCTCGGCGGCCGGCTCGCCGACGTTTTCGGCCGGGCCCGTATGTACCGGGTCGGGCTGTGCATCTTCGTCCTTGCCAGCATCTCCGGGGGGCTGGCGGTCGAGCCGAAGCTGTTGATCGCCTCGAGAGCCGTCCAAGGGCTCGGCGCCTCGATGCTGGCTCCGGCGGGGCTTTCCCTGCTCGTCACGAGCTGGCCTGACGGCGCTCAGCGCAGCCACGCGCTCGGTGTGTACGGGGCGGTTGCTTCGGCCGGCTTTGCTTCTGGCGCCGTGATCGGCGGCCTGCTTGTGGAGGCGAGCTGGCGGCTCGTCTTTTTCGTAAACGTCCCGGTGGGCGTGGTGCTTTTCGTGGCGTCCTGGCGCCTCCTGCCAGCCGACCCGCCCCGTCGCTCTGGCCGGCTCGACGTCGCCGGAGCAATTCTCGCCACCGCGGGCGTGGCCCTGCTCGTGCTCGGCGTGACGCGCGCCGGCGACACCCTTCAGCCGACGCAGCCCGCCGTGGTGGTGGGCGCCGGGCTGGTCCTGCTCGTCGCGTTCGTCGTCCGCGAGCGCCGAGCGGCCACGCCCCTGCTCAACCTCGACCTGCTCAAGGACCGGGCCATCCTCGGCGCCAACCAGTGCCTGCTCGCCTACGGCGCCTGCAACGCCGGTGCAGTGTTACTGGTGACGCTCTACTTGCAGGAGGGCCGGGACCTCAGGCCCGTCCTGACGGGGCTGTGCTTTATCCCCCAGGCGGTCGGGGCTTTCGCATTGGCCGGCCCGGCCTCGAAGCTCGTGCCTGCGCTCGGGCCCCGCCGCGCACTCGCGGCGGGCATGTCCCTCGGCCTGCTCGCCCTCGTCGGCTCTGCGCTCAGCGTCGCCCGCGGCGTGCTTTTCGGGTTGCTGGCCTTCTTGTTCGTGATGGGGATCTCGGCCCGCATCGTCCAGGTCGCCTCGACCCTCGCGGGGACCCACGGACCGGTGGCGGCCCAGGGGGAGGGATCCGCCAGCGCGGTGCTGACCGCGTCGCGTCAGGTCGGCTCTGCGCTAGGTGTGGCCGTCGTATCCGCCACCCTGGTCACCTTCCACGGGGACGCGAGCCACCGTTACGCCGTGGCCCTGCTCGTCGCAGCCGCCTTCGCCACCGTCGGCCTGCTCACGACGCGCGTGGTGCCGGGTGGACCGGCGCAGCCGCTCTTGTTGCGGCTCGAGCACCTCTTCGCGCGCCACTGCGGCGGACTACCCTGACGGTGTACCCGACCCTGGTCGGCCCCATCGGCTAAGTGCCGACGGCGACCGGCCAGCTCCTCATCGCTACCACGGGCGACGGAGGACCGGCGACAGGTACACGTGACCCGCCCTTACCTATGCCGGTGCATCGAAGAGCGACGACTGAGGCGGGCGGTCCGACCAGACTGTGCCGCCGGCACCGGCATCAGGTAGACGTACTTGATCATGGGCCAACCCTCCCGGAGGGCCGCCACCGCCTGCCCGATCACCTGCTCGACGGCGGAAACGTCGAGCCCGCTCTCGCACGTGACCTCCCCGTCGACGACCAGGCTCAACGGACCGACGACTACGGCGAACAGGTCAGCAACCCCCACGACGCCCGGTTGAGCCGCGACGACCGCACGCATGGCCCCAAGCGTCGACGGAGCGACGCCGCGTCCGGTAAGCAGCGCTCGGTTTGTCCTCAAGAGAAATACCGATACAACGATCAACAAGAGCCCGATCAGCGCACTGGCTACCGTGTCCGGCGTCGGGCTACCCGTTAGCTGGCTTATGACAAGCCCTGCGACGGCGGCCACGGCCCCGACCACGGCGCAGCCTCCGCCAACGACCACTGTCACCGAGGCAGGGTCGGTGCTGAGTGGCAAGTAGGCACGCGACGAGAGCCCTCGTTCAGCAGCCTGTTGGCGGAGCGGCCGTAGCCCGACCAGGACTGAGTAGGCATCGAGCGCCGCGGTGAGGCCCAACACTGCGTAGCCAAGCCCGTACGAGTGCACCGGTGTTGGGTGGAGGCCAGATCGGATGGCCTCGTCGAGCGCCAGGCCGCCGCCACCAACGAAGAGGCCGAGCGCGGCGAACAGGGACCAGAAGAACCGGTCGCGTCCGTACCCGAGCG
>DATJMJ010000222.1:0-20167 GCA_035508795.1 Acidimicrobiales bacterium
GACGCCACGTGAGGGCGATGGGTTTTTCGACGAGCAAGCCGCGGGCGCCCGCTTGCAAGGCTTGCCTCGCAACGTCGGGGTGGCTCGGGGCGAAAGTGCTCACGCACACGACCGAAGGCTGAAGGGCGCTCAGGAGGGAACCCGCATCGGGGTACACCTCGACGCCGGGCAGCTGGCTTGCCGCCCTGGTGCGGGCGCTCTCGTTCGAGTCGGCCACACCAACGAGCCTGTAATTGCCCGACGCCTGGAGCGCCCGGACGGACAGCATGCCGCCTTGGCCCGCTCCTATAACGCCGGCCGTGAGCTCTCCACTGCCCGCATGCGCCGCGCTCATCGCCCGTCTCCTTTGCCCTTGCCGCCGACCGTTACGTGCGGCACCGGGAAAGGTCTAGCAGCCTTTGCCCTGCGGGCCCCTCACCAGCGGGCCGAATCCTCCCCGGCAGCATCGTCGGGCACCTGCTCCAGGTCGGCGGGGTCGACAGAGCTGATCTGGAGCTCCGGGTCGTCGCTGGTCTCTCCAGAGATATCGTCCTCGTCCTCGTCGTCGCTGTCCTCCAGGCCTGCGTCCTCAGCCTCGAGAGGGTCGCGCTCCCAACCGTCGTACAACGCCGGAGGCCGTCGTGTACGGGGGGGCGCGCCGTCAGGGTCGTCCATCGACCCGTCGATGAGCGATATCCGGTCGGGGTCGTCGAGGAGGGCGCCTGCCTCCTCGAGCTCGTACTCGTCGACTACCAGCTCTGAGTCGAGGTCGCGCTGACCTTGCGGGCCGCGCGTGAAGCCGCTCTGGGCGTCCTCGTCGTCGAGCGCCTCGTCGAGGCTCTCAAATGCCTCATTGTCGTCGGGTGGCTCCTCGGAGATTTCGGTCATCGGTACTTCATACCCTATGGCGTCGGCTCCCATCACAATTGCATTACAAATCGCCGACAAGCCGTTCAAATTCTGGCCAGGCCCTAACCGAGCCCTCAAAACGGGTTCACGGCCACCTCACATTTGCGCGGGACGATAATGCCATGACAACCCACAAAGCAGCAGCAACCATCGCCCTAGTCGCTGCCGGCATGTCTTCTGTGTTCGCATCGCCGGCCCAAGCCCAGCCTCCGACCACGCCTCCGACCAGCACTGCCTTCAGCGCCACGGTGTTCCAGCGGGACCAACTGGCTGTCGAACACGAAATCCTTGCGCGGCAAGTACAACTGGTGCTCATTGGCACCAACCTCGCCGACGCAGCCAACGTCACTACCTCCGACCGCGCTGCGCTCACCACGATCATCACGAACGAGCAGAGCGCTCTCGAGACCGATGCCAATAACGCCGCTGCGGCGACGACCGAGGCGCAGCTCGAAGCCGTGCGCCAGGCGATGATCGTCGACGAGCGCGTCTACCTCGTCGTGAGCGCTCAGTTCGGGCTCGTCATCCAGGCTGACAACGAAACGGTTACCGAAGGCGGCTACACGGGCCTCGTCACCGAGCTCACCCCCCTCGTCACCGAGCTCAACCGTCCTCGTGCCACGGCTCTGCTCGCCGACATCACCTCGCGGGTGACGGCGGCGACCTCATTGACCTCGGGCGTCTCGGCCGACGCTCTCGGGCTGAGCCCGTCAGGGTACCCGGGCAACGAGAGCCAGATCAAGACGTGGGGCTACCAGTTGGGCCAAGCAGCAAACGACTTGGCGATTGCTAAAGCCGACGTCAAGGCGATCGAAGCGATCGCGCTCGGGGTGCGCGGGCTGCCGTTCCGAAGGGCTGTCTGAGCGCCACCGCTTCTGGTTTGGCGGGCGCCGGGCGAACCGGCGGTACGCCATTGAAAGGATGCCCCTCGGCCGCACCCTACGGGGGGCATCCCTTTCATTTCAGGCTCTGGCGCTCTCAGGGTTAAGCTCCTCCCCGTGAGCCCATCGGCCGAACGGCTCGTGGCGGCTGGGCCGGGGGCGCCGAGCACTCGACGACCTGGCCTGCTTACCTGGCTGAGCGCCCACGACCCGGGTTACGGAGCACTGCGACGGGCCGGGCGCGCCGCGATCGTCATGCCGAGCCTTTTCGCTTTCAGCATAAAGGTGCTCGCGAACGGCCAAGTCGCCTACCTTGCGGCCTTTGGGTCCTTCGCTTTGTTGTTGCTCGCCGAGTTCACGGGGCCGATGCGCAACCGGCTGCGGGCGCAGGCCGCGCTCTCAGTTGCCGGGCTCGGGCTTGTCTGCCTCGGCACGCTTGTGTCGCAGGTGACATGGTTGGCCGCCGTTTCCATGGCCGCCGTCGGGTTCGTGGCGATCTTTGCGGGCGTGGTGAGCTCGGTCGTGGCGAGCGCGACGACTTCGCTCCTTTTGACTTTCGTGGTACCCGTGTCGATCTCGGGGCCCGTCTCGGCCATCCCCGATCGTGCCGCAGGGTTCGCAATGGCTTCGGGCGCCGCGTTCTTGGCTGTTTGGCTCCTTTGGCCTGCCCCGGCCCGCAACGCTCTGCGCAGCTCTACGGTGCCCGCGCTCCGCGAGATCGCCTCACGCGCCTCGAGTGCCGGCGCCGGTTCTGGTGCCGCTGCCCGTTCTGGTGCCGCTGCCCGTTCTGCTGCCGCTGCCGGCGCCGCTGCCGGCACGGGGCTGGTGGCTGATGCCGGGAGGCAAGCCGTGGCGGATGGCCAAGCCGGGACGGCAAAAGACGGGGCACTGGCTGCCTTGGAGCGGACCTTCGTTGCCACGCCGTCCCGCCCGACAAGCCTCGGCACCTCGGCCCGAGCCGTGGTGAGGCTGGTCGACGAGCTGCTCTGGTTGGGCGCTCTCACAGATGGTGCCGCCGGCACCGGGCGTGTACCCGTAAGTAGCCAAGCGATAAACGTCCGGGTGGCCGCGGCCCGCGTCCTCGATAGCGGTGCGGAGCTGCTCGCCGCTCCCGATGGCCGGACCGAGGATTTTCAGGCCGCCCGCGTAGTTCTCGCCAAGGCCCTCGACGAGATGGAGAGCGATGCTATAGAGCACTTGCCCGTCTCGCGACGCGCTGCGCGCAGCAGCGAGCTCCCCGTTACCGGCACCGGGGCCGAAGAGTTCGTCAGTTCCCTCGACCCGGGTTTCCGAGCACAGGAAATAGCTTTGGTCACGGCACAGATCGCCGCCAACATCGACATCGCCGTGGCGGCCGACCGCAGACCTTGGCACGAGGCGGTGTTGGGCCGCGAGCCGGGAGGGATGCCGAGCGCTTTCCAGGCGGCGCGCGAAAGGGCCCTGGCCCACCTCGAGCGGCACTCTGTTTGGCTGCATAATTCGCTGCGGGGAGCCGTTGGCCTCGCCCTCGCTGTGTTCATCGCCAAAGAAGCGGGTTTGCAGCACGCATTTTGGGTGACTTTCGCCACGTTGTCCGTCCTTCGCAGCAACGCCCTCAACACGGGCCAAAACGTGCTCCGGGCGATGTCGGGCACGGTGGTCGGTTTTGTCGTCGGGGGCGCCCTGATCGAGCTCGTCGGGCACAACACGGACGTGCTGTGGGCCGTGCTGCCGTTCTCCATCCTCATCTCCGGGTTTGCACCATCGGCTATTTCCTACCTGGCCGGACAGGTGGCTTTCACTGTCAACCTGGTGATCCTGTTCAACCTCATCGCCCCTGCCGGGTGGCGCATCGGCTTGGTGAGGGTCGAAGACGTGGCAATAGCCTGCGGCGTGAGCCTCGGCGTCGGCTTGTTGTTCTGGCCGCGGGGTGCCGGCTCGGCCTTGGGCGACGCCCTCGACGAGGCGTACTCGGAGAGCGCTTCGTACCTTTCGGCAGCAATAACTTACGGGATCGGCCTTTGCGACGCGTGCATCCCCTCAACGCCGGTCCCTGGCGAGCAGGCGGTGCGGGCGGCGGCCGCCTCACGCAGGCTGGACGACGCTTTTAGGACCTACCTCGCCGAGCGCGGCCCGAAGCCGGTGCCTCTTGCCGAAATTTCCTCGTTGTTGATGGGCGTGGTCGCTCTTCGCCAATCCGCCCAGTCGGTCGTCGACCTTTGGCAGAGGGACGAAGCCATACCCGCAGGAGACCGCGGCGACGCCCGGGCCCAGCTCTCCTTCGAGGCAGACCGGACCGCAAAGTGGTACCGCCTGCTCGGCGCAGCGCTCGCCGGCCAGGGAGAGGTGCCCGAACCAGGGCTGAGCGACGGCGCCCTTTTCCGCCGGGTAGCCTCGACGGTCCGCCACGACCTTCAAGGTGACGACGGTCATGCGACCGCCACCGCAGTGAGGATCATTTGGACTGCCGACCATCTCGATGCGGCTCAAAGGTTGGAGACAACGCTCGTCGGGCCGGCGCGCGCCGCCTTCCAGGCCCGGGCCGACAGGTTGCTCGGCTTCGACCTGCCTTTCCACCGCAACAACGGCGCCTCCTAGCTGACCTTTACCGCACTCCGGCAAAAAGGTCCGTTTCGCCGCCGAAACCGGGCGGTGCCGACCGGAGGGTAAACCATTCCCGTGAGAGGGCTTTGGCCACGAGGTCCTCCCCGAGACGGTTCAAGAAGAAGTTCTCCGTCTGGCTGGAATGTGCATTGAGCGCCTCGATTTTCTGGCCCACAAAACCCGACACGTCGACCTCGGTCGTGACCAGTTCGTCCGGCGTGCCAAAATCCTCAGGGAAATCTTGCCCTTCGAGGTCCGCGCCCGAGAGCACGAGCTGTTCGCGCAGCGTGGCGACGGCAGATTTTGGCAGAGCGGTGTAATAGACCTTCGTCGTACCGGTGGCGTCTTCGGCCGCCGCCATTTCGACTGCCGCCATCGTCGCTCTGTGGGCTTGGATATGGTCCGGGTGCCCGTACCCGCCGTTGTCGTCGTAGGTCACGACGACCTGGGGCCGGTAGCGCTTCAAGAGATGAGAGATCCTGGCGGCAGCCACGTCGAGCGGTACGTTGCAAAACACGTTCGGGTCGGTGTTGGCGGCCCACCCGACCATCCCCGAGTCGCGGTAGCCAAGCAGCTCCAGGTCGCTGATGCCGAGGATGCCCGCCGCCGTGCGAAGCTCGCTCAGCCGGACCGCTGCCACCTCGGCGGGGTCGTGGGACTCTTCGCCCGGTTTGACGCCTCCGGCACCATCGCCCTGCTCGCCATTCGTGCAAGTCACAAGGACTGTGCGCGCCCCTTCCGCCGAGTAGCGGGCGAGGATGCCACCTGTGCCAATAGCTTCGTCGTCTGGGTGGGCATGCACAGCCATGATGGTCAAACCTGCAGCTGGCCCTGCGGCCGGCCCGGCTTGCCCGGCTGGCCCGGGTGAGCTTGTCATCCAGCCACTATCGCGCCGGGACGGCCGCGAGCCGCAGTTGAATGTGGGCATGACAATTGCTGTCCTCGGGCTCGGCCGTATGGGCGCCGCCCTCGCTGAGCGCCTGCTCGACGGCGGGCACGAGGTGACCGTGTGGAACCGTTCTGCAGGCAAGGCCGCTCCGCTCGTGGCAGCGGGGGCGAAGGAGGCCGGGTCGGTCGCGGCCGCCGCTGAGAAGGCCGATGTGGTGCTCACGAGCCTTTCCGACGATGCAGCCGTGCGCGCGGTGGCGCTCGGGGAGGGGGGACTGCGTGCTTGCCTCCCGGACGGCTCGACATATGTGGAAACTTCGACGGTGTCGCCCCGCCTTACGGGCGAGCTCGCAGGCACGTTCTCGTCGTTCGTAGCAATGCCTGTCCTGGGCGGCCCAGCCTCTGTGCTCGCCGGCCAGGCCACCTACCTGGCTGGCTGTAACGATTCGGCCTTTTCCCAGCTCGAGCCATTCTTGCCGTCCTTTGGCGGCCCGGTCCGCCGCTACGGCTCCGCCGGCCTGGCAAGCACCGCAAAGCTGGCCGCCAACCTCCTCATGCTGTCGGGAGCCGTCGCTCTGGCAGAGTCGTTCGCCGTCGGGAGGTCCGGCGGCCTCGAAGACGACCAGTTGCGCGAGCTGCTGAGCGCGTTGGTCGCCCCGCCTCTCAAGGCCCGCTTCGAGGCCCTGCTCGGAGGGCCGTGGTCGGGGTGGTGGACGACCGCTCTCGGTGCCAAAGACGCCGGGCTTGCGATAGACATCGCCAATGGGGACGGGATCGAGCTCCCGGTCGCAACGGCGGCGCGCGACGCCTACTCGAGGACGGCGGCCGAGGGTTATGCCGACGAGGACATCGCTGCTGTGCGCCACCTCTACGACGGACGGGGCGCCCACTAGGGCTTGGGGGCCTCGTCCTTCGCCCTCGCGAGAGCGGTTTCGGCAGCCAGCCGTGCGCGCCCAGCTGCGGAAAGCTCACGCTTGAGCGCCCGCGCTTCGCGCTCTGCTGTGTCCTCGGCTCTTCGTGCTTCGTCGAGACGGGTTTGTGCCTCGAGGACTTGCCTCCCGGCGAGGTCGCGTCGTTCCAGGGCCGCAGCGAGCCTCTCCGCAAGGCCCTCCTCGGCCGACTTAGCCTCGGCAAGGGCGTCTCCGGCATCGCGCAGACGCCCCGGCGTGGCACGGCCGGTTGCGGGACGGCGGCCGGGTGCGGCATGGCCAGAGGCGCCGCCCGGGGTGGCGCCGTCGCCGGCAGGAGGCCCGCCGGGAGCTGGTTGGGCGCCGGGGGAGCGGGCGGTCCCGCGCCCGGCTGCAGCCGGAGCGACGACCTGGAGCGTCCCGAACCCCGAATAGCTCAACGAGGTTGTCAGCCGTCCGCGCATCAGGGCCTCGGCCGAAGGCTGGTCAAAAACGGCAGCCTCGAGGGTGCCCGTCAGTTCGTCGAGCACGGCTGGGCCGGCGGCTTGTCCCGCATCGCTTGCGAGTCTTTTCGCGTCGGCGACGAGCGCCCGCACCATGCTGTGGCGCTGCTGCGACAGCCGCCGGAGGTCGGGGGGTGCCAGCTTGCCCCCGGCGCGAAGTTGTGCCCCTATCTCGGCGAGAGCAGAAATATCGTTCGCCCGCTTACGGGACAGCAAGTTAGCTAGCCACGCGCCCATAGTCGGGCGCCGCAGAGCCTTGACCGAGGCCGCCACATCTTTATCGCCCGAACGCCGTGCGACGACGGCCAGCTCGTCGCGCCGGGACGTGAACTCGCCGGGCGGGAGCCCGTAAAGCTCTTCCGCGGCACTTTCGACGTCCGTAGGCGCCACAGGGCCATTCTTGCCGACGGCTGCCTGGTACCCCGCAGCCGCCGGCGCGATGCTTGCAGGCGAACGTATGCGGCGCGCGGTCTTCACGCTCTTGTTTGTCCTGGTGCCGGTCGCTGCGGGGATCTTTGGTCTCTCCGGGGCTGCCAACGCACAACCCGGTGCCGGCGCGGGCGGCGGCACCTGGCACGTGTCACGCTCCCCCAAATTGCGTGTCGTAGTGGCATCGGGGTGCCCGCGTTCGACGAGGGGTTACGCCGACGTCGTCAATACCTTCCCGGGGCCGCCGCTCGTGCCGGCCTCAACCCCGACAGCGGGCATCGTTTGCCGTTACTACGGCATACCCCGCCAGGGCTCCCTCGGCAGGGCGACCCGGTTGACGCCGGCCCAGGCCGCTTCCCTGGCGCGGGTGATCAGGGAACTCGACCTGAAAAAGCCGTCTGCAGTCGTCATGTGGAGCAAGGTCGCCCAGTGCCCGCTCGACACCGGAGCCGTTGCTTTGATCGGGTTTTCCTACCCTGCACGTCCCGATGCCGGCCTCTGGTACGCCACTTCGGGCTGCCAGACGCTCGACAATGGCCGCATCGGGTCGTTCGAAGCAGCAAACCCGAGCTTTTACGCCGGTTTCGAAACCTTGGTCAACAAGCTTTCGGCCCCGCTGGCCTCATAACGGCCCTAGCGCTGCTCCCGTCCCGCCAGGACGCTGCGTTCGTGAGCGAGGAGCCGTTCTTTTAGCGCTAGCCCCCCTCCGTAGCCCGTGAGGCTGCCATTGGCTCCGATAACGCGGTGGCACGGGATGATGAGGGCGATCGGGTTTCGGTTATTGGCCATGCCGACAGCTCTGCATGCCTTGGGGTTGCCTACCTTGCGGGCGATCTCGCCGTAGCTGCGCGTCTCGCCAAAGGGGATCTCTGCGAGCGCCCACCACACTTTTTGCTGGAAAGCCGTCCCCGTCGGGCCCAGTGGCAGGTCGAAGCTGGTCAGCTCGCCGGCGAAATAAGCATGTAACTGTGCCTCTGCTTTGGCGACGCTCGAAGGGCGCCCGTGTTCGCGGCCCGAGGCGGCAAGCTGCTCGCCGTCGCTGTCACCGGGCAGGCGGAGAAAGTGGAGGGCGTCGTCGTCACCCGCCAGGGCCAGCCGGCCAACCGGTGTCTCTACCGCCCACCACCCGTCCGAGGGGGACGGTTGCCTACTTGGTCGTGATGTGCTCATGCCATTACCTCCTCGATGGTTGCTGCTGGCATTTGTCTGCCTCCCGGGCTGGCCGCTCGGGCGAGCCTGGCTCGGCGCCCGCGCCCGGCGCCCTGCGCCTCGGGTAAACCCGCCCAGAGGTACTGGAGCGCGTAGGCCCGGTAGGGGCGCCAGCGCCGGCTCAGTGAGAGCACCGCCGCTGGGGAACGTGCCCCGGGTACGCCTGCCCGTTCGAGCGCACGGCGCAACCCTAAGTCGGCCGCGGGGAACGCATCGGGGTCGCGCAGGGCGCGCATCTGGATGTACGAGACCGTCCAAGGGCCGATCCCGGGTAGGCGTTGAAGGGCTTCGGACGCCTTTTCACGGTCCGCCCCCGGGCTCAGGTCGACTTCGCCCTTTGCGAGCGCGCCCGCCAACTCGGTCAGGCAGCGTGCCCGGGCCCGCGGCATCGCCAGGTCGGCAGTACCGACCTCGGCAAGGGCGTCGGCCGGGGGGAAACTGCGCACCACGGTCCCGTCCGGGGAAGACAGCGGCCGCCCGTAGGCAGCGGCGAGCCGCCCGGCGAGCGTGCGGGCACCGGCAACGCTCACCTGCTGGCCGAGCACCGCCCTGATGGCAAGTTCGTCGCCGTCCACGTGCCCGGGCACCCTGACCCCGGGCCGGGAGCGGACCGCCTCCCCGAGGAGCGGGTCGCCCCCGAGCAGCTCGGAGACGGCTTCGGGGTCGGCATCGAGGTCGAACAGTTGCCGGGCACGCTTTACCGCCGTCGTCAGGTCCCTCAGGTCCTCGAGCACGAATGTTGCCGGCATGTACCGCTCACCGCCAGCCGGCGGCCGGACGGTGACCGTGGCGAGCCCGTGAGGCAGGCTGAGGGATCTTTTATAAGAGCTGAGGTCGCCCTCCTCGACCCCCGGCACCGCCCTCGCTGCAAGGAAACCGAACAGCAGATCGGCGACCATGGGCGGCCTGAAGGCGAGGCGCACGGTCACGGCAGTGGCCCCGGGAGCCGCTGCGCCGTCGCCGGTCCCGCCGGTCGCGCCGTCCCGAGCCGCGCTGCGAGCTGGGCGGGATACCCGTCCCCGTGCCTGCGCAGTTGCCTGCGCCCGCGCCCTGAGCGCCGTCGGCGCCTCGGCGAAGACCGCCCTCACCGTGTCGTTGAACTGGCGCACGCTGCCAAAACCTGCGGCGAAGGCCACGTCGTAAGCGGGCATCGACGTCGTCTCGAGAAGGATCCGCGCCGTCTGTGCGCGCTGCGCCCTGGCCAGCTCGAGCGGGCCGGCACCGACTTCGGCCAGGAGGAGGCGCCCGAGCTGCCTCGTCGAGTAGCCGAGCCTAGAAGCGAGCCCGTGGACACCCTCCCGGTCCACGACGCCGTCGGCGATTGCCCGCATGGCACGGGCGACGACGTCGTCCCGGCGGTCCCACTCCGGCGAGCCGGGAGAGGCGTCTGGCCGGCAGCGCTTGCACGCCCGGAAACCCGCTTTCTGGGCGGCCGCCGCGGTCGGGTAAAAGCGGACGTTTGCTCGCCCAGGCAACACGGAAGCGCAGCTCGGTCGGCAATAGATGCCTGTCGAGGTCACTGCGACGAAAAACCAACCGTCGAAGCGTGGGTCCCTCGCCTGCACCGCCCTGTAGCGGATGTCGTCCTCGGCCATAGGGCCACTATGGCAGGTCGGTGGGACGGTTATTAGCGGGGATCGGACATGTTGTTCGGAGTCCGCTGGACTGGACGTTTCGGGTTTCGGCGCGGTTGCCTCGGGGGAATGTTTGTGATGGAAGTGTGAAGAGGTAGGATCTCTTTGTGGCAGACGCCGGGGCCATTTCGCTCGAGGCGCCTTGCCCTGAGGCCGGCCGGCACCCTCACGTAGCCCAGTTCTATGGAGCCGACCGAGAGCTGGCACGTGAAGTGGCTGCCTCCTTGGCCGCCACCCTGCGGGCTGGCGGGACAGCCGTGTTCGTTGCAACCGAGGTACACGCCAAGGCAATTGCAGCGTGCCTCGCTTCAGCGGGGGCCGACCTCGCCGGCGCAATGGAGGAGGGCCGGTACGTTGCGCTTGACGCCTCCACCACGCTCGGCTCTTTCCAGTCGGGCGGGCGCATAGACCCTGGCCGTTTCGACGAGGTCGTCGGAGGCCTGCTGCGCCGTGTGTGCAGCCGCCACCAGCGTGTCCTCGTCTTCGGAGAGATGGTCGCGTTGCTGTGGGAGCGTGGTCATGTGAGCGCCGCGATCGAGCTCGAGCGCCTCTGGGAGAGCCTGCTCGCCGAGATCCCCTTCTCGCTTCTTTGCGCCTACCCGGCCAGCGTCCTTACCACCGGCGAGGCCGGGGACGTCGAACAGGTGCTGCTGGCTCACTCCGCTGTAGCCCTACCCGGTCCCCCGGACGGGACAGTGGCCGGCCTGGCCGGCCCAGCCGGGTCGCAGGGCGACAGAGCCGGCCGCTGCGCCGCCGGGAGTGCCTCCCGCAGTTTCCCGCCCGCAGCGGACCAGCCACGGGCCGCCCGGAACTTCGTCCAATCCAGGCTCGGCCAATGGGGTGCCGAGGACCTCGCAGAGGACGCAGCGCTGGTAGTGACCGAGCTCGCGACCAATGCCGTCGTCCACGCTCAGTCCGAATTTTGTGTCGTGGTGTCCGCAACGCCCGCATGGGTACGGATCTCCGTCGGCGACTCCAGCCCGGCCTCGCCGTCGCGCAAGGGCTTCGTCACCGCAAGCAGCTCGGGCCGCGGCCTTGGCCTTGTCTCTGCCGTCGCGGCGCGTTGGGGCACGGCCCGCGCCGGCCCGGGCAAGGTCGTCTGGGCAGAGCTCAGGCGCTAGCGCCGGCCGGGCAAACAGGCCGGCCCGGGCAAATAAGGTCCCCGGCCAGGTCTTTTCCGCCCGCCCCGGCCCCCTTGCGGTCCTCCGGGCCGCCTCACTACCGCGCCTTGGCATCCCCGTGTTACGCTCGGCAGCCGAGGGGACCTTTGACCGCATGCATTTTCCGCCCGAATCCCTCCACCCTGAAATCAGCAAGTCTCTCGTTCCCGCGCCTCGCCCGAGCGGCGGTCGTGGGAGCAGGCTATAGGGCCACGAAAGGAGGGAAACTTATGCCCACTGGGACCGTTAAGTGGTTCAACAGCGAGAAGGGCTTCGGCTTTATCACCCAAGACGGTGGTGGCCCGGATGTCTTCGTCCACTTCAGCGCGATTGTCGGCGACGGCTACCGCACGCTCAACGAAGGCCAGAAAGTGGACTTCGAGACCACGCAAGGCCAAAAGGGCTTGCAAGCCGTAAACGTCCGCGCTGTCTGATGTCTCTTGGACGGCCCTACGGGGCCGTCCGCGGCGAAGGTCGCAGTACTAGCGGAGGGGCCGGGCCGTCAGCGTGCCCTCGCCGGGACGTGATGTTCCTGCTCAGCCCGATAAGCCTCAGCGCGAAAACCATGCTGCTGCAGGTTGAGGACTACACCGTCACGGTGAGCTGGGTCGCGTGTCTCGAGCGTTAGGACAACCTCCACCTCGTTGACCGCGACCGGTGCGCCGCTACGGCGGTGCTCCACTGTCAGCAGGTTCAGGCCCTGCTCGCCGAGGGCGGCAGTCAGGGAGGCGAGAGCGCCGGGTTTGTCCGCCAGGACGACTCGGAGCATCAAGTAGCGGCCGGCAGCCGTCAGGCCGTGCTCGACAAGCCGGGTCAGCAGCAGCGGGTCTACGTTGCCGCCGGAAAGCACGAGCGCTACCGGCTCGTCGCCGGGGATGGCGCCCGCCAGTAACGCCGCGAGGGCGACAGTGCCTGCCGGCTCGACCACCCACTTACAGCGTTCGAGCAGCAAGAGCACCGCGCGGCTTATCTGTTCCTCGTCGACTGTCACGACCTCGTCCACGAACGCACTTACGTGCTCGTAGGTCAGCTCTGACACGCAGCGCACGGCGATGCCGTCCGCCATCGTGTCGATGGCCGGGAGCTCCACCGGCCTGCCGGCTTCGAGGGCGGCGACCATAGGCGCGGCACCCGCCGCTTCGACGCCGACAACTCGCGCCTTGCTGCCGGCACTGCGGATGGCAGCAGCTATGCCCGATATCAGCCCGCCCCCGCCGACGGGCACGATCACGGTCAGCGCGTCGGGGGCTTCGGCGATGAGCTCGAGGCCCATGGTGCCCTGGCCGGCGATGACCCAGGCGTCGTCGAAAGGAGGCACGTAGAGCGCTCCGGAGGTCGATGCATAACGCCGGGCCGCCGAGATGGCGTCGTCGACGCTCCCGGGTTCGAAGCAGACCTCCGCCCCGTACCCCCGCGTGGCCTCGACTTTGGGCAAGGAGGCGCCCACCGGCATGAAAATCGTGGAGCGCAGCCCGCAAAGCGAAGCCGCCAGGGCGACACCCTGGGCATGGTTGCCCGCAGACGCGGCCACAATTTCTTCCGTGCTGCCTTCGGCTGCCACAACGGAGATCTTGTTGTAGGCGCCCCGGATCTTGAACGAACCGGTGCGCTGGAAGAACTCAGGTTTGGCGAAGACCGGCCTACCGGCCATCTTCGACAGCGCGCTCGAGTACTGAGACGGGGTCTGGCGGATGACGCCCGCGAGGCGGCGAGCTGCCTCCTCGACGTCTTGGAGGCCGACCAATCGCGCTGTCATCATGCTCAGCTTGCGCCACGCTGCCCGGCAGGTCAAGGCTTTCCGGATGTGGCAGGCAAACAGCGGGACCAGCCCGTCCCGGCGAGCCCCCGGGGGGCGGTCACCGGCGATGACGGTGTTAGCCGTTGCCCCTGGGGCCAGTCTCCGCCCGAGTACCGGCGCTACCACGACCAGGAGTGGGGACGCCCGGTCGGGGACGAGGTCCGCACCTTCGAAAAGCTCTGCCTGGAAGGTTTCCAAAGCGGCCTTTCCTGGCTGACGATATTGCGCAAGCGGGAAAGCTTCCGGCGGGCGTTCGCCAATTTCGACCCGGTGGTGGTGGCCGGGTTCGACGAGGGCGACGTCGAGAGGCTCCTCAACGACGCCTCCATCGTCCGCCACCGGGGCAAGATCGAGGCAGCGGTCACCAATGCGAGGGCGGTCCTCGCGCTGAGGGAGGAGGGCCTGTTGCTCTCGGGGCTCTTTTGGGCTCACGAACAGCCACCGGCCAAAGCGGCACCGGCGCGCCGCGGACAGGTTGCCCCTGCGCCCCAAGTTCTCTCAGACCTGCCTGCGGCCACGGCGGGTTCGCAGGCGTTGTCTGCCGAACTGCGCAGGCGTGGCTTCCGTTTTGTCGGTCCCACCACGGTGTACGCCGCTATGCAGTCGCTCGGCATCGTCAACGACCACCTGTCCGGCTGTGACTTCAGGGCAATTGCCGAAGCTGAGCGGGCGTCTTTTGCCCGGCCGGCTCAGCGTCCGGGGCGCGCTTAGCAACGGGTGCTCAAAAACCTGGGAAAACGCTCCTCAATTCGTCGAGGCCGATCTTGCCTGCGGCCTTGACGCCGGTCGGGGTGTGCTCAGGGTCGAGACGGCCCGAGACGAGCCGGGCCAACGCGGCTGAGGGCAGCTGGACCGTGCCATCGTAGGGCCCCGTAGGTGGTGGTGCGCCGTCGCCAACTTCTTCCAGCTTTGCCGTTTCGCCGACCGTCAAGACGAAGTGCTTGTCGGGCCGCACCGTCTTCACCTCGACCCGTCCCCTCAGGTCGCCCGGTTTGCAAGCTCTCTCCACGGTAAAGGGGAGGCGCTCGAGGACGAGAGCCGCCGACGAGCCGAGCACTTCGGCTTGCGGGTCAAATGTGACGGCTACGTCCCATGAGTGCAGGGCATGTTCGGCGAGCCGGAGACCGACCGCCCCGGCGACATCGAAGCTCATGGTGAGGAACTTGACTCGCAGGTCCTTTAGCGTGGCATCGTCGAGGCCCTCGAGCACCGAGACGTAGCGGCGGTCCCAGACCACGCACTGGCTCGCTTTCTCCCGGGGGTTGAGTGCGTTCCAGCGGCTCCAGATGACCGGGAAGTCATCGCGGCCAAGGGGCTCCTCCTGCGCGAGCGCCCTCTCCAGGTTGGTGAGCGCGATCTCTGCGCCCGAGCCGATGTGCGAGAGGAGCTGGCTCACGTCCCAGCCCTTGCAATAGGACTCCTTGTCGAGGTCTTCGGACGAAAAACCGCTCACGAGCGAGACGAGGGCGTCATGTGAGGCGCGGAGCGCGTGGATCCAACTGCGAGCATCATTTGCCATTGTGGTTATCTTGCCTTACTTCTGAGCGGTTTGCCCATCCGCCACGCCTACTCCAAAGCCGCGACACGGCCCGGGACGTGCTCCGCGTCAGGAGCGACGATGAGGCCATCGGAAATGACGATGCTGTTGGCCCGCACCGCCGGGACTCTCTTGCCGGGGAGTATGACGCCGGAGAGGTTGAGGGGGTCGGCGGCAGAGAGGCGCACGGGTGCGTCCTTGCGCTCGCTGCGCGCCACGTGGCGGACCTCATCGAGCGCTTCGGGGAGGGCGTACTGCTCGCCGGCAAATCCCGTGACGAACCTGCCGCCCCGCGCCACGCCTCGCGCCTCGAACCGCCGGAGCGCCCAAAGCACCTCGCGCCAGGGGACCGCCAGGTCCTCGTGGGAAGCGAGGTCCCAGAAGACAACTCCCCAGCGAGCGAGCAGCTGGCTCGCGACGTGCTCGGCCAGCTCGTCCGTGTGCATCCGGCCCTCGTCGGGGTCGCTCGCCGTACCCGGCGCGAGGAGCGCCCAGCGCCCTTCGCCTGGTTGGCGGGCGGCTCGCACCGTCGCCGGGTTCGGGCGCAGGCCAAGACGCCTCCGTTCGGGGAGGTGGCGCCGCGACCAATCGTCGCGCCGCGAAAACAGAGCGCGCACTGCGCCGAAGCCGTCCGACGTGACGATCCCGCGCGCTACGAGGTCCCACAGGCCCTCTTGCACCTCCACCGGGAGACGGCGTGTCACACCTGGCAGGTCGGAGGCGAACATGGCCCCGCGGGCCCTCAAGGCGTCGAGGACGTCTCTCGCCGGCCCGTGAGGAGGCTCTTCCGGGGCCACGCCGCCGCGCTTGGATTGCAGGAGCCACTCGAGGTCGCCCCTGAGCATGAAGGTCACAGGCGTGGCGCGCGAGGGCGTGGACGCTCCCCTCCGGCTCGGCCCGTCGGGCCCCTGGCCGCGTGGCGACAGACGGCCCCATACGATCTCGCCGGACAGGCAGAGATCCTCGAGCCAACGCCGCTGGTAGCCCTCGACACGGGCTGCAAGGACGGCGTCCTCCCACGCTCCGGCCGCCAGTTCCCATCCCTGGAGCTGCTCGACTACCGAGAGCAACCCGGTGCGGCCCTGCCTGCGCGTCCCCTCGGCGACGTGCTGCCAACGGAGGAGGAACCTCATGAACTCCTGGGAGCTCACGGGTTTCACTTCCCTCCGGAGCCTGTTTTGGGTGTACCCGTGGATGCGGGCGAGGAGGTGGCGAGCACACCATTGCTGGGCCTCGTCCATGGACGGGTCGAAGCGGCCTTGCATTGCGAAACCCTCCGACTCGAGGCGGGCGAGCCCAACCTTGACCCGGCTCTCCGGGAGGCTCGTAGCGTGTCCCAGCTGTGCCACCGTGACGGGGCCGTTGACCTCGAGGTGGCCCCGCACAATCAAGGCGGCGGCGACGTCGGCATCGACATCGGTGCCAGGCCCGCCGGGCGCGCCGGGCCCGTCCGTCCCATGGCGGCCGGCCGTCGCTGGAAGACGATGGTCGGGTTCGAAGACGGCACCGGGGTAGAGAGCCTCAACCCAAGCGCGGCGTTCGGTCGAGCACCAAAGCGGGCCGCGCCCGCCGGCCGGAGCCTCGTGACCGCCCGCTTCGGCGGCAGGGGGGTAGACGTACATCGCCCTGCCGGCGCCCATCAGTTCGCCGAACCAGTCCCCCCACTCCTTGAGGGGACGGTGGGCGAGGGTGGAAAGCAATAGCTCATGGAGCTCCTCCGCCCCCCGGGGAGCAGGTGCTACATCGGCTCTCACCTTTTCCAAAGCGGAAGGGTCGAGGCGCGAAAGGTCCCGTGCCTCCACTGGCAGCCCTCGCCTCAGCTGGACCTGGCGGGCGCGCCGCTCCTCGAGCGGAGCATCGTCCAAGTAGGTGTACGGCTCGCTGTTGACGATCTCGTGGGAGAGCACCGATGGTTCGACGGAGTCGACGAAGTGGGCTTTTATCTCGCCGGAATGGAGCTTGCTGACAAGGTCTTTCAACCCGTCGATGTCCATTGCCTCGTGCAGGCAGTCCTCGATCACCTGGCGCACGATGACATGGTCCGGCAGCTGGATCGGCCCGGGAGCCGTGTTTTCCTGGCAGGCCGCCAGCGCAGGAAAGACGGCGGCCATCAGGTCGTCGGCCTCCATTCGCTGCACGGGTAGGGGATTTTTCTTGCCGCCCCGGAAACGCAAGATGGCGAGCGCCCGGCTGAGGTCCCAGCGCCACCGGGAGGTGAACATCGGTGAAGCGAGGACGGCCTGTTCGAGGGTCGACCGGACCGTGTTGGGGTGAAGGAGCTTCGGTGCCGAAGAAAGCGGGAAGCTGTGCTGAGGCCCGAGGGAAAGGATGACGGCGTCGTCGCTCGCCGCGGCCTGCAGCTCGAAATCGAACGTGACGCAGAAGCGTTTTCGCAAGGCGAGCCCGAGGCCCCTGTTTATGCGGCCGCCGAAGGGGGAGTGGACGACGAGCTGCATCCCTCCCGCGTCGTCGAAGAACCGCTCGAACACGACGTCTTTTTGAGTTGGCATCACCCCGAGCTGCGCGACCCCGGTTGACAAGTACGCGACGATTTGATGGGCCGCAGACGCGTCAATGCCGGGCACTTGCAGGAGGAGGGTGGTGGCAGCCGAGGGCCCGCCTTGTGCCAGGCTCTCGTCGATGGAGCACCGTAGCTGGGACACCTCCTCCGAAAGTTCGGCTGTCCGGCTGGGTGCTTCGCCTACCCAGAAAGGGATGGTCGGCCTTGACCCGTCGGCGTCTGTCACCCTCACCTCGCCGGGGGTCACGCGCCGGATCCGCCAGGCGTGCGTGCCCAGGAGGAACACGTCGCCTGCCATCGACTCGATGGCGAAATCCTCGTTGACGGTCCCGACGAACATGTCGTCCGGCTCGGCGACGACACGGTAATCCCCCACCTCGGGGATAGCCCCACCGCTGGTGAGGGCCGCCAGGCGGGCGTTGCGGCGAGGGCGTAGCACTCCGTTGACGCGGTCGCGGTGCAAGAAGGCCATCCGTGCGCCTCGCCCGGTCGGGATCCCCTCCGAGGCGAGCTCCACCACTTCCTCGAACTCTTCCCAGCTGGTGCCGGCATAAGGTGAGGACCTTTTAACGAGCTCGTAGAGGTCTTTTTCGCTCCATTCGCCCGCAGCGGCAACTTCGGCGACGACCTGCTGAGCAAGTATGTCGAGCGGGGCAACCGGCGGCAGCACGGCGTCGAGCCGGCCCTTTTGGACCGCAGCGAGCAAGGCCGCGCACTCGACGAGCTCGTCACGCGTGGTCGGGAAAAGCACGCCTTCGGGCACGCCGTGGCGCGAGTGGTTGGACCGGCCAACGCGTTGCAAGAACGTGGAGACCGCCCGCGGCGAGCCGACCTGGCACACGAGCTCTACGGGGCCGATGTCGATGCCGAGCTCCAAAGATGCGGTGGCAACGAGCGCCCGGAGCTCGCCGGCACGGAGCCTCGACTCCGTGATCTTGCGCCTTGCCGCCGAGAGGCTGCCGTGGTGCGCCGCAACCTGGTCAGGGCCGAGGATCTCGCCGAGAAGGTGCGCCAGCCGTTCGGCGAGGCGGCGAGTGTTGACAAAAACCAGTGTCGTGCGGTGCCCTTCGACGTGGGCAGCTATTTGCGCCACGACCTCCGCCATCTGCTCCTGGGAAAGGACGGCGGCGAGCTCCTGCTCGGGCAACTCGATGCTCACCCGGACGTCGCGGCGGTGCCCGCAGTCCACGAGCTCGACGCGGCGCGATCGCGGGTGAAGTCCGGGACTCGTCTCGGGTCGGACGAGCTCGGGTACCGAGGAGGCCGCGGGCGGCTCCGTTGCACCGGGTGGCTCCGTTGCACCGGGTGGCGGCGAAATGTTGGGTACCCCCGCCTGTGGGGTCTCCGGGTTGAGGTGGGGCTCCGCAGCCGCGCCGCTCAACAACCGAGCTGTCACCTCGATCGGGCGCTGGGTTGCCGACAGGCCCACGCGTTGGGAGCGTCCCTCTTGCTGAACGTGCTCCAGCCGCTCCAGCGTCAGCGCAAGGTGAGACCCTCGCTTGTCACGGGCGAGGGCGTGGATCTCGTCGACGATGACAGTGCGGACCCGCCTCAAGGTCTCCCTGCTGCGGTCGGCCGTCAGGTAGAGGTAAAGGCTCTCGGGGGTCGTAACGAGGATCGTCGGGGGGCCTTTGACCATGGCCGCCCGGGCGCCAGCGGGCGTGTCGCCTGTCCGCACGGCGACGCTGATCGGGGCCACCGGCAGGCCGAGACGCTCGGCAGCCTCGGCGATCCCGCTCAGCGGGCGCTCGAGGTTTTGGTGCACGTCGACGGCTAGGGCCTTCAGCGGCGAGACGTACACGACCCTCGTATGGTTGGTGACGTCGTCACCTTGCTGGAACGCGCGGTAGGCCTCGTCTATCGCCATCAGGAAGCCTGTCAGGGTCTTGCCTGACCCGGTAGGTGCGGCCACGAGCACATCTGAACCGCTCCGGATCAGCGGCCAGCCCTGAGCCTGCGCTGCCGTCGGGCCCTCGGGGAACTCCTCCTCGAACCACGCAGCTACTGCCGGGTGCAGGTCGAGCGCACGAAGCGAAACAGCCATGGTGAGCCGTCAGCCTACCGGTGGCCTGTGACGGTCCAGCCGTCCTCTAGCCGTTCGAAGCTGCTTGGAGCCTGGCCCGGGGGTGGGGGAGCCGAGCGGTAAACTCGAGCTGAGTGAGCTGGCCGGGTGGTCGCGGCCAAGCACTGCGCCGGCGTGCCGGACAGTGACTTGGTCGAGGAAGGTCGGGACTCCGCAGGGCAAGGTGCTGGCTAACGGCCAGTCGGGGCGACCCGCAGGAAAGTGCCACAGAAAATAGACCGCCGATGGGCAGGGGGCTCGGCCTTCTGCCACAGGCAAGGTTGAAACGGTGCGGTAAGAGCGCACCAGCGGCCGGGGTGACCCGGGCGGCTTGGTAAACCCCACCTGGAGCAAGGTCAAACGTGGGACGGCCGGCCCGGCCGATGTCCCCAGGTAGACCGCTCAGATGGATGACCACCCATCCGGTACCCGGAAACGGGCCGGGGGACAGAATCCCGCCTACAGGCCGGCTCACTCGCCTTATGCCTGCTTGGGTAGGGCATATGTGCTCGACGGGACCTGGTTTGTCCACGAAATGTCCGCGGATGTTTCTGTTTTGCCAGCGGGCCCGAGCTGCCGAACGGACGCAGCGTTGAGGGACTTCAGGACTGTTGGTGGGGACCCTCTCAACGACGTACGGGCTTCGCTCGTTGAAGCTTTGCCTGCGGGGGCACCGGGAAATGCTGGGAAGGTGGCGAGGCCAACGACCAGCACCCTCATTTCAGAGCCAAGGCCTAGGTGAATCGCCCCGGGATGGTCCCAATACTGCCAATTGAGCGTACGACGGCAATTTCTGCTAATCGTTCACCATAACGCACGCTAGTAAATTGATTGCCGGCGTCCTCTTTTCGGTTCTCGCCGGATGAAGCGGAGGGTAATTTCTGTGGGCGGTCGAGCTCCGCGGTCTCGATCTCGACCCGCCGCCGGTCGGTTACCTCCGAGACTACCTTCTGGCCTCCCTCGGTGAGATGAACATGGACCGTCCTGGGATCGTCTTTCGCTCTCACCCGGCGCACTGGATGCTCCTTCACGAGCTGGGTTTCAAGTTCGATGCATAGTGCAATAAGAGCAGTAGGAAAATCAACCGTCGCGCTGATCCTGCCTTGTTTTGTCGGGCCTCTGCGGCAGCGGCGGTTGCCGGAGAGAACGCGGGAGCGGCCAGCGAC
>DATJMJ010000223.1:0-7676 GCA_035508795.1 Acidimicrobiales bacterium
GACACCGGTTGACCAACTAGCTGGCACACCCCCGCCGGCCGCCACTGACCCGTGGCCACGGCCGACCTTCAGGCGGTCCCGGCCACCGGGACCGGCCAGCGGTGCGGAGCCGTGAGCCCTGGTGGCGCAAGCCCGCTTTTCCTGATGGGCGGTCGAATGGCTAAAGTCGGACGGCGGCCATGGAACTCTCTGCCCGCTTTCGTTCGGCCGTCGCGTTCGCGGGGCAGTACCCTCTCTTAGCTGGCGCGGACCTCGACGTGGGCACGGGCGAGATCCTCGTCCTGAGGGGCGCCAACGGCGCAGGCAAGACCAGCCTGCTCCGGGCCTTGGCAGGCCTGCTGCCGCTCTTCGCCGGAGAAGCGATGGTGCTTGGCCTCGACCCAACCGTCGATGCGCGGCGCCTGCGGCCACAGGTGGGGCTCCTCGGCCACCACAACGGTTTGTACGAGGAACTTTCCGCAGAACAAAACGTTCGTTTCGCGGTCGCCGCCGCCCGCCTTCCCAAGGGCCGCGCCGGCGAAGCGCTCGACCGGGTGGGCCTGACAGGACGGCTCGCATCGGTGCCGGTCGCCAAGCTTTCTGCGGGGCAGCGACGGAGGGTGGCACTTGCAGCGCTGCTGGCCCGGCGTCCGCCTCTATGGCTGCTCGACGAACCGCATGCCGGCCTTGACGCCGAGAACCGCGAACTCCTCGACCAGGTGCTGAAGGAAGTGGCGAGCTTTGGCGGGACCGTGGTCCTGGCGTCCCACGACGAGCGCACCTGGGATGCCCTCGCCACCCGGGCGGTGACGATGTCGGGCGGGGCTGTGCTCGACGGGGTCCTCCCCACCCCCGAAGGGTCGGGCCCGGCCATGGGGCAGGCGGTAGAACTGCGCAAGGCCCTCGAGGGCCTCGAGGGCCTCCCGGACCTCCCGGACCTCCCCGACGCCCCGGACCTCCCCGACGCCCCGGACCTCCCCGCCGCCCCGGACGTCCACGACGTCCACGATGTCCACGAAGCAACAGGCGGGCAACTCCACCAGGTGTTGCCCGAGGAGGTGACCAATGTGGCGTGACGCCTGGGTCATCGCGGGTAAGGACCTGCGTATCGAGGCACGGTCGAAGGTGGCCCTCAACCAGCTCGGGCCTTATGCCATCGTCGTCCTTCTTATTTTCGGTTTCGCCTTCGACCAGGACCGGCCGTTGCTCACGCAAGCTGCTCCCGGGCTCTTTTGGGTTGGCGTCGTTTTCTCAGGGGTGCTGGCGGTCCAAAGGAGCCTCGGGATCGAATCGGCCGACGGGGCGCTCGACAATCTCCGCCTTTCGCGGCTCGAGCCGGCGGGTATCTTCCTCGGGAAGACGGTGGCAGTTGCACTTCAGCTCGTCGTCCTGGAACTGCTGCTTGCCTTCGGGGTGGTCGTCCTTTTCCATAGCGAGCTGGCAGGCGCGGGCCTCCTCCTGGCCAGCGGGCTCGTTTCGGCTCTTGGTGTCGCAGCCGCCGGCGTCGCTTACGCGACTGTCTCGAGCGGTCTTCGGGCCCGTGAAACGTTGTTGCCTCTCTTGCTTGTGCCCGTCCTGGCGCCCATCGTGCTTTCAGCGACCGAAGCATGGCGGTCGGCGCTCGGGCTGTCCGCAGCCGACGGTTGGCGCTGGCTCGGCCTGCTCTCTTGCTTTACGGCGATCTACGTGGCTGGCGGAGTTGTGTGCTTTGGGAGTTTGATGGAGGAAACGTGAGGTCTTCCCGGGTACCGTCCCACGCTCTCCTGAGCCGTGCGCTCGGCTGGTCCGCGCTGGCGGCCCTGGCCGTCGACGCCTGGTGGGGGTTGTGGGTCAGCCCTCCTGACGTAGTCCAGGGCCAGTTCGTCCGGATGCTCTACGTGCACCCGGCAGTCGCCACGATGTGCTACGCCGGCTTCGGCCTGTGCGCTGTTGCGAGCATCGCCTGGCTCTGGCCGAGGCTGCGCAGCCCCCGCTGGGACCGTCTCGCAGTAGCCGGGGCAGAAGTGGGTGCGGTGTTTTGCGCAGCCACGCTCATCACCGGGTCGATCTGGGGACGTGCCTCCTGGGGAGTTTGGTGGACATGGGACGCGCGCCTCACCTTGACTGCGATCCTGTTCGCCCTTTCGCTCGGCTACCTGGCGCTGCGCAGGGCCATTGCGACGCCGAGCGCCCGGGCGACCGTCTCGTCGATGGTCGCGCTCCTCATGGCCCTGACCGTGGTGGTGGACCACTACGCAACCGATTGGTTCGTCACCTTGCACCAGGGCGAGACGCTGCCGGTACCGAGCCCAACGGTCCACGGGTGGCAGTTGGCGACGATGCTCGAATCCTTCGTTGCCTTCGGCCTTCTTTTCGCATGGCTCGTCGTCCACCGCTACAGGATGGAGACGCTCGAAGAACGCTACGACGCCGGCGCCTACACCCTCGCCTTGAGATCCCGGCGTTCCGAAGGCGGGAGCGTCGCTGCGGGGTTGACTGTGGCGGCCAAGCACACGACCCCGGCCGTCGTGTTGCCTGGGGCGGGCGCGGGCGCGGGGGCAGGGACGGGGACGGGGACGGGGACGTCGGGGGGAGCGGCGGCGTCAAGCGTGAGCGCCCAACGGACCGTGGAGGTGCCGGCGCGTTGAACTACGTCATAGCTGCCTGGGTTTCCTGCGGTGTATTGCTGAGCCTTTATACTGCGCGCATACTGCGCCGCGAGCGTTCTCTGCGGCGATTGCTTTCAGGGAGCACGGCCGGCAACGGGAGCGGCAATGCTAACGGCGGCACAGGCGGCGCGGGCGGCGGTAAGTGGCTCTGAGCGCGCCGCCCGGGCAAGTCGGCAGGAAGGGCGGCCGGGATGGGAGCGGGACAAATGGGCACGACGGCAACGGCCGGGACGGCATCGGCACGGACGGCATCGGCACGGACGGCATCGGCACGGACGGGAACGGGGACCTCTTCGGCGACGCCAGTTTCCTCGCCCCCGCGCCCCACCGCCGGCGGTCCCTCAGTACGCGGCGCCAGCGGGCCTTCGCTGCCGTCGTCATCCTCGCCGCTCTCGGGTTCCTCCTGTGGAGAGGCCTGGCGAACGCGCTCGACTACTACTTGACGGCCAACCAGGCGGTCGCCCAGCGCGCCAAGCTCGGCGAAAATGACTTCCGCATCCAGGGCACCGTCATGCCTGGCCTCCAGCAGGTCGGCAACAGCTTGCATTTTTCCATAACGTCTCACAACGTCGACGTGGCAGTCGTCAGCACTGGTTCGCCGCCTCAATTGTTCAAGGTCGGGATGCCCGTCGTGCTGGAGGGCCACTGGCAGGGTGACCTGTTTTCGAGTTACCAGATAATGGTGCAGCACAGCTCCAGTTACGTGGAAGCGAAATCGCCTGCTCCCAAGCCGAAATTGGGGGCGGCGGGCAGAGCCCTGGGTACCGTCCGGTGAACATCGCTCTCGGCGAAAGCGGTCTACTGCTCGGGCTCCTCGGGGCGGTTGCCGGTGCGGTCGTCCTTGTGCTCGGCGTGACGCGTCACCGAGCAAACTTGCTCCGGGCCGGGCAGGCTTACATATGGCTGGTTGTCGCCGGTGCCGTAGTGGCCACGATCGCCATGCAAAGGGCGTTGATAACGCACGATTTCACGCTCGTCTACGTCGACAACAATGACAGCACTTTTACCCCGCTCGTCTACCGCGTCACGGCGATGTGGTCGGACCTCGCCGGCTCCATCCTGCTGTGGGCGCTCGTGCTTTCGGGTTACCTGGCGGCGATGTGGGTGCGGTACAGGCGGCGCGCGCAAGAACCTCTCGTCCTGTGGGCGAAGATCACGGGTTACGTGATCGCGGCTTTTTTCTTCGGCCTGATGCTGACTGTCGCCAACCCGTTCGACCGGGTCCACGGGGCCATCCCGACGCAGGGGCCCGGGCCCAACCCTCTGCTCCAGGACAGGCTGCTCGTCGCATTTCACCCGCCGTTGTTGTACCTCGGCCTTGTCGGCTTCAGCGTGCCGTTCTGCCTCGCGGTGGCGGCACTCGTCACTGGCCAGGCCAAGCAGTCCTGGCTCGCCGAAGGCAGGCGCTGGGCCGTGTTTTCATGGGCCTGCTTGACTGCGGGCGTCGTCCTCGGGGCATGGTGGAGCTACCAGGTGCTCGGGTGGGGCGGCTACTGGTCCTGGGACCCCGTCGAAAACTCTGCGCTGCTGCCCTGGCTGACGGCGACGGCGTTCATCCACTCGTCGATGGTCCAGGAAAAGCGGGCGATGTTGCGGGTTTGGAACCTCTCCCTCCTTCTGGCAACCTTCGGCCTCACGATCCTTGGCACGTTCTTCACCCGTTCGGGCGTGCTCGACTCCCTCCACGACTTCACCGACGACGGGGGGGTTGGGCCTGCTCTGCTCGTTTTCTTCGGCCTGGTCGTCGCCATGTGCATCGGCCTGCTCATTTGGCGCGGTGACCAGCTCCATATGCCGGGTGCGATCGAGTCCCCGGTTTCGCGCGAGAGCGCTTTTCTCGCCAACAACCTGCTTTTTGCGGCCTTTGCGTTCGTGGTCCTCCTCGGCACGGTTTTCCCGCTCATCGTTCAGGCGCTCAACGGGCCATCGCTCACGGTCGGGGGGCCGTTCTTCGACGAGATGACGATGCCGATCGTGCTCTGCTTGTTGTTCTTGATGGCAGTTGCGCCGGTCCTTCCCTGGCGCCGGGCATCGGGCGAGCTGCTCCGCCACCGGCTCGCCTGGCCGGCAGTAGCTGCCGTTGTAGTGCTGGCCGCTTGCGTCGTGGCCGGCTTGCGTGGTTTTTGGCCTCTGGTCGTTTTTGGCCTGGGCGCCTTTGCCGGGGCGTCGGCACTACGCCAGCTCTGGTTGGTGTCGCACCGTTCCGGGTTGCGGGCAGTGGTGGGCCGCTCAGGCGGCGGGATGGTCGTGCACCTCGGCGTCGTGCTCGTGGCGGTGGCTTTTGCGGCGAGCCACGCTTACCAGCACACTGCGCAGCTCAACCTCAAGCCCGGCGAGCCGTCCGTCTTCGAGGGGCACACCGTCACTTACGAAGGGATGAGGACCGTCGAAAGCTCCGGCCGCACCATCATCGAGGCCGTGGTCAGGGTTGACGGCCACGATTACTACCCGGGCGTCGAGGAGTTCGCGCTCTCCAATGAATCGGTTCCCAGTCCGGCTATCCGTTCCACCCCGGCGCAGGACATCTACCTGACCCTGGCCAACTCGCCCACCAGGCCGGGCGGGCCGGCGGGGATCGGTGTCACGACCGAACCCCTTGTCATATGGCTATGGGTGGGGGGCGCGCTCATCTTCGTGGGCGCCATGGTTTCACTGTTGCCTTCGGGCCGGCCCCGCCGCGCCGGGCGCTCGCCGAGGCGCGGCGAGCAAGACGTCGGGCACTTCGACGAGGCAACCCTGACCCTCCTGGACGACGCCGACCTTGTCGCTGAGCCAGTCCTGGCCGTCGGGAGCGCCGGGGCCTCCGGCAGGACCTCGGCCCCAGGGGCCGCGGGCGTCGCTGGGACCTCCGCAACTGGGGCAAGGACATCCTGGTGAGCACGAGCCCCACCGTCCCGCTCCCTGTCCGGCGCCATCGGCCAGTCCTTTGGGCGGCGATAGGGATGGGGGTGGCCGTCGCGGTCCTCATCGCGGTCATCGCTTCGGCGCAGCCGTCCTCCGAGGTCGAGGGCAAGAGCCCCCTCCTCGGCGGGCTCGCGCCCGCCATCAGCGGGCCGGGCCTCGACGGCGGGCATTTGTCGCTCGGGGAGTTCCGGGGGAAGTGGGTCCTGGTCAACTTCATGGCGACCTGGTGCGAACCATGCCAAAAAGAGATGCCCCAGCTCCAGAAGTTCTGGCAACAGCACTCCAAACGCGGCGACGCCGTTGTCCTTACGGTCGCCGACGACCCCGGCAACGTCGGGCAGCTCCGGGCGTTCCTCAGGGCCAAGCGTGCCGGGTGGCCGGCTGTCAACGACCCCTCGGCGACAGTCTCGTACGGTCTACAAGGGTTGCCCTCGTCGTTCCTGGTGGCCCCCGACGGGACGGTCTACTGGTACCTGCTCGGAGAAGTGCGGGCGTCCCAGCTGGACAGCCTCCTCCAACAGGGAGCTGCGTCGGGCTTGGGGGCTGCTTAGGAGTGGCGGCTTGCTGACAGGGTCGCCCCCCGCGCGCCGAGAGCGCTCCGTGCCGGCACTCCCGGCACGCCCCGGCTCGGGCGGGGAAGACGCCGAGGGCCCGCGCCCAGATCAAACAGGCCCGGCGGGTAGGTCTGACCCGGCTGACCCGGCTGACCCGGCCGACCCCGCCGGCGCGGCTGACCCGGCTGACCCGGCTGACCCCGCCGGCGCGGCTGACCCGGCTGACCCGGCTGACCCCGCCGGCGCGGCTGACCCGGCTGGCCCAGCTGACCCCGCCGGCGCGGCTGACCCGGCTGGCCCAGCGTCCCGCCCGGTGCGCTGGAAGGTCAACCTCGTGTGGGGCGCGATCGCGGTCATCGGGTTGCTTGCCCTTGCCGGTGCTGCCGGCGCCCTTGGTGGCAGCCGTGCCCAGCCGCCGGCCAGCTTGTACGAGCGGGCTCTAAGTGTCGCCGGGCAGTACCGATGCCCCGTCTGCCAGGGCGAGACGGTTGCGGCGTCCGATGCGCCTGAGGCGGTGGAGATCAAAAGCCTTATACGAGGCTGGTTGAGCGCGGGCCGGAGCCAGTCCCAGATCCGTTCGTACCTCATCGGCCGCTACGGCGGCTCCGTGCTCGAGAAGCCACCTGCAGCCGGCATTGGGCTGCTCCTTTGGGTGTTGCCTGCAGGAGCGGTCGCTGCGGCGGTGGCCGGCCTCCTATTTGCGTTCGCGCGCTGGCGCCGTGCCGCAGCTCAGGGACGGGCGCCCCCAGCGCTGCAACTTGCCGAGGTGGGCACGGAGCCTCGAGCGGGGCCTGCAGCGCAGGACCAACTTGCCGGGAGCGCCGAGACGGGGCTGCCTGCAGGGATGGCGCGAGAGCGGTCGCAACGGCTGACGACGGAGCCCCCGGCGGCGCTCCCGCTAGGGCTGGAGACGGCGCCCCCGGCAGGGTTGGAGACGGCGCCCCCGCTAGGGCTGGAGACGGCGCCCCCGGCAGGGCTGGAGACGGCGCCCCCGGCGGGGCCGGAGACGGCGCGCCCGGCGGGGCCGCTAACTGAACTTGCGGCGACGCACGGCAAGCCCCCGGGCCGTCGGGCGGTGTCGTGGTCCCGCCGGGCGACCCTGGTGGGCGGCTTGAGCCTCATTCTCCTTGCCGGTGCTTTGTGGTTGGTCGACCGGGCGTCCGCTCCCAGGGTCGCCGGTGCGACGATAACCGGCAACACCGGTACCGCCGACGAGCTCGCCCAGGCCGTTGCCTTGACGGCAAGTGACCCGGTCACAGCCCTCCAGCTCTACAAGGAGGTCTTGGCCACCGTGCCGGACCAGGTCGTAGCGCTCACCGGGGAAGGCTGGATCTACGCCGAGGCCGGCTTCGCGCAAAAAGGGATCGCCCTGCTCACCGAGGCGGAAGGGTACGACCCGGCCTACGCCCCGTCCCACCTGTACAGGGGTATCGCGCTCCTCGAGTACGGGCACGAGCCCAGGCCGGCGGCGACCGAGCTCGAGTGGTACCTGGCCCACGACCCGGCCAAGTCTCTCGAAGCCACGGCGAGGCAGGCGCTCCAGCTCGCCCGCTCCCAACTGACGGCACCGGGATCCCACTAGCCATGCCAC
>DATJMJ010000224.1:0-3303 GCA_035508795.1 Acidimicrobiales bacterium
CAATCGCTTTGTAAAGACCTGGCGCGATCGCGGGGCCCCAATTGTCCTCGGCCTCCGGTTGGTAGAGCTTGGATCCGGGGTCGTCCCAGTAAGTCTCCTCGCGGACCACCCCACACGTCAGGATGCCCGCCGTGGTGCCGAACTGCCACAGCTCCTGGGGGCCGCCGCTGTGGTACAGGTAGTAACCAACCAGATCATTGAAATGCCTGACAGCCCCATCGGGCGTGCTCGCCATTTGCGCCCCCGCCTGCGTCGTCCATTGCCCCGGAGCGAGCTCCGAACCGGGGGGTGCGTGGCCTCGCGGGCGAACGTAAGGACTTGCCGGAAAGGCCCCTAGACCCTATTAGACGAGCGTCTAACAGTGTTAGATAGTTGTCTATGAAGGCAAGCGGGACCAGGAGAGCCCCGGCGCCCGAGGAGCGCCAGGTGGACGCGGAGAGGACCAAGGCGGCACTCATCGATGCCGCGCTCGAGGAGTTCGCGGCCAAGGGATTTGCCGGGGCAACGGTCAGGGACATCGCCGAGCGGGCGGGAGTGAGCAAGGACTTGATCGCCTACCACTTCGGAAGCAAGGAGGGGCTCTTCGAGGCAGTGCAGATGGAGTGGCTCGCCCGGCGCGATGCCTTTGTCGACCATTCGGCGCCGCTCGCCACCAACCTGGCCAGCTACCTCCACAGCATCCTTTCCGACCCGCGCCCGCTCCGGCTGCTCGTCTGGCGTGGGCTCCTCGTAGACGACAACTCGCCCGGAACTTCTCCCGATATCTACCCCGAGGTCAGCCACCTGGGCGAGCGCCAGCGACGCGGGGAACTGAGCAACTCCGTCGACCCAGGTGTGCTCAACCTGGTCCTGATGGGGGCCGTCGCTGCGCCTGTCATCTTCCCCGACCAGGTCCGGCGTGTGTTCGGCCTCGCGATCTCTGACGAAGAATTCGAGGAGCGCTACCTGAGTGGCCTGCTGACGGTCCTCCGGGCGGGCGCAATCGAGGAGGGGCAAGGGTGAGAGCGGCCCGCCAGGTGCAGCCCGGACGGGCCCTCGCCGTGTTGTGCGTTGCCGTCCTGATGGTCAACCTGGACAACACCATCCTGAACGTTGCGCTCCCGACGCTGGTGAGGAAGCTTGGCGCCACAACGGGACAGCTGCAGTGGATAGTCGACTCCTACGCCATCGTTTTCGGAGGCGTGCTGCTCGTCGGCGGCAGCGTCGCCGACCGGTTCGGGCGGCGGCTGGTGTTCCTTGCCGGCCTGTTGACCTTCGGTGGGGGATCGGCGGCGGCTGCGTTCTCTGGGAGGGTCGACCCCCTCATCGCCTGGCGGGCCGTAATGGGCCTCGGTGCAGCCATGACCATCCCGGCAGGCCTCTCGATCGTCAACGACATATTCCGAGCTCCCCGAGCACGCGCTCGGGCCGTCGGCGCCTGGTCGGGCACCGTCGGGCTCGGCATCGCGATCGGGCCCGTGGCCGGGGGGCTATTGCTCTCGAGGTTCTGGTGGGGCTCGGTGTTCCTCGTCAACGTCCCGGTAGTGGCCGCCGGGATCGTCGGCACCATCCTCTTGGTCCCCAACTCACGAGCCGAGACGACGCGAAGCCCCGACCCGGCTGGAGCGGTCCTTTCGGTGGCAGGTCTCGGCCTGGTGTTGTGGTCGATCATCGAAGCGCCGACGGTGGGTTGGGGCTCGGCGGAGGTGATAGCGACCGCGCTCGGCGGGCTCTTGGTCATCGTTGGCTTCGTAACGTGGGAACGGGCGTCCCAGCACCCGATGTTGCCCCTCGCGTACTTCCGCGAGCGCCGCTTCAGCATCGCCGCCGCGTCGCTCGGCGTGGCGGTGTTCACGCTGCTCGGGGGGCTGTTCGTGTTGACGCAGTTCCTCCAGTTCGACCTCGGCTACAGCCCCCTCGGTGCAGGCGTGAGGGTCCTGCCGATATCTGGCGTGCTGGCCCTCGGGGCCTTGGCCTCTCACCGCGTGGTCGACCTGGCGGGGACGAAATTGACCGCTTCGGGCGCGTTGGCGCTAGTCGCGATCGGGGTGGCCGAGATCGCCGCGGTCGGGACCACGAACGCCACGTACCTTGACGAACTTCCGGGAATGCTGCTGATGGGCCTCGGCGCAGGGCTATTGCTGCCTGCGGGCACGGAGTCCGTGCTCGGGGCAGTCGCCCGCGACGACTCGGGCGTCGGCTCCGCGACCAACAGCACGGCCATGCAAGTTGGCGGGGCGCTCGGAGTGGCCGTGATCGGGAGCATCCTGTCGACCCGCTACCAACATCACATGCACGGCGTACTTACCGGGCGCACTGTGCCCTCCGCCGCCCGGCGTGCCATCCTTGGGTCGATCGGCGGGGCGCTGGCAGTGGCGAAGGCCGTTCCGGGCGTACTGGGGCAAGCTCTGGCACTCGCGGCGAGGACGGGGTTCATGTCCGGTAACCGTTCGGCACTTTCCGTAGCGGCGATCGTCACCGGCGCGGGCGCGCTCCTCGTGCTTGCCTGGCTCCCTTCCAGGCCGACTTGAGTTCACGTTGGTTCACATTGTCTCCAAATACCTGGACGCAGCTCACTCTGAGCGGTATCAAGCCGACCTCCGCAGAGGCCCACGCGGGAATGGAGCCAGACTTTTCGAAGGGGACCAAAGGCCGAAAGACAGCACGGAGGGCTAGGAAGCCCGGGCGGCGGGCGTGGCGACCTGAGCCAAGCGAGCAGTCAGGGGACCGACAGGACGTCGCGGAGGGCAGGTTCAACTTCGTTGTAGCGGAACTGGAAGCCCGCCTCTTGCAGACGCGCCGGCACAGCGCGCTGGCCTGTCACGACGATGGAGCTCATCTGACCGTAAAGCACCCAGAGGGCGACTGCCGGGACCGGTACCAGAGCCGGGCGCCGTAAAACTTTTGCGAGTGCCCGAGAAAACTCACGGTTGGTCACCGCGGCCGGGGCCGTCAAGTTGACCGGGCCCGTGACCCGGCCGTCTGTCGCGGAAAAGACCAAGGCAGCAGCGACATCGTCGAGGTGGACCCAAGGGACGTACTGCCGGCCGCCGGCTATAGGGCCGCCGAGCCCAAGCCTGAACGGGGGGAGCATTTTGGCGAGGGCTCCCCCGCGCGGCGACAGGACGACACCCGTGCGAGTGCACACGACCCGTGCATACTGGCGGGCCGCCTCCGCCTCGTGTTCCCAGTCGGCGACCAACCCCGCCAAGAAGTCGTTGCCGGGTGGGGCGTCTTCGCCGATCTCCTCGTCGCCCCGCGGGCCGTAATACCCGACAGCGGACTGGCACACCAGCGTTCCCGGCCGGTCTTTTTCTGCAAGCG
>DATJMJ010000225.1:0-13201 GCA_035508795.1 Acidimicrobiales bacterium
GCAAGCCGAGCATCGCTACCGCACCGGTCGCCACCCACGGGCTGACGCCGTTGCGCAAGCACAGGCGCCAGAGGAGGTGCATTACGCCGACGGTCGAGATGAACAACAAAGCGAGGTAGGGCCAATAACTCGAGAGGTGGAACAAGCTGTAGAGCGTCCGCCAAAACAGGACCGGGATGGTCGACCAGTGTTCGAAATGCGGGTACCAGATGCTGCGGGAGTTGCCCGGCGGATACCCGAGCCCGCGGGTGAGGAGGAAATCCCATTCGTCGTCGAAAAACCACAAGTGCCGGCAGAGGTAGGCCCAAAATGCGGCCGAACCTGCCAGGCTGAGCAGATGGGCCGACCAAATCGCCCGGCTATTCGGACGACCGGCGCGGGCCTCTGCCAAGGCGGGGCCTAGAGGGCTTCGGTTTTCGCCGGTTTCACCAGCCGGCGTCACTGGGCGGGCTCGAGCCCACATGCGGTCAAGGTGAGGCCTTGAGGCCAGCTGAGGGCCACCTCTGCTCCCGCGAAATTGTCGTCCAGGTAGCCCGAGCCTTGCGCCGGGATGCTGACCTCAACGGGAGCCGAGCGCAACGACGCTGAGGCGACCAGGCTGACCTCTGCGTACTGCGGGCCGCTCGCGGGCGAGGGGACCGGAGTGGCCGAAAGGCTGATAGATGCAGAGCTTTCGCCTTTGGCAATTCGGAGCAGGACCTGGACGGGCTCGCTCGACGCCACGGGCGCGAAGGTGGTGCACCCGCCCTGGGGCCGGCCGGGGGTGGCACCGGCAGTGGCCTTGGCGGTGGCAGGGGCGGAGGCAGCGGCGGTGGCGTTGGCGAAATGGTAACCCGCTAAGGAAAAATGGCCTGGGGACAAAGGAGAACGGCTCAGCGTCATATTGAGGCCGTCCCAGTCCCCGACTGCGAGCACGGCCTGGGCGTCGAGGAGGTCGGCACGGGCGACGGGGCCCGGACGAAAATGGGGGAGGAGGTGGGCGCGGTCGAGAAGCTCGATATCACCGACCGAAATGTTGGGCGAGTAGGCAACGGGCGCGGCCCCTGCGCCCGAGACGTCGTGGGCACCGGCGGCGACGAGCTCGCCCGTGGCGGTCAGTTCCGTCTTTACCTCGGTGGTAAGGACGTCGCGCGACGATGTCCAGTCCTGCGCCTGGCTGACGTTGCCGAGCGCTGTGAAGGCGAGGAGCACTACGGCCCCCACTCTTGCGCCGGGCCAAGGGCCGAGCGAAGTCAGCAGCTTGGCCACGAGCGGCATCAGGAGGGCCATCGCCACGTATATGTAGCGGGACACGTCCGGGCTCACGGTCGAGTCGTCTCGGCCGACCGCAGCAAGCACGTAAAAGGCGACGGCTGAAGTAGCGAGCGCAAGCAGCACTTCGTCCCCCGTCCAAAGCCGCCGGAACTGCCAGGCTGTCCAAGCGGCAAGGCCCGCCAGGAGGGCCGTACCTGCTGCCTCGAGGTTGAATGACTCGCCCAGCGCTGACGAAAGTCCGTTCCAGACATACGAAGGGATATCGGTGAACGTCGTGAGGTCGAAGTGGTCCGAGTGCGCCGATATCCCGAGACGCCCCACCGTGGCAAACCACAAGACATAGACCGCCAAGGGAGGCAAGAGGATGCGGAGCGCCTGACGGCGCGGGTAGCGGCTAAAGGCGACGACGGCAGCTCCGACGAACATTGCGTCACCGAGCGTCGAGCACATGAACGAGGCGAGCAGCGCAACCGAGGCCAAGTACTGGCGCCGGGGCGGCAGTACTGCATTGCGAGGGAGGTCGAGAGCCACGATTGCAGCCAGGCCAAAAAAGACGGCGCCCACGAAGCCGATCTGGAAAGCCCATGCAAGATCCTCAGCACCTGCACCCAGGAACCCGAGCAGGACCACGGCAGCCGTCGATATCCACGGGTCGGTGCCGTGACGTACGCACAGGCGCCAGACGAGGTGCATGATGGCAACGTTCGCCAATAACAATGGGATGAGGTAGGGCCAATAACTGCTCAGGTGGAACACGGCGTAGAGCCCTCGCCAAAGCAGGATCGGCAAGGTTGACCAATGTTCGTTGTGAGGGAACCAGATGCTGCGATGGCTGGCTGGGGTATAGCCGAGCCCCCGGTTGACCAAGAAGTCCCACTCGTCGCCGAAAAACCAGAGGCTCCGGTCGAGCCATGCCCAAAAAGCGAAGGCGCCCGCCAAGCTGAGAAGGTGCACCAACAAAGGGGCACCGCGGACCGGCCACCCCGTGGCGCCGACCTCAACCGGGCCGCCAGGGGACAAGGCGCTTTTTTCGGCCCCTTCGGCCCTGTCCGCACCTTCGGCACCTTCGGCACCTGCGCCCCCGTCGGCACCTGCGCCCCCGTCGGCACCTGAGCCCGCGTCGGCACCTGCGCCCGCGTCGGCACCTGCGCCACCCGCGCCACCTCCGGCGCCGTCGGCACCAGCACCTCGGGCACCGTCACCTTGCGCCCGGTCGGCACTTTCGTAGGTGGACGGGCCGGCCTGCGGCATTTCCTCGAGCGCGCCAGGGACGCCCCGGCCCGCTCGAGCGCTCATCCCCAGGGAGCGTAATATGAGCCGGCGCAAACTTCCGTAGCGGGTAGCGGGGCAAGGATGAGAGGTCGTTCAGGGACGCCCAGGCATAGCGGTGCCTGGGCCAATTGCGTAAAGCTCCGCAGCCTTGGGGCGGTTTTGCTGCTCGGTGCCGTCCTGGCGGCGACTGGCCCAGTCCTCGCTCCGGCACCCGCCGCGGCCCAAGGCAGCGCAACTCACAAAGCACCGGGGACCAAGCCAGCCCCTTCGGGCATTACCGTGTCGGTTTCTGACCTTTACGGCGTGAGCATGCAACCAGGGTCATGGGCCCCGCTGGCGATATCGGTGTCCGATAGGGCCGGGAGCGCAGGCGTCGAGGCGACCGGGACGACCGTGGCTGCAAAGTTGGTCGTCACGGTCCGCTCTTCCCTCGTGCCGGGCGGGGCATGCTATGCCGACGGCCCGACGACGTTTACGTGCGCCGGCGAGACGGGGGGCTACTCGACCGGCTACACGACCGGCGGCGGCTCACTTGCGTCTATTGCCGGCCAGGGCCCCACCGTGGTGTCGTACATCTCGCCGCTCCTTCTCACCCCCGGGGCCACCAAGACCCTCACCCAGTACGTCTTGGCGCAAGGCGCCGTCAATACGGTTTCGGTCGAAGTGGTCGGGGAGGCCGGTCATGGTGCCGGGTCGGCCGGAAGGGCCTTGCTCGCCGCCGCTCAGGCGACGATCGAGACCTCCGCCGGCCAGTCGGGGGCCGACATCCTCGTCGTCACCGGCGACACTTCGGCCGTCCAGGCCCTGGCCGCTGCCGGCGCGCCCACAGGTTCCCTGGCAGACTTCCAGTACCTGGCGCCGGGCGAGCTCCCGCCAACCGCTACCCCGCTCGGTGCCTTCAGGGCTGTCGTCATCGACGAGGCGAGCACAAGCTCACTGTCGCCTGCGCAGGCGGGTGCCCTCGAGGACTACGTCCAGGCAGGCGGCACTCTCGTCGTCGCCGGCGGCCTGTCGTGGGAAGAGGGAGTGAGCGGGTTGCCTGCAGGCCTGCTGCCGGCCAGCGCTTCGGGGATGGTCGGCTCGAGCGCGTTGCCTGCGCTCGGGAAGATGCTCGGGATGCCGCCTCTTCGGGGGCCGGTCGACTTGGTGGCCCTCCGTGCGGCGCCCGGTGCGGAGACGTTGCTCTCCGAAGGCACGGAGCCTCTGGTCGTGAGTGTCGGGCACGGACTTGGGCACGTGGTCGCCTGCGCGTTCGACCCCGCTGCGCAACCCCTGGAGGGGTGGCCGGGCGCAGCAGCGCTCCTCGAGCTCGTCTTCTCGCCGGCTTTTGCACCCGGCTTCGACGGGATGGCTTTGCCTTACGAAGAGGGTGGCGGCGTCTACCCGGTCCAGGCGGGGGCTCTACCGCGGCAATTGGTGGCGAGGCTGGGCGCGGGGACCGGTCCAGGCGTGCCTGTGTTGGGCACCGAACGGGCGGGTTCTCTCGTCGCCGGGTATTTCGGCCATCTCGGCGACCCCGCCCTGCCGCCGTCGCCGCTCGTGCTGGGGTTGGCATTGCTCGTTTACGTCGTCGCCGTCTTTGTTGTCCTCCGCTCGACCCTGAGCCGTCCTCGCCGGCGGCGGGCCGCGTGGGTGGCGGTACTGCCGTGCCTGGCCGGGGGGGTCGCAATGCTTGCGGCGCTGACTGTCTCCACGGCCCCCTGGCCACTCCTCGAGGAGGCTCAAATAGCCGTACTGGCTCCAGGGAGCTCGGTTGCCGAAGTATCCGACGTCGGGGTGGTGCAGCTTCCCTCCGGCGGGGAGGAAAAAGTGACGCTCGGCGGGTTGCCCGGCGCGCAGGCCGGCTTGGCAGATCCGTTGCCAGGTCAGGAGGGCGGGGGCGACGGCGGCACCGCCACCTTCGACATAGCGCCTGGCGGCGAACCCGGCGGAGCTGGCGACCAACCGGACGCTGCGGTCTTGACCGTCTGGGGGCCACGGGCATCGGCGCCCGCCTGGGCCGTGCCGGGAGTTGCCAAGCTGGCCGGGCGGGTGGGAGCCGAGGCCGAGTTATCGGGCGGAGCCATCGAAGGCACCGTGACCAACCAGCTCGGGGTGCGGCTGGAGGATACCTACGTGGTGGCGGGCTCGGGTGCCGCCGCCGTGCCCGTTGGCAAGCTCGGGCCAGGTATTTCTCACACGTTCGAGTTGGCGGTCCAACCCTACGACCAGCCTCTCCCGCAAGCTTTCGGGGCAGCGTTCCAGGCACCGGGGCCGGGACAAGCGAGCAAGCCGGCCAAGACGGGCAAGGCCGCCAAGACGGGCGAGACGGCCAAGACGGGCGAGACCGGCGAGACCGGCGAGACTGGCGGGGCCGGTGAGAGCGGCTCGTTGTCGGAGCTGGTCGAGCAGCTTGGGGCGACCTACTCGGCCCAGCAGGGAGGGCTGCCGGTGCTCGTCGCCGTTGCCAAGGGGCACTTGCTCCCGCCTGGCACGAGGTCGACCGTGAGGCAAGCGGCGCTGCTCGAGCTAGTGGTCGTGCCGGTGCCGCTCGAAGGTGGCGGGCAAGGTGCCGATCGGGACGTCCCGAGCCAGCTCGTTGCTTCTTCGGGTGTCACCGGGGAGGCGACGCCGGCGCTCGGCACGGGCTCTCTCACCCTCGGTGCGGGGGGCGCCTTCTATTACGAGTTCCCGACCGGCAAGGAAGGTTACCGTGGGCGGCTCGAGCTCGACCTCGGTGGCGCCGGGGGCTGGGTCGACGGCCCGATGGTCACGGTGAGCGCCTACGACTGGCGCCGGGAGGACTGGGCCCTCCTCGGGGTGACGCGCGCACAGGGCGAGGAGGTTGCGCCAGTCCCGCGATCCCTTCTCGATATGGGCCACGCTCTCGAGGTGCGCCTCGAGGCAGCCCACGGCAGCGTCGAAGTTTACGGCGCCTACCCTCAGCTTTTGTCGGTAGCGCCCGCCCGGGCGGCCCAACGGGCGGCGGAACGGGCCGGCCAAGCTGGGACGGAGCGGTCAAGCCGGCCCGGGGGTGGCGGGTAGTAGTCTGCCCGCAATGGCCGCGTCGACTGCCCTGGAGCATTTGCGCGTCGGTTGGTGGGCCGGCCAGGAGCCGTCGGGGCCGCTCGAGACCTTGACCGGTGGCCTCCTCCGGGCCGAGGTGACGTCGCGCTGCCAGTGGCTCCGCCCCGTGCTCGTGTACGGCACGCCGGCCTCTTGGGCCGAACCCGGCTTTACCGGTGAGCCGGTAGCCGTTCAGGCAATCGACGAGTGGAGCGGCCCGCTCGCGTCCTCCTTCGACATCCTGGTGGCCTCGGGTTCCCCCGAGCCCGGTGGTGCCAAGCTGGCGCACGCTCTTTCGGAGGACGGGACCGGCACGGTCGCCGTGGCCCCGGAGGAGGCCTGGGGGCTGCTGCCAAGCGCAAGCGTCGGCGCCCCTTTCGGGGTCCCACAACCGTCGGTGCTCGCACCGCGCCACTTTCCCCCCAAGCTGCTCGAGGCGCGGCGCTCGTACCTCCGGGTAGTGGAGGGCCTGCCAGCGCAATACGTGCTCGTGGAGGGCGCGCTGCTCGAAGGCGGGGAACCGGCCCTTGGCAGCGACCTCGAGATGGCGCTCGAACAGCTCTCCGAAAAGGCCGGGGGCGACAAGCCCGCAGAGGTCGTCCGCCTCGCCCCGGGACCGCTTGGCGAGGACCCCGAAGTCGAAGCCGTGCTGCGCCAACGCCGCGCCGAAGCCGAGGAGGGCCGCTACCTGGCGGAGGACTGGCCGGGGTACCGGGACCGGCCGCGGCTCCCGCTCAGGGTGACAAGCCCGGTCGACCTGGCGGCTGCGGTTTCCGGCGCGGCGGCCGTGTTGGCGACAAGCGGGGCCTTGATGGCATTGTGCTGGGCGCTCGGGGTACCCCACGTCGCCATTGCGCCCGAGGAAAGCGCCGCCACCGATTTTTCCGCCTGGACGGGTGACACGAGCGCCGTCGTGGAGCAACCGGCAGAGCTCGTGGCCACGATGGGCAATATTTTCGCCCGGCGGGGTAGGCCCCCCGGGCTGCGACGACTGGAGGCGACTGTGGACCAGTCCCTTGACGAAGCGGCATCCAATCTGGAGAAAGCGGCAACCGAAGCGGCTGGGCGCGGGCGCGGCCATCTCGGCCGGGTCTCGCCCGAAGAGCGGATCCACGAGCTCGAAACCGTCAACGAATCTCTTCGCCTGCGCCTCGCCGCCGAGCGGCTCCGCTTCGGTGAGCGCTCGGCCCTGCTCGAAAAAGCGGCTGGCACTACTGTCGAATCGGCCATCAAGGCGGTCCATGGGCAGGACGTGATCGTCCGGCGGAGGCTCCAGGAGACCGAGAGGGAAATGAGGCGCCTCCAGGAGGAGACGGCTGTCCAGCAGGCCGAGCTGCGGGCGATCCACGCAAGCCCGGCGATGCGGGCGCTCACCTCGGCGCGCGGGTGGTACGAGCGGCGGTGGAAGGCGACCCGCTGAGCATGCCCGGCCAAGTCGTCGTCCTCCGGACCGGCGACGGGACACCGCTCGACAGAGTTCTCGCTCGCTGGCTCGAGGACGGCACGGGCGCGGGCGAGCGTGAGCATGAGCTGGGGGCAGCCACCGAAGCGCGTGGCGAGGTCCTGGTACTGGTCGGCGACCGTTACCGGGGCGAAGACGGCAACGGCGCCCTCCCGCTGGTGCCGGAGCGGCTCCTCGTGGACTTGCTGACCGGCCCGTTCGGCATCGGCGCCGTCGTCCCGCTCGTGGTCGACGCAAACCGCAGGGTCGTCGAGGCGGGGAGCTACACGGGGCCGAGCGGGCAAAGTTCCCCCTTCGGCGCCGGCACCGACCTGGGCGCTCCCGAGCACGGGTTCCGCCGTGATGTCGCAGCGACCGTGTCCCCGGTGCTTGCCGTGTCGGCGGCGGCGCTGGAAGGTTTCGTACCGCTCGAAGGTGGCGACGACGCGACGCTGCGGGACGCGCTCGACCATATAAAGGCCAGGGGCCGGCGCGTCGTCTTCGAACCCGGGTGGCAGCTTTTTGCCGAGGTCCTGCCGCCGCCCGCCCCGACCCCGGTCGGGCCGCGGCGCTGGGCGGGCCGGGACGAGCCGTGCCCGACCCGGGTGCTCGTCGTCACCTCTACCATCCCGGGCAGTTCGGCCGGTGCCGACGGCACGGTCCAACTGGTCGAAGCTCTGGCCCGTTGCAAGGGGGCGCGGGTGGCACTTGCCTGTGCCGACGGTTTCGGCGCCGCTCGCTACGCCCCCTACTACCAGCGTCAGGGCGTCGAGGTCGTGGCAGGGCCGCAAGATTGGTTGGGCTGGTGCGGCGACCGCCGCTACCACTATTCCCACGTCGTCGTCACGGACGGGGGCCTTGCTACGAGGCTCTGGCCGATCGCCCGGTCGACGCAACCTCAGGCGATGGCGGTCCTGTACTCCGAGCAGTTGCCGTTCAGGCGCCATCATGCGCTCGGCGACGCCAGCTGGCACGCCGAAGGCGCCAATACCGTGGCAGAGCTGCTGCACAGCCGGTTGCTCCGCCAGCTGGAAGGGGTCGAGGCGGCCTGGTGCGCCAGCCCCGCCGACGCCAGCCTGCTCGCCGGGCTCGCACCTCAGGTCAAGGTCACCACTTGGGGGCCGCCTTTGCAACCACCGTCGCCCGGCAAAGGGTTTGATGACCGGGAGGGCGTTGCTGTCGTGGCGGTCGACCCCTGGGACATCTCGGCGGACCCCGAGTCGGCGGCAGTGCGCGCTCTCGAGGAGCTCGTGCCTCCCTGGCGCCGGCGCGACATGAGCCTGCCCGTGACGGTCGTGAGCGACTGGCCGACGCCGGGGCTTTCCTACCTCGCCGGGCAGATGGGCGCGTCGGTCGTCCCATCGGGCGGGGACCTCGTGGGCGTCCTGGCGCGCTGCAGGCTCGTTGTAGGGCCCGTCGAGCACGGCGCCAGCCCGCTGTCCTGGGCCACTTACGCGCTGGCGGCGGGGACACCATTGCTGACCACGGCTAAGGCGGTCGAAGCCAGCTGGCTGGAGGACCTCTTGCCGGGTGCGGGTGCGGGGGTGGGAGCGGTGGTACCCGACGTGGCGACCATGGCCCAGCGCGGGTGGTCACTGCTCACCGACGAGAGGGCCTGGCGCACCTTCGCCGTCGAGCTCTCCGAGCTCGCCGAGGAGCTTGCCGCACGGCGTGCCGGCGCGGTGACATCGGCCTTCGTGGCGGCAGGGCTCGATGTCCCCGGGCCTGCGCTCTGGCCGGTGGAGGGCTTCCCCGCTCACCCGGCGGTGCCGCCGGTGAGGGTGGCCCCGCGGCCTCCGTCGGTCGCCGACCCGCCTGCCGTTTTCGTCCCCGACAGCCTGAGCGAGGACGAACGTTACGAGCTGTGGCACCAACGGCGCGGCCCCAATCCCGAAGTCGTCTCGGCGATCGGGGCCGAGGCGCTGGCGGCGCAGTACCAGCCGACGATCTCGGTCCTCATGCCGGTTTGTGACACCGAGCCGTGGATGCTCGAGGCGGCCGTCGGGTCGGTGTTCGCCCAGGCCTACCCCAACTGGCAGCTCTGCCTCGCCGACGACGCCTCGGAGCGAAAAGAGACGCTGGCGGCCCTCGAGGCCCTTGTGGCGCGCGACACCCGGGTGAAGCTGACCCGCCTCGAGAAGCGCTCGGGCATCGCGGCGGCGACCAACGCAGCCCTCGGGCTCGCCACCGGCGATTTCGTCGGTTTCCTCGACCACGACGACATCTTGAAGCCCCACGCCCTGGCACAGGTCGTGCGATGGCTCGACGCCGACCCGGCCCTCGACCTCCTCTACAGCGACGAGGACAAGCTGACACCGGCCGGCCGGCTGACCGAGGCCCGCTGGAAGCCCGATTGGTCCCCCAACCTGCTCCTTTGCCAAAACTACGTCTGCCACTTCCTCGTCGTCCGCCGGGCGCTCATCGAGTCTTTGGGAGGCCTGCGCCCCGAGTACGACGGGAGCCAGGACTACGACCTGGTACTTCGGGTGACGGACGTGAGCGACCACATCGCTCATATCCCCGATTCGCTCTACAGCTGGCGGATGCACGAGAAGTCAGCCGCCTCGCTCGGGGAGAACAAGCCCTTTGCCTGGCTGGCTGCCCAGCGCGCTCTCGGCGACTGGCTGCGCCGGCGGGAGGACGGCGGCGGCACGGGCGGGTGGACCGAGGAAGGCGCGTGGTTCGACGTCCACCGGGTGAGGTTCCGCCGGCTCGGCGAGCCCAAGGTGAGCGTGATAATCCCGACCCGCAACGGGAGGCACCTCCTCGGGCGTTGCATCGAAAGCGTCATATCGAAAAGCGTCTACGACAACTTCGAACTGGTCGTCGTCGACAACCAGAGCGACGACCCCGAAACCCTCGAGTACCTCTCGGTGCTCCCGGGCAAGGTTCTGCGTTACCCGCACGAGTTCAATTACCCGCGGCAGGTGAACCTCGCTGCGGCGTCCGTCGAATGCGACCTTTTGGTGTTCCTGAACAACGACACCGAGATCCTGACGACAGATTGGCTCGACCGGCTCGTCGAGCAGGCGATGCGGCCCGAAGTCGGGGCGGTGGGGCCGCGCCTGCTCTTCCCGAACGGGGATGTCCAGCACGAAGGCATCATCATCGGTGCCTGGCGCGGGCACGCCAATTCGATCGAGTGGGGCAATTGGTGGCGCATGGGCGACCTGCTCCGCGACGTCTCGGCAGTCACCGGCGCGTGCATGGCGACACGACCAGGAGTTTTTTGGCGCGTTGGCGGGTACGATGAACGGCTCCGGGTCGCTTACAACGACGTCGATTACTGCCTACGATTGCATCAAGCTGGTTACCAGGTGGTTTACGAACCCGATGCCGCTGTGTTCCACGCCGAAGGCTCGACTCGGGGCAGGGTCGAGGATCCCGAAGACGCGCCCCTTTTTGACCGCCGCTGGCGGCCCCGTTCGTCCTGTGACCCTTACTACAACCCCAACCTCAACCGTAACCGGTTGCTCTTCCGGGTAGAGCCGTGAGCCGAAGCACAGCCGAGAACACCGCTCTCGAGGCTTGGCCGTCCGACCAATCAGATAAAACGGACGGGCAAGGCCCTTCCAATCGGGACCGACGCCGAGGCGGGGACGGCCGGGATGGCCGGGGAGGCATGCGCCAGGGCGCTTCGTCACCGCGGAGGCGCCGGCGCGCACGGCGCCAGACGGTCACCACAACCCCTACTACCGGGATCGGCCTACGCGAGTACCTCCAGTACAAGGAGCTCTTTTACAACCTGACGCTGCGCGAGCTGCGGTCCAAGTACAAGCGCTCGGTCATCGGCTGGGGCTGGTCGATGATCAACCCGCTCGCCAACATGGCGATCTACACGATCGTTTTCTCCACGATCCTCGACATCCACCCGCCGGAAGGTTCACCGAGCGGCCTGCACAACTACGCGCTCATGTTGCTGGCCGCCATGCTGCCGTTCAACTTCTTCCAGGGCAGCGTGATGGAGTCGATGGGCTCGCTGCTCGGCAACCAAAACCTCATCCAGAAAACCTATTTCCCGCGCGAGCTGATCCCCACTTCGACAGTTGCTTCCAAGATCGTGTCCCACTTGATCGAGATGGGGCTCCTTGTTGTCTCGGTCGTGGCGTTCGGCAACTGGAGAGCCCTCATATTCATCCCAGAAGTCCTCATTTTCATGGCGATCGTGGGCATCTTCGGCCTCGGCCTAGCCCTCCTGTTTTCGATAGGCAACGTTTTTTACAGGGACATCCAGCATTTCTCGGGGATCCTGTTCTTCATCTGGATGTTCCTCACGCCGGTCGCCTACCCGTACTACATCGTCGGCGGGGGCCTCAACGGCGCTACCGGGACCTTTTCGACCGCCAAGTACATCCATATCTTCGGCCACGCGGTGTCGCTCGGCACGTTGTTCAAGGCAAACCCGATGACCGATGCCGTGCTCGCCTTCCAGCAGTTCCTCTACAACGGCAGCCTCCCTTCGTCGACCCACGTCCAGGAGTTCAACCTGTCGCCCGTGCCGGTACCGGCCGAGACGGTGAAAATCGGTACGCACCTGCACACGTTCCCCGCCCACACTGTTGCCCAGCACGTCTTCGCAGTCATCACGTCGAATGTTTCCTGGGGAGACTGCACCTACCTCCTGCTCTGGGCGGTCGGGGCATTCGCGGTCGGCCTGTGGGTTTTCCGCAAGTACGAAGCCCGCTTGCCCGAGGAGCTCTAGGCCGTGAGCGTGCCGGTCGTGGTCGTCGACCACGTCTCCAAGAAGTACCGTCTTTACCGCGAGCGCAACGCCACCATCAAAGGCACGGTCATGCGCAGGCGGCGCGCAAGGGTGGACATCTTCTGGGCCCTCGACGACGTCAGTTTCGAGGTCTACGAAGGGTCGACGACGGGCCTTATCGGCGAAAACGGCTCCGGCAAGTCCACCATGTTGAAGTGCCTGGCAAAGATCCTACGGCCCGACAAGGGATCCGTGGCCACGACGGGCAAGATGTCGGCGCTCCTCGAGCTCGGTGCCGGCTTTCACCCCGAGCTCACGGGACGTGAAAATGTCTTCCTCAACGGGGCGATCCTCGGGCTCAAGACCAAGGAGCTCCAGGCCCGCTTCGACGACATCGTGGATTTCGCCGGCATCGGGCGCTTCATCGACGAGCCTGTCAAAAACTATTCGTCCGGTATGTACGTCCGGCTCGGCTTCTCGGTGGCCATCAACGTCGAGCCCGACATACTCCTCGTCGACGAGGTCCTGGCCGTCGGTGACGAGGCCTTTCAGCGCAAGTGCCTCGAGCGCTTCGCCGAACTGAAGTCCCACGGCAAGACGGTCATCATCGTCTCGCACTCGATGCAATCGGTCGTCAACATGTGCGACCACGCTATCTGGTTCAAAAAGGGCCAAAAGATGGCGGACGGCGACCCCCGCGAGGTCGTCGAGGCTTACACGGGGTCGATCGTCCTTGGCGAGCACCGGGCGACCGAGCGAGGGGACCGCTGGGGCTCCGGCGAGGCGCGCATCGAGCGGGTCGAGCTGATGGACCGCCACGGACGCCAGGGGACACGCGTCGGCAGCGGTGAGCCGATGACGCTGCGCCTGTGGTACAACACGTCCGAACCTGTCTCGAGGCCCGTCTTCGCAGTGCAGTTCCTCACCCTCCAGGGGGTCATCATCTTTGGCCCCAGCACCCGCGAATCCGAGCAGGTGCCCGAAAAACTCGACGGGAGCGGGTGGGTCGACCTGCGGGTGCCGAAGTTCTCGTTCCTCCCCGGGACCTACGACGTCACCGCGTCGGTGATGGACTACACGATGTCGCACCCCTACGACGTGCGCCGCAACATCCTGCGGATCGACGTCGACCGAAAGGGGCCGACCGAGCCCGCCGGGATCGTGTCGCTCGGGGGGACCTGGTCGCTCGGACCATGAAGCTCCGTCTCGCCTCCGTCTCGCGGGATGGTCCATCGCGCTCCCACCCTGCCCGGCGCCGAAAAGAACGACCGGGCCGGGTGGGACCACGCTCGCCCATCGTCCATCTGTCTGCTCGCGTGAGGGGGAGAAAGATGGCCGCGCCCGCCGCGCTGGTATTCGTCCTCGTGTCGTCGATTGGGATCGCGGCGTGCGGGTCGGGGGGGGCGGCAACGATCAAGTTGTCCGTTACCTCTGGACCTCCGGGCACGGCAGTCGACCTCAGTGGCAACGCTGGTGCGGGTTGCAAC
>DATJMJ010000226.1:0-40285 GCA_035508795.1 Acidimicrobiales bacterium
GGTGGTGCGCTCGTCGATCGCCCCGGTCAGGAAGCCGCGTCCTAAGGGGCTGTAGGCGACGAAACCGATGCCCAGCTCCTCGCAGACCGGGAGCACCTCGTCCTCTGGGCGGCGCCACCACAGCGAGTACTCGCTCTGGACCGCGGCTACGGGCTGGGTGGCGTGGGCCCGGCGGATGGTCGGAGCGCCCGCCTCGGAGAGGCCGAAGTACCTGACCTTGCCCTGGCCGATCAGGTCCTTCACTGCGCCGGCGACCTCTTCTATCGGCACGAGGGGGTCGACCCGGTGCTGGTAGAGCAAGTCGACGGGCCCGCCCTCCCCGGGCCGGCGACCCCAGGGTGGCAAATGAGGGTCGTCCGGGGGTAACTGTGGTCAGCCCTGGGGAGAAGTGCTCCACAAAATACCTGCTGGTAGCCGCCCCTTTATGCTGGTGCCCCCGGCGAGATTCGAACTCACGCACCCGGCTCCGGAGGCCGGCGCTCTATCCCCTGAGCTACGGGGGCGGGCCCACCAAGCATACCGGTGGCACCCGGACGGCTCGGATGCCATCGCCACGGCGCGTTAACGGTAGGGCCGGGTGCGCTCGAGCGAGCTTTTATCGCCGCGAGTGGCCAGGTCTCCTGGCAGCATGGTGGCCCATGATCCCCGACCCCGTCACGGCACCTCCTTCCCCACGAGAGGACGCTGCTGCTCAGGCCGGGCAGCCTCTCCCGCTCCACCTGCTACCAGAGACATCTCGGGTCGGCGCCGGCGGGCGCCTCGTGATCGGCGGCGTCGACATCGTCGACCTCGTCGGAGAAGTCGGCACGCCGGTCTTCGTCTACGACGAGGAGCACCTCCGGCTCCGCTGCCGCCAGGCCAGGGCGGCCTTCGGGCCGCGCGTCGCCTACGCCTCGAAGGCGTTCCTCTGCAAGGCGATGGCAGCCTTGGCCCACGAGGAGGGTTGCTGTATAGACGTGTCGACGGGGGGCGAGCTCGCGGTGGCCCTCGCCGCAGGCGTGCCGGCGTCACGACTTGTCCTGCACGGCAACAACAAGTCCCTCGCCGAGCTCGAGACGGCCCTGATGCTGGGCGTAGGGCGCGTCGTCGTCGACTCCTTCGACGAGATCGACCGGCTGGCGATGCTCGGCCGGCGCCGCCGCGGGGAGCCCCGGCCCAAGGTGCTCGTGCGGGTGACCCCGGGGATCGAGGCCCACACTCACGAGTACGTGATGACAGGCCAGGACGACTCGAAGTTCGGTTTTGGGTTGGCGTCAGGTGCGGCTGCCGACGCCGTCGAGCGGCTCCGCGACACGGCGAACGGTGCCGAGCTGGTTGGGCTTCATGCCCACATCGGTTCTCAGATTTTTTCGCTTCAAAGCTTCGAGCGGGCGCTGTCTTTGTTGGTCCCCATGTTCCTCGAGCAGGGGCTGGAGGAGCTTTGCATCGGAGGCGGCCTCGGGGTGCCCTACGTAACGGGCGAAGAGGCGCCGTCGATCGGGCAATGGGCGACCGCCATCCGCCGGGCGGCCGAGGAGGCGGGGCTGCCTGGGGATGTCGTTGTCTCCGCCGAGCCCGGCCGCGCCATCGTGGCCGGCGCGGCGGTGACGTGCTACACGGTAGGCACCATCAAGGAGCTCCCCGGCTTGCGCACCTACGTGAGCGTGGACGGCGGGATGAGCGACAACCCCCGGCCGGTGCTCTACGGTTCGGGCTACGAAGCGTTCCTCCCTCGAGAGGTGGGGGCGCCGAGGCCCAGGACGGTGACCGTCGTGGGAAAGCACTGCGAATCGGGCGACGTGCTGGTCCGGGACGCCTGCGTCCCCGAAGACCTACGAGTCGGGGACGTCCTTGCGACGCCTGTGACAGGTGCGTACGGCCATTCGATGGCTTCCAACTACAACAAGGTCCCCCGGCCGCCCGTCGTGTTCGTGCGGGACGGCGCTTGGCGGACCGTCGTACGGCGCGAGACCTACGACGACCTCCTTGCTCTCGACGCCTGACCCGGGCGGGAACTCCGCAACGCTCTCCGGCTCTAGCTAGCCTGCCCGGTTATGAGCCGTGCGCAGCGACCAGACGCGAGCCGAGCGTGCCGAGTGAACGGAAGCGGCCGGAACTCATGACTGAGCGCCCCCAAACCGGACGGCCCGTGGTCCGCGTCGGCCTCCTCGGGTGTGGCAACGTCGGCGCCGCCCTTGCCCGCCTCCTCCTCGGGGACGCAAAGCGGATCGCGGACCGGACGGGCATGCACCTCGAACTGGTCAAGGTGGCTGTCCGTTCGGTAGCCAAGGAGCGCAACGTCCCCGGTGTGGAGGGGCTCCTCACGACCGATGCCGCCGCCGTCGTGAACGACCCTGCGATCGATGTCGTCGTCGAAGTCATGGGAGGCATTTCCCCGGCGCGCACCCTCATGCTGGCGGCTCTCAAAAACGGCAAACCCGTCGTCAGTGCCAACAAGGAGCTCCTTGCCAACCACGGCAGCGAGCTGTGGGAGGCGGCGGGCGAGGCAGGGGTCGACCTTCTCTTCGAGGCCTCGGTGGCAGGCGGCATCCCGCTGATCCGGGCGCTGCGTGAGTCACTTGCGGGTGAGCGCATCCACAGGGTGATCGGGATCGTCAACGGCACGACCAACTACATCCTCACACGGATGTCGGCTTCGGGCGCCGGTTACCAGGAGGCACTGGTCGAGGCCCAGGGGCTCGGGTACGCCGAACGCGACCCGACGGCGGATGTCGAGGGCTTCGACGCCGCCGCCAAAGCCGCCATCCTGGCAAATGTGGCGTTCGGCGCAAAGGTCGTCGCAGGCGATGTCTACCGCGAGGGCATCTCGGCGATCAGCGAGCTCGAGATCCGCGCTGCGGCGCGCCTCGGCTTCGAGATCAAGCTGCTGGCCATCATCGAAGCCGAAGACGACGGTGCGATCGCGGTCCGGGCTCACCCGGCGATGGTGCCCTCCTCGCACCCGCTCGCCTCGGTGCGTGACTCGTTCAATGCCGTGTTCGTCGAGGGCGACGCCGTCGGGCAACTGATGCTGCTCGGGCGGGGAGCGGGCGGCGCACCGACGGCCAGCGCCGTCCTTGGTGACCTGGTGGACGCGGCCCACAACCTGACCGTCAAGGGCACTGCCCGAAAGCTCGAGCTCCGGGACGTCCCCATCCGGCCGATCGACGACCTGCGTTGCGCGTTTTACCTCAGCCTCCTCGTAGACGACCAGCCCGGGGTACTTTCTGCCATTTCCGGGGTGCTCGGGCGCAACCACGTGTCGGTGCGCTCGATGGAACAGGACGCCCCCGAACCCGAGGAGGCCTCAGGGACCGCCACCCGGGCCCGGGACGAGGGAGGCCCCGAGGCATACCTGGTCTTCGTGACCCACCCCGCCTACGAGCGCGACATGCAGGCCTGCCTGCACGAGCTCCGCCAGCTTGCGACGGTGCGCAGGATCGGCGGCCTTGTCCGGGTGGTCGGCCCTTGACAGCCGGCTCGGCCTGGCGAGGGGTCATAGAGGAGTACCGGCAGTACCTGCCCGTATCCGCTGCTACGCCGGTGATAACGCTCTTGGAGGGCGCCACGCCTCTGCTCCCCGCGCCCCGGCTGTCGGAGCGGGCAGGAGCCCAGGTGTGGCTGAAGGTCGAGGGTGCCAACCCGACTGGCTCGTTCAAGGACAGGGGCATGACGGTCGCCATTTCAAAGGCGGCCGAAGAGGGCGCCAAAGCTGTCGTCTGCGGCTCGACGGGCAACACGTCGGCTTCGGCAGCCGCCTATGCCGCCCGCGCCGGGCTTGCCTGTGCCGTGCTCATACCGGACGGCTACATCGCGTTGGGAAAACTGGCTCAGGCGCTCATACACGGGGCAAAAGTCGTGCAAGTGCGGGGAAATTTTGACCGCGCGCTCGCGCTCGTGCGCGAGCTTGCAGACCAAGAGCCCGTCACGATCGTCAACTCCATAAACCCCTACCGCATCGAAGGGCAAAAAACCGGTGCTTTCGAAGTGGTGGATGCTCTCGGCGGAGCGCCGCACGTCCATTGCATGCCTGTCGGCAACGCCGGCAACATCACGGCTTACTGGAAGGGTTACCGCGAGTACCAGGACGCGGGGCGGGTAAAAACCTTGCCGAAGTTGTTCGGTTTTCAGGCAGCCGGCGCGGCGCCGATCGTCCTCGGCCACCCCGTCCCAAAGCCCGAGACCATTGCGACAGCGATCCGGATCGGCAACCCGGCCTCCTGGTACGGCGCCAGCGCGGCCGCCGCAGAGTCGGGGGGCCTGATCGACGCGGTGACCGACGAAGAAATCCTCGAGGCCTACCGTTTCGTTTCGCGCGAGGAGTCGGTCTTCTGCGAACCCGCATCGGCCGCGTCGGTTGCGGGCCTCCTCAAGGTTGGTGTTCCCGAAGGGTGCGTGGTTGTCTGCGTGCTGACTGGGCACGGGTTGAAGGACCCCGACGTGGCGATCGGCCAGATCGCGGTGCCGAGGGCCGTCGACGCAGACCTTGCAGCCGTCCGGGAGGAGCTTGGCCTGTAGAGGGCCGGTGGGCTCCCGCGTCGCCGTGCTGCGGGGGCGGAGAGACCATCCTGGCGCGATGGCCTGACAGCCGGTATTATGTACTTGCCTCGGTTCGGGCGGTACCCGAGCGAGGACCTCATCCGGAGCGGCACTCCCCGGCGTACCAAGTGCTTCACGTTCCCGTCACCCCCAAAGTGGCGGTCCTCGGTTCAGGGGAGGGACCAGTTTCGCGCTGAAGCTCCGGCCGTGTTGACAATTACTCGAAAACTCATAGCACCACAGAGGTAGTAAATGAGCGACCTGCAGCTCGAGCGTTCCGTGCTCGAGGCAAAGGAGCGGGACGAGCTCTTCGCAATCGCCCAGGCTCTCGGCTCTTCACCGGGGCCTCGTACGAAGAAGGCGGACCTTGTGTCCCAGATCCTCCAGGTGACGGGTGTGGACCAGGCCACCTCGCCGGCGGTTGAGAAGCCTCGCCGCACAAGGGTCAAGAAGGCTGCGGCACCGGGACAAGAGCCGGTGGAGCAGCTCGAGTTGACCGCCACCAACGGTAAGAGCCGTTCGCGCAACGGTTCGAGAGCATCAGCAACCGAGGCGCGGGCCGAGGTGGCTCTCGAGCGCCAAGAGCGCGAGGAGGCAACGCCCGAGGTAGACGATCTCGGCCTGAGCAGCTTCAGCTCCAATGGCAACGGCCAAGTGCACGCCGAAACCTCCCCAGGGGAGGCCGGCGAAACGGCCCACGTTCCCCAGCGCACCGCCACAAATGGCCGCGCGAGGCTTGACCGCGACCGGCCCGACCAGCGCCAGGACCGCTCCGACCGGCCCGACCAGCGCCAGGACCGCGCCGAACGCCCCGACCTTCGCGGCGACCTCGACCCGGGGCTCGGCAACAGCCGCCGCAGGCGCCGGCGCAACCGGGAGAAGAGCCCGAGGGGGAGCGAAAGCCGGGAGCGTGACTTCACCGCCCAGCCGGAGGTGCCGTACTCCGGCGAGCTCGTGCCCTGCTCGGGCATGCTCGACCTCCGGGAGGAGGGCTACGGGTTCCTCCGGACAAATGGTTACCTGGCCAGTTCCTCCGACGTCTACGTCTCGATAACCCAGGTCCGGCGGTACGGCCTTCGCAAGGGCGACGTCGTCGAAGGAGCGTTCCGTCCGGCCGCCAACAACGAGAAGTACCCGGCCCTCGTGAGGGTCGATTCGGTGAGCGGCCTGGTGCCCGAGGACGCCCGGGGCCGCCCCAAGTTCGAGAGCCTGACACCCCTTTTCCCAGACGAAAAACTGAGCCTCGAGGTCCCGGGCGACCCCGCCAATGTCACGGCACGCATCGTCGACCTCGTCTCGCCCATCGGCAAAGGCCAGCGCGGCATGATCGTTTCGCCGCCAAAAGCCGGCAAGACCACGATCCTCAAGCAGATCGCGCACTCGATAGAGGCCAACAACCCCGAAGTGCACCTGATGATCCTTCTGGTGGACGAGCGCCCCGAAGAGGTCACGGACTGGCGGCGATCGGTAAAAGGAGAGGTCATCGCCTCGACTTTCGACCGCCCGTCAGACGAGCACACCCAGGTGGCCGAACTGGCGATCGAGAGAGCCAAGCGGCTCTTGGAGGTCGGGCGCGACGTCGTGATCGTCCTGGACGGCATCACGCGGTTGGCGAGGGCTTACAACCTCGCCCAACCGGCGACGGGCCGCATCATGTCCGGCGGCATCGACACCGGCGCCCTTTACCCCCCGAAGAAGTTTTTCGGGAGTGCCCGCAACATCGAAGAGGGAGGGTCGCTGACCATCCTCGCCACGGCGCTTGTCGAAACGGGCAGCCGCATGGACGAAGTGATCTTCGAGGAGTTCAAGGGCACCGGCAACATGGAGCTCCGGCTGGACCGCAAGCTTGCCGAACGGCGCATCTACCCCGCCCTCGACGTCAATGCCTCATCCACTCGCCACGAGGAGCTCCTCTTCGACCGCAACCAGCTGCAGCAGGTTTGGAAGTTGCGCAGGGTGCTCAACGCCCTGGCGACCGACGGCAACGCCGCAGCCGGCCTCGAGTTACTGGTGGACAAGATCCGTACGACCCGTAGCAACGACCAGTTCCTCGCCGAGATCGCCAAGACTCCGGCACCCGCGATTTGATGCCTATCCTGGGGGAGCCATGAAAGCTGACACACACCCCGAGTACGTGCAGGCGAAGGTCGTCTGCTCCTGCGGCAACACCTTCACGACCCGCTCGACCAAGCCAGAGCTCCACACCGAGCTCTGCAACGAGTGCCACCCGTTTTTCACGGGCAAGCAAAAGCTCGTAGACACAGGCGGCCGCGTCGAGCGTTTCGAGCGCCGCTATGGGCGGAGGGGTACGAGGTCGGGCGCCGCCCGGTAACGTGTTCGAGCGGCTAGCCGAGCTCACTGCCGAGTACGACAACGTCCTAACTCAACTCTCCGACCCGCAGGTAATCGCGGACCAGCGCAAGCTCCGCGACGTGTCCCGTCGCCATCACGAGCTGGAGCCGATCGCGGCCGCGTACCGCGAATACCGGCGCAACGAAGAGGACCTCGAGGTTGCCCGCGAGATGCTTTCGGGCGCCGAGGGTGAGGACAAGGACCTTCTCCTCGACGAAGTCCACAGCGCCGAGGCTCGCTTGAGCGCGCTCGAAGACGAGATCAAGGTCCTCCTCCTGCCTCACGACCCCAACGACGGCCGCAATGTGATCATGGAAGTACGTGGCGCCGAAGGTGGCGAAGAGGCCAACCTCTTTGCCCGCGACCTGTACCAGATGTACTCGCGCTACGCCGAGCGGGCCGGCTTCAAGTTGGAGGTGCTCTCGAGCGACCCGTCGCCCATGGGTGGTTACAACGAGGTCACCCTCCTGTTAAAGAGCCGGGATGCCTGGACGCGCCTCAAGCACGAGGGGGGCCCCCACCGGGTGCAAAGGGTACCGCTCACCGAGTCGCAGGGACGGGTCCACACTTCCTCCGCGACGGTGACGGTCCTTCCCGAAGCCCAAGAACTCGAGGTACAGATCGACGAAAAGGACCTCCGGGTCGACGTCTACCGCAGTACGGGCCCGGGGGGCCAGTCTGTCAACACGACCGACTCGGCAGTGAGGGTGACCCACATCCCGACAGGGATAGTCGTGTCGATGCAGGACGAGAAGAGCCAGATCCAAAACCGCGCAAAGGCGATGCAGGTCCTCCGTGCACGCCTGCTCAAGGCGGAGCAGGACCGCCAGGCGGCCGAACTTTCCAAGCAGAGGCGTAGCCAGGTCGGAGGCGGTGGGCGTTCGGAGAAGATCCGGACCTACAACTACAAGGAAAACCGCGTCACGGACCACCGCATCGGCCTCACGCTCTACAAGCTCGACAAGGTCCTCATGGGTGAGCTCGACGAGATCATCGACGCCTTGCTGGCGGACGAACGGGCCCGGCAGCTGGCCGGCGCCGGCGCTGCCGTGTGACCCGGCTGCCCGAGTGACCTGCCCCGCGGAGTGACCTGGCGGCAACTGTACAAAGAGGCTTCAAACCGCCTGGGCGCCGGCGCTGAGGCCCGCTGGCTCGTCGAGGAGGCATCGGGTGGGGACTGGCCGTCGGTCCTCGACGAGGAGGTGCCGGCCCGCTCCGGGAAGTTTTTTGCGTCGCTGCTGGACCGGCGGAGCGGTGGCGAGCCGTTGCAGTACGTCCTCGGCCACTGGGCTTTCCGCCGCCTCGACCTCATGGTCGACCGGCGCGCCCTCATACCCAGGCCGGAGACCGAGGTCGTGGTCGACGTGGCCCTCCGCGAATTGGAGAGGCTCGAGGTCCCAGAGCCCGTAGTGGTCGACCTCGGGACCGGTTCGGGGGCGATTGCTCTTTCCGTGGCGGCTGAGTGCAAGGGCGCCCGCGTATGGGCGACAGACAAGTCCGAGAGGGCTCTCGAGGTCGCCTCGGCGAACGTGACCGGGCTCGGGGCGCTGGCCGCAGGCCGGGTCCGGCTATTGAAGGGGAGCTGGTGGGAGGCTTTGCCGACCTCGTTGATGGGCACGGTCGACCTGGTCGTCACCAACCCGCCCTATATCGCCGAGCACGAGACCGAGGATCTACCCCCTGCCGTCAAGGATTGGGAGCCGCCAGAGGCTCTGGTAGCGGGCCGATCGGGCCTGGAGGCTTACGAGGCGCTCTTGCCTGCCGCAGGCGCGTGGATGGCGCCTAGGTCGGCCTTCGTGAGCGAGCTCGCGCCCCATCAAGCGGAGGCGGTGGCGGGGCTTGCCAAGGACGCCGGGTTTGACGACGTATCCGTCCTTTTAGACCTTGCCCGGCGGCGTCGTGTGCTCGTAGCGCGCCGCTGAAGGTGGCTCAACCGCATGGCACGCATCCCACGCAGCGGCGGGGCGGCGCTAGCTTCATGTCGATGGCCGTAGTGAACGCTTACGGCGACCCGCCGCCGCAAGATGCCATCCGTGTGGCCGTAGAAGCCCTCTCTGGCGGCGACATAGTTGGCGTGCCCACCGACACCGTGTACGGGCTTGCGGCGGACCCGTTCCGCACCGGTGCCGCCGACCGTCTCTTCCTCCTCAAGGGGCGCCCGCGCTCGGTCGAACTGCCCGTGCTCGTGAGCGGCGAGCCGCAGGCGCTTGCCTTGTGCACCGCCGTCCCCAGAGCCGCCCGGGTGTTGATGGAGCGCTACTGGCCAGGTCCCCTCACCCTGGTCCTCCCACGACGCCCAGACCTTGCCGCCGACCTCGGCGAGGACGACGCGACGATCGGGATCCGTTGCCCGGCTCATCCTGTACCCCTTTCGATCTGCGCCAGCGCAGGGCCGATAGCTACTACGAGCGCCAACCGGCACCAGGAGGCCGCCCTCACGACGGCGGCAGAGCTGGCCCAACTTTTTGGCACAGAAGTAGCGATCGTGCTCGACGCGGGGCCGTGCCGGGGCGAGCCGTCGACGGTCGTCGACTGCACCGGAGAGGCTCCCCGGGTCCTGCGTGAGGGCCGTCTCGCGGCGGCAGAAGTCCTCGCGGCAGCTCGCTGAGCAGCGCAACTGGCGCGGCGCGCCTATAGGCTCGTGCCCATGCAACCCGACCGCGAGCTGTTTTCCATAATCGACGCGGAAAAGGAGCGTCAAAACACGACCCTCCAGCTCATCGCGTCGGAGAATTTCGCCTCCCAGGCCGTGATGGCCGCCACCGGTTCGGTCCTCACCAACAAGTACTCCGAGGGTTACCCGGGCAAGCGCTATTACGGGGGCAACAAGGTCGTCGACCGCGCGGAGGACCTCGCTCGCATGCGGGCCTGCGAGCTATTTGGGGCCGAGCACGCCAACGTCCAGCCCCACTCCGGCGCCAACGCCAACCTTGCGGCCTACATGGCGGTCCTCGAACCCGGTGACACCGTCCTCGGGATGCGGCTCGACCAGGGCGGCCACTTGACCCACGGTTCGCCTGTCAACGCGAGCGGCAGGCTCTACAGGTTCGTGAGCTACGGCGTGACCGAGAGCGACGAGCGGCTCGACTTCGAGGCGCTGGCCGAGCTTGCCGACAAGCACAGGCCCAAACTGATCGTCGCCGGCGCGACGGCCTACCCGAGGGTCATCCCTCCCGAGCCGCTCCGGCAGGTGGCCGACTCGGTGGGCGCGCTGCTCCTTTTCGATGCAGCGCACATAGCCGGCTTGATCGCAGGTGGTGCCCACCCCAACCCGGTGCCTTATTCGGACATTGTCACCTTCACCACGCACAAGACGTTGAGGGGGCCGCGGGGAGGGTGCATCCTCTGCCGGGAGAGCCTTGCCAAAGCGGTCGACAAGGCAGTCTTCCCCGGTCTCCAAGGTGGCCCGCTCGAGCACGTCATAGCCGCCAAAGCCGTGGCTTTCCACGAGGCCTCCCAGCCCGAGTTCGCCGAGTACGCCGCCCAGGTGGTCCGCAACGCCCGGGCGCTCGCCGGAGCGCTTGCGGCCGAGCACTTCCGGATTGTCTCCGGCGGGACCGACAACCACCTCATGCTCGTCGACCTGCGTAGTTTCAACCCCGACCTCACGGGAAAGGTGGCCCAGGACGCTCTCGACCGTGCCGGCATTACGCTCAACCGCAACCAGATCCCCGGCGACCCGAGGCCGCCGTTCGTCACGAGCGGCCTGCGCATCGGTACGCCGGCGGTGACGACTGCCGGCATGAGGGAACCCGAGATGGCCGAGATCGCCCATTTGATCGGCAGGGCCCTCGCCGACCCCGAAGATGACGCCCAACTGGGCGAAGTTCGCGACGAGGTTGCCAACCTTTGCTCGAAGTTCACCCCGTACCCATGACCGCTCGTTGCCGGCGCTGGGGCCGGGCAAACCCCGCCCCATGGCCAGGGGCGATGCCCTCCCGCTACTGTACGGCGTGACCTGAGACAGCCCCGTTGACCCATTTCCGGGAGTACATAATCATCTTTGGGGTCGCCGCCTGCGTTACCTGGCTGGCGACATTCCCGGTGAAGGCGACGGCGCGCCGCTTCGACCTGTTGGTGCTCCCGGACGAAAGGCGCGTCCACGAGCGCCCCACGCCGACCGGTGGCGGGGCAGCTATGTTTTTCGGACTGCTGGTCGCAGTCGCGGTGGCATCGCAGTTGCCCGCGTTCGCACCGGTTTTCCGCGGCAACTCCGCTCCCATCGGCATGGTCCTCGGCGCAACGGTGATCTTCGCCGTGGGGACGGTCGACGACCTGCGGGAGATGTCCCCGCCGGCCAAGTTGGCGGGGCAGATCCTGGCCGGCACGGTCCTGTACCTGTTCGGCATAAACATGATCTACTTCCACGTCCCCCTCGCCGAGACGACCCTCGTCCTTAGCAATGACTGGGCGCTGCTCGCGACCGTCCTGTGGGTCGCCGTGATGGCTAATGCCGTCAATTTCATCGACGGCCTCGACGGTTTGGCGGCTGGTGTCGTCGCGATCGGGGCCGGCGCCTTCTTCGTCTATTCGCACCAGCTGGGCGTCGTCGGCAACATCACCTCGGGCAACGCAGGTCCCCTCATCGCGGTGATCACGGTGGGCCTGTGCGTAGGCTTCCTGCCGCACAATTTCTACCCTGCGAAGATCTTCATGGGGGACTCAGGCGCGATGCTGCTCGGGGTCCTGGTGGCCGGCTCGACCCTTGCCGTCGTCGGCCAGGACAGCTACGAGTTCAGCGGCCGGACGTATTTCTTCTTCGCCCCGATCATCATCCCCTTCTTCATCCTCGGGATACCTCTCCTCGACACGCTGTTCGCGATCGTCCGGAGGGCAGGCAAGCGCACCAGCCCCGCCGTGGCCGACCTGAACCACTTGCACCACCGTCTCATGCGGCTCGGGCATGGGCACCGCCAGGCGGTGGTCATCCTCTGGGCGTGGACTGCTCTCCTGTCAGGGTTGGTGCTGTGGCCCGGCGTCACCAACTCCCACAACGAGATACCTCCGATCGCGGTCGGCGGCCTGTCCATACTCCTTTACACGCTTTTTGCACCCAGAGGCAGGGCGACGAGCGCTAACGGTGACAACGGCAACGGCTCCGCCCGCTGGTGGCACGGGAGGAAGGCCGCTACGGAGCCCATTGGCGGTGCCCCCGGTGCTTCGCGGGCGGGAGCCCCGGCCGGCCACCGCCTACCCTTCGGGAAGCCCTTCGTGGCCCCGAGCGTGCCGCAGCCTGCGGCCCAAAACTTGCGCGCCTCGGTTGCAGGGCGGACGCCCAGCCGGGTCAGGTTGCTGCCCTCCGCCGGCCAGGCCGACGAGGGCCCGACGACGCAGCCCCCCGAAAGCCTGCCAGCGCTGCCTGCCGCCGCCAATGCCAGGCCTGCTCACCCTGCTCCCCCCGTGGCTCGTCCGTCCCGCGAGGCCGAAGGGCGGTCAGGCTCGCGCGGCCGCTCGTCCCGAGCCGGGCCGGTCAAACCGGCCAGTTAGGGGTACGAACAGTGCCGGGAGAGGGGGCAGTTGAGCCCGGTGCGGAGTTGCAGTGTTACAGGCATGTTTCCTAGCCTGGTCAGACGTGGTCGAGAGCGGTAAGGTCCCCCTGACATGCCAATTGGCAGCAACGGGCAACAGTGACAGCAGGGGGCCCCGGGGAGGATGGGGGGCGGCCGCCCCGGTCCTCGGGCAGTTACCCCGGGCCGATGGCCTATGCGGGCATCGGCATGCTCAATGCGGTCTGTCTCCTCGGCGGCGGCGCGCTGGGCTGGCTGGCCGACCACGCTGCGGGGACGCTCCCGCTCTTTCTCTTGCTGGGGTTGCTCGTGGGCGCAGCGATCGGCATCGCCGGCACGAAGGCCGAGCTCCGGCGCTACCGATAGGGAGCCCTCCCGGCGGCAAGTCAAAGCCTGTCCCTTGGCCTCCGCCGGTCTGCCGTCCTACCTCCGATGCTCGCTGACTTCCCGGTCCTTTACGTCGACGTCATAGTCAGGCGGACGATCGGTTCGTGCATCCTCCTGGCTGTCGTGGCCGTCGCGGCGACGTTCCTGCTCGGGCAGTACCTGGCAGGTGCGGGCGTCGTCCTCGGGCTCGCTGGGGCCACCGCCAACCATCGCCTCTTCCAGGTGTCGACCGCCCGCTACAGCAGCACCGAGGGCCGGCTCGAGCGGCGGCCCTTCTTCGGCAGCGTGGCGGCGCGGCTAGGCACCCTCACTGTCATAGCGTTCGCGCTCCTCTACCTCGTGCGGCCGATGGGGTTCGGCATGGTCGGGGGCCTCGTGGCTTTCCAATTGCTCTTGATGGGTAACGCCCTCGGCACCATCTGGCGTTACCAAAGGGCGCAGCTGTCCGGGATCCCGACCGGCAACGGAGCGGGGGAGCAGCCCGGCTCGCCCTCCCGCGACGGGGCGCAAGCTCCTGGTGGCGAAAGTGCTTGAAGCCGCTGTGCACGGCCTGGTCGCCGTGCCTCCCATCCCCGTTGGCGACCATGTGAAAGGGACGCTCGGAGGGCAGAACTTCGACCTGGACACAATCTGGACGACGTTGATCGCCTGCCTCGCGGTAGTCGGCCTCGGCCTGTACGTGCGGGGGAAGGTCACCTCAACGGCGCCAAACAAGGTCCAGCTCGGATGGGAAGTAATTGTCGGGTGGGTCTCCGACCAGGTCGAGGTGGGGCTCGGCAAGCGCTACCGCCACGTCGTGCCGCTCGCAGTGACGATCTTCGTCCTGGTGCTTGCATGCAACTGGGTCGAGATCTTCCCGGGCCTGTACCGCAACACCGACTACCTCCCGTCGCCAACGGCGGACGTCAACCTCACTTACGCCCTCGGCGCGACAGTGTTCGTGCTCACCAACGGTGCAAGTATCCGGGCCAAGGGTTTTGGCGGCTACGTCAAGTCGTTTTTTGCAAAGCCGAGGTGGCTCGCCCCGATCAGGATGCTCGAGGAGCTCATGAAGCCTGTGACCTTGTCCTTGCGGTTGTTCGGCAACCTGTTTTCCGGCGGGATCATGATCGCCCTGCTGCTAGCGATACCGATCTATTTCTTCCCGGCGACGATCATCTTCAGCGTCGCGTGGAAGGCCTTTGACATGTTCATCGGGGTGATCCAGGCTTTCATTTTCGCCCTCCTGACCATCCTTTACTACCAGTTCGCCGTGGCAACGGAAGCACATTGAGGCCCTGAGCCCGAGAGCCCAAAAAACACCACAACAACACAACAAAGAGGAGAGGAATTAGATGGCTGCAAGTATGGAGAAGGCGGTCGAACTGGCCGGCGCCTTCGCGGGCGGTGGCCTCGCCCTGGGAGGCGGCGCTATCGGCGCAGCTGTGGGTGACGGCCTGGCCGGTAGCCAGACCATCGCGGGCATAGCCCGCCAACCCGAGGTCCAAGGCCGCTTGTACTCGACGATGTTCCTGATCGTCGGCCTCGTCGAAGCGATGTACTTCATCAACCTTGCTTTCACGGCCTTGTTCGTCTTCGTCCTGGCGACCGGCTAGGAGCGGTTAGGGGCTCTGTAGAGTGCTGATCGCAAACTCCAACTTCCTCGTACCCAACGACACGTTCGTCGTCGAGCTGGTCATTTTCCTATTGGTCCTGTGGTTCCTCGCCAAGTACGTCCTGCCACCGATCAACCGGGCGATGGAGGCTCGCCAGCAGACGATCGAACGGAGCATCAGCGAAGCCGAAGAAACCAAGCGCCGCGCGCATGAGCTCGAGCAGCAGCGGCTCCGCGAGATCGACGAGGCGCGCCAGCAGGCCCGTACCCTGCGCGATGACGCTGTCAAGCTCGGCGACCAGCTGCGCCAGGAGCTCCAGCGCAAGGGCGAGGAAGAGTACCAGCGGCTCGTGACAAGAGCCGGTGCCGATATCGAGGCGTCCGCGCGCAAGGCGGCCGACACCTTGAGGGCGCAGGTGGCTGCTCTGGTGATGGACGTGGTGGAAAAGGTGCTCGAGGAAGGGATCAGCGTCCAGGACCAGCAACGGCTGGTCGACGACGCCATTTCCGAAGTAGAGGCGCGGGCGGCATCTTCGCGGACGGGCCCGTTGAGCGCGGTGGCCGGCTTTCAGTCCGGTCCCGGCCGGGCTGGCGGGTAGATGCTCGACCGGGTCAGGGGTTACTCCGACGCCGTCCTCGAAGAGCTCTCGCCGAAGGACCTCGAGCGCTCGGCCGAGGAATTGTCCGCTTTCGTCGACCTCCTCTCCACTTCGGGAGATCTGAGGACCGTCCTCGTCGACACGAGCATCACCCAGGCTGCCAGGCGCAGCATCGTGAGCGAGCTCGCCAAGGGGAAGGTTTCGCCGGCGACCGGGCAACTGCTGACTTACGCCGTCCAAAACGGTGTGGCAGCCAACTATTTCGAAGACGTAAAGGGCATGGCGGCGGCCGCCTCGGCGAAGAGGGAGGGCAAGCTCCTCCTCGAAGGCCCGGTTGGCCGCACTGCCGCGGGCGAACGTCTTGACGGTTATGCGACGTTCGTGCTGGCACACCTCCGTGAGCGCCAATTGGGCGGCGTGGAGGACGAGCTTTTCCGCTTCATGCGGATCGTCGAGGGCAACGACGAGCTGCGGCTTGTCCTCACGACGAACGACTTGCCGGCAGGGCGCAGGAGCTTGGTCGTCGAGGGCCTCCTCGATGGCCGCGCAAGCAGGGAGACGTCCCGACTTGCTTCCTACGTTGTGCACGCAGGCCGGCCGCGCGACTACATCGTGCTGCTCGAAGGCTTGGTCGAACGAGTCGGCAAGGAGGCCAACCGGCGTGTGGCTGACGTAAGGGTTGCAGCGGAAATGACCGCGAGCCAGCGCGAAAGGCTTGCCGCCGTGCTGGCGCGCCTTGCGGGCTACCCCGTGGACGTGAGGGTCACCGCGCAGCCCAACCTGCTCGGTGGTTTCGTCGCTACGGTGGGCGACCTCGTAGTCGACGCGAGCCTACGCCACCGCCTCGACCGGGCGAGAGGAGCTTTCCTGGCTCCGACCGTGCACAGGCCTGGTGGGCAGGGGACGGGTGGGGACGGCGGCGGGCAGCCGCCCGCAGGGAATTAATTACGGAGTAGGGAAAGGATCCTGCCGCATGGCTGAGCTGAGCATCAGCGCAAACGACATAGCCGAGGTCCTCAAGCGCAACCTCGAGAATTTCACGCCTGGCGTCAGAGCCGAGGAAGTCGGGCACATCCGTGACGTGGGTGACGGGATCGCGCGCATCACCGGCCTCCCCAATGCAGCGGTCAACGAGCTCATCGAGTTCGAAGGCGGCCTTACAGCGCTCGCGCTCAACCTGGACGAGGACTCGATCGGTGCTGTCGTCCTCGGTGAGACAACCGGCATCCAGGAAGGGCAGTTGGCCCGGGCGACCGGGAGGATCCTTTCGGTGCCCGTGGGCGACTCCCTCCTCGGCAGGGTCCTCGACGCGCTCGGCCGCCCGATAGACGGTATGGGCCCGGTCGAGGTAGCCGAGACCCGGCGCCTCGAGATCCAGGCCCCGGGCATCGTGGACCGCCAGCCTGTCAAACAGCCTTTGCAGACAGGGATAAAAGCGATCGACTCGATGACGCCCATCGGCCGTGGCCAACGCGAGCTGATAATCGGGGACCGCAAGACCGGCAAGACTGCGATAGCGATCGACACGGTCATCAACCAGCGCGGCCAAGGAGTGAAGTGCATCTACGTAGCTGTCGGGCAAAAAGGGTCGACCGTTGCCCAGACCGTCGACACGCTCCGCGCCCACGGCGCGATGGATTACACCGTCGTAATAAACTCCCCTGCCTCGGACCCGGTGCCCTACAAGTACCTGGCGCCCTACGCCGGCTGTGCGATGGGCCAGTACTGGATGGAGCACGGTGAGGACGCGCTCATCATCTACGACGACCTGTCGAAGCAGGCCGAGGCCTACAGGGCTCTTTCGCTCCTGCTCCGCCGCCCACCCGGGCGGGAAGCGTACCCGGGCGACGTCTTCTACCTCCACAGCAGGCTCCTCGAGCGCGCCGCCAAGCTCTCCGAGGAGCGCGGTGCCGGGTCTCTTACGGCGCTGCCGATCGTGGAGACCAAAGCCAACGACATCTCGGCCTACATCCCGACCAACGTCATCTCCATCACCGACGGCCAGATCTTCTTGGAGACCGACCTTTTTTACGCAGGTATCCGCCCGGCGATCAACGTAGGCCTATCGGTCTCGCGCGTCGGCGGCAATGCCCAGATAAAGGCTATGAAGTCCGTCTCCGGCGCGCTCAAGATCAACCTGGCGCAGTACCGCGAACTGCAGGCCTTCGCAACCTTCGGTTCGGAGCTCGACCGGGTCTCGCGCGCCCAGCTCGAGCGCGGCGCCCGCCTGACCGAGCTGCTCAAGCAGCCGCAAAACGCCCCTATGCCCGTTGAGGAACAGGTTGTCGTCATCTTCGCCGGGACGAACGGCTTCGTGGACGACCTCGCCGTCGAAGACGTCCGGGCGTTCGAGGAAGCATTTGTGCAGTACCTGCGTGCCAACCGGGCCGACCTCCTCGAGCAGATCCGCAAGACCAAGGACATGCCCCCTGCAAAGGAGCTCGAAGACGCCATCAGCGAGGTCAAGAAAGGCTTCCAGACGATAAAGCCCGATGCGGGCGCGGCGGACGGAGCAGGGGCGCAGGACGACGACGACGGCGAGGAAAGTGGCGGCCCGGCAGCTGGCGGTGGGCCGGCTGCGGGAGATGCCCCCAGGGAACCGGCCGCTCCCGTCGGTGGGGTGTAACGCGTGCCCGCAGGCCAGGAAAGGGTCCTCCGGCGCCGCATCCGCAGCGTCCAGTCGACACAGAAGATAACCCGGGCCATGGAGCTGATCGCGGCTTCGCGCATCGCCCGTGCGCAGCGCGCCATCGAGGTGGCCAAGCCGTACGCCGAGCAGATGCAGCAGGTCGTATCGGAGCTCACCGCGACTCCCGAGTCGAAGGGGCACTGGGTCTTTACCGGAAAGGGCGAGCGCGCCCTCGTCGTGGTGCTGGGTGCCGACCGGGGCCTGGCGGGCGCTTTCAGCGTTTCGGTGCAGCGCGCTGCCGACGAGACGGTGAGGCACCTCGGGCGGGGCACCAGCCCGCTCCTCATCGCGGTAGGGCGCAAGCTGGTCAACTATTTTCGTTTCCGCGAGCGGCCCGTAGCCGCCTCGTTCCAGGGTTTTTCCGACCGCCCGAGGTTCGAGGACGCACAGCGGGTCGTAAGGGCCGTCACCGAACAGGTCGAGCAGTCCGGCGTGGGCGAGATCCACATCGTTTCGACGCGGTTCCGCAGCGTCGGTGTGCAACGGGTCGAAAGCCGGCGGCTCGTGCCCCTCGAAAGGCATGAGCGGGCAACAACGACGGTTTTCGAGTTCGAGCCCGGCCCCGAGGAGATCCTCGACCGTCTCCTGCCACGTTGGCTCGAGGCGGAAGTGTACGAGGCGTTGCTCGAATCGGCTGCATCTTTTCACGTCGCCCAGCAAAGGGCGATGAAGGCTGCCACAGACAACGCCGACGACTTGATCAAGAGCCTGCGCCGGGCGATGAACCGTGCGAGGCAGGACTCGATCACGACCGAGATAATGGAGATCGTCGGCGGTGCCGAGGCCCTGCGTCAAAGCGGCCCGAGCGAGGAAGCCAGTGCGCACAACGATATTTATATTTTTCCCCAAGCCAGCTGATCGGAGCGGAGCGTGACTACGACCACAACATCCAATACCTCGAGCTTTTCGGGGGACACGGCCAGCCGCGAGGGCCGCGTCGTTGCGATCGCCGGGCCGGTGGTGGACGTCGAGTTCCCTCCCGACGACCTACCCGAGATCAACAACGCGGTCGAGATGGAGATCGAACTGGAGGGGGCCCGGACAAAGGTCATGGCCGAAGTGGCGCTCCAGATCGGCGAGGGCCGGGTGCGCTGCATCTGCCTGCGCCCGACCGACGGCCTGCGACGCGGCACTCCCGTCCGGAACCTCGGCCATGGGATAACAGTGCCCGTTGGGGAGGCGGTGCTCGGCCATGTCTTCAACGTGGTCGGGGACGTGCTCGACTCGGACCCGCTCGGCACTGTCGAGGACCGCTGGGAGATCCACCGGCCGCCGCCCGATTTCGACACGCTCGAGCCCAAGTCCGAGATGTTCGAGACCGGGATCAAGGTCATCGACCTGCTCGAGCCGTACGTCCAGGGCGGCAAGATCGGCCTTTTCGGCGGCGCCGGCGTTGGCAAGACGGTCCTCATCCTCGAAATGATCCATCGGGTTGCGGAACAGCACGGCGGCGTATCGATTTTCGGCGGAGTCGGGGAGCGGACGCGTGAGGGCAACGACCTCTGGCTCGAGATGAAGGAGTCGGGGGTCCTGAAGCGTGCTGCGCTCGTCTACGGCCAGATGGACGAGCCACCCGGCGTGAGGCTCCGCGTGGGCCTGTCGGCGCTCACTATGGCGGAGTACTTCCGGGACGTGCGCAACCAGGACGTCCTGCTTTTCATCGACAACATATTCCGGTTCGTGCAAGCGGGATCGGAGGTCTCGACGCTGCTCGGGCGGATGCCTTCCGCCGTCGGGTACCAGCCGACCCTGGCCGACGAAATGGGCGAGCTCCAAGAACGCATCACCTCGACCAAGGGGCACTCGATCACCTCGGTCCAAGCCGTTTACGTCCCGGCCGACGACTACACGGACCCGGCGCCATTTACGACCTTCACGCACCTCGACGCGACCACCGAGCTGTCACGCGAGATCGCAGCCATCGGCATCTACCCCGCCGTCGACCCGCTCGCGTCCACTTCGAGCATCCTCACGCCCGAAGTCGTCGGCGACAGGCACTACCAGGTTGCCAGGAGGGTCCAGCAGGTCCTCCAGCGCAACCGCGAACTTCAGGACATCATCGCCATCCTCGGGATGGACGAGCTGTCCGAAGAAGACCGCACGACTGTCCTCCGGGCTAGGAAGATCCAGCGCTTCTTGTCCCAGCCCATGTTCGTGGCCGAGGTGTTCACCGGCATCAAGGGCATCTACACGCCCGTTGCCGAGACCGTCGAGTCCTTTGAAGCCCTCGTCAACGGTGAGCTCGACCACCTCCCCGAACAAGCTTTCCTCAACGTAGGCGGCGCTGAGAGCGCCATGGCCAAGGCCCGCGAGCTCGAAAAGAACGGCTGAGGGCCGCCGTGGCAACTACTCAGGTCGAGCTCGTCACGCCCGAGGGGGTCCTGTTTTCGGGGCAAGCAGAGATGGTCGTCTGCCGCACCGCCGGTGGCGACATTGCTTTTCTCGCCAACCACATGCCTTATGTCGGCGCTTTGGAGGCCTACCCTCTCCGAATCGTGGGCCCTGAGGGCACGCCGGCTGAGGAGCTCCGCTTCGACGTCGAGGGGGGTTTCGTCGAGGTCAATGACAACAGGGTCGTGATCCTGTGCGACGTCGCCACAGCGTCGGGCTGAGCCTGTTCGTCCGGAGGGGCGCCGCTACAAGGTTCGCTCGAGGGGCCTGGCTGAAGATGGGGCCTGGCTGAACAAGGGGCCGGATTGAGCAGGGCCAGGCGGAGGGTAGGAGTCGCAATGCTCCTCGACCCGCCGGTCGCCGGTGAGGTGCAGGGCCTTCGCCGCGCGCTCGGGGACGGCTCGCTCGCAGCCATCGGCCCGCACCTCACGCTTGTCCCGCCGCTCAACATTGCCGAGGGCCAGCTCGGCGACGTGCTGGCAACTGTACGGAGCGCTGCCGCCGCCGAGCCCGGCCCGATCTCGCTCGTCCTTGGGCCGGTCCTCACCTTTGTCCCGGCGAGCCCTGTGCTCTACCTCGGTGCCGGCGGGAGCGAGCCCTCGCAGTTGGCCGCACTGGACCGTCTGGCAGGCGCCGTCTTGCAAGGGCCGCTCGGGCGCCCGCGGAGATGGCCATGGGTGCCCCATGTCACGGTCTGCGATGAGGTGCCCGGTGAAGAGCATGCCGCCGCCGCGGTCCGGGCACTCGCTTCCTACCGCACTAATGCCGTCTTCGACCGCGCCGTCCTGCTCGAGCAACAGGGCACGCGCTGGTCACCGCTTGCCGATGCAGCCCTTGGGCCGGCCGCTGTCGTCGGGCGAGGTGGCCTCGAGCTCGAGATCGTGCGGGGGCGCGCTATCGGGCCCGACGGTGCAGCCTTGGTGAGAGGGGCGGGCGGCGAACTGCCTCCCGGTGCCGCCGAGGCGCCCGAGCGCATCGTGCTCACAGGCCTGATGTCAGGCGGGACCATCGGCTTGGCGGTCGCATGGTGGCAGGGCATCCCGGGCTCACGCCTCGACGTCTGTGTGTTCGTGGCGCCACGCGCTCGCCGTCAGGGGATCGGCAGGGCCTTGCTGAGCGCCCTCGAGAGTGCCGTAGGCCGTGCCGGCTGGTCTAGCGCGTTCGTCGGCGGCCACGGCCCGCCCGAGTTTTTCGCCAACTCGTCCGCGTGGGTACGCGAGTTCGTCCCGCCGGGCTCGACCTCGAGTTAGGGCAAGAGGCCGCCCGGAGGACGTTCAGAGGCCGGGTGGCGCCACCTCGCCGGACCGGTATTGTTATCGCCGTGGCGACTGCGGTCACGCCGCCTCCTGCGAGCACCCAGCACCTCGAGCAGCCGACTGTCGTCGAGCGGGAGCACCCGGCTTTCTACGAGCGCAACCGAGCGCGGCTCGGGGCTGCACTGGCCCTGATCGCGATCCTGGCGGGCTGCGTTGTCGTCGCCATCGGGCTGGTTGCCCGCTTCCTGGCCCCCAACGGCTTGTGGCTGGACGAGGCGTTGTCGGTCAACATTGCCAAGTTGCCTCTGGCCCAGATGCCCGGGGCGCTCGTCCAGGACGGTTCCCCCCCGCTCTATTACCTGATGCTCCACTTCTGGATGCTCGCGTTCGGGCAGGGCGAGTTCGCCGTCAGGGGGATGTCCGCCGTCGTTTCGGTCATAACCCTCCCGTTCATCTGGTTTGCAGGCCGTCGCGCAGGTGGGCGAAGGGTGGCGTGGGCTTCGTTGCTCCTCGCAGCGACCTCACCTTGGGCGATTTATTACAGCTCTTATACCCGCATGTACTCGCTGATGGCGCTGGAAGCGGTCCTTTTGTACCTTGCGCTGCGCAGGGCGATGGAGCGCCCGAGCGCGGGGAGGCTCGTTTGCACGGGGGCTTTGACCACGGCGTTGATGTACACCCACTACTGGGACCTGTACCTCCTCGGCGTGGTCGGAGTATGGGTGCTGTGGCGGGCGTGGTCCGAACCTCGCCGGGGCGTGCCGCAACCGGGCGCCGAACTCGGCGCTGCTCGAAAAGTGGCTTGGGCGATGTTTGCCGGCGGGCTCTTTTTCGTCCCCTGGTCACCGGTGTTCATTTTCCAGATGCTGCATACCGGTTCTCCTTGGGCCGCGCCGCCGGGGCCGGCAAGCTTGCTCGACGTCATCGGCTACTACTCGGGCGCCGGGGTTTGGTCACAGCTGCTGGCATTGCTGTTTTTCGTGCTGGCCGGCTTCGCCTTCTTCGGCCGGCCGGGTCAGAAGGCGACGAGCGTCGTGCTCGAGTTGCGGGTGCAGCCGATTACCAGGGTGCCGGGCCTGTTCCTCGTCGGCACCCTCCTGGTCGCAGTCGCGGTGGGTGCTGTGACCGGTGCCGCTTTCGACCAGCGTTATGTCGCCGTCGTCTTCCCGGCTTTCATACTGGTCTGCGCTCTCGGGCTCGCCACGGTCAGGTCCCGTGTGATCACGTCGGGAGCGCTGTGCGTAGCCTGCGTCGCCGGGCTCCTTTCCGCCCAGCAGTGGGGTTCTCAGCCCCGCACCGAGGCGGTCAAGGTCGCCGCCGTCCTCAACAAGGAGGCTCAGCCCGGTGACATGGTCATCTACTGCCCGGACCAGCTCGGGCCAGCCGTAGACCGGCTGCTCAGCGTGCCCGGCGTGACCGAGTTGACGTACCCCCGCATGACCGGGCCGCAGCGAATTGACTGGGTCAACTACGTGGCAACGATCAAGGCGGCGGACCCGCAGGTCTTCGCTCAGGAGGCCGTGGAGAAGTTGAGCCCCGGGGCACGGCTATGGCTCGTCTGGCGCGACGGCTACCAGGGCTTCGGGGACAGGTGCGGGATGCTGTCGAGCTGGCTCAGCTGGTACCTCCCTCAGGCAGAAACCGCTCTCGGGGCGGACCCGGCCTACTACGAGTACGAGAACCTGACTGTCTTCCAAAGCTGACGGGACGGACAGCCCGGCTTGGCCGGCCTCTGGGCCGTCTGGCCCCGAAGGCCGCGGCTCGGCCAGAATGGGTAACCGGCCAAGCCGGCAGCCCTGAGGGCTCTGGCCTCGTCCCAGGGGAGCAAGTCTGTGCCTGTTGAGACATACCGTCCTGACGCTGGTCCGCAGGACGGCTGCTGCCCCCCCGGGGCCGCTGACAACGTTGTGATAATCGGTGCCGGCCCCGCCGGGCTCACGGCTGCTTACGAGTTGGCGCGTCTCGGCAAGACGTGCACGGTGCTCGAGGCGGACGACGAAGTGGGCGGCATTTCGAGGACCGTAGAGCGTGACGGGTGGCGCTTCGATATCGGTGGCCACCGCTTCTTCACAAAGGTGAAGGTCGTCGAAGACATGTGGCACGAGATCCTGCCCGGGGAGGATTTCATGCAGAGGCCGCGCCTTTCGAGGATTTACTACCAGGGCAAGTACTACGACTACCCGCTGAAGCCGTTCAACGCGCTCCGTAACCTGGGTGTCGCCGAGTCTGTGCGCTGCGCAGCTTCGTACGGATGGGCGAGGGTGAGGCCTCCCAAGGACCAGACCACGTTCGAAGGGTGGGTGGCGGCTCGCTTCGGCTGGCGCCTCTACAAGCATTTCTTCAAAACCTATACCGAGAAAGTTTGGGGCTACCCCGGCTCCGAGCTCCAGGCCGACTGGGCGGCCCAGAGGATCAAAAACCTCAACCTTTTCAATGCCGTGAAGAGCGCTCTGATCCCCGAGAAGGGGCAGCGCAAGATCACGACGCTCATCGACCAGTTCGAGTACCCCCGCCTCGGGCCCGGCATGATGTGGGAACACTGCCGGGACAGGGTAGAAGCCGCCGGGTCCAAGGTGCTCATGCGGGCGGCGGTCACCCGCGTACGGCACGCGGGCGGGCGCGCTTACGCGGTTTGTTCGCAAACCGACGGCGCCACGACGGAGCATTCGGCGAGCGCGGTCATATCCTCGATGCCCCTGTCAGCTCTCGTAAAGGCGCTCGACCCCCCTGCTCCGGCGGAAGTAGTCGCGGCCGCGAGCGACCTGCACTACCGCGACCACATCACCGTCGCCCTGGTGGTCCCCCAGTCGGCCAGCTTCCCGGACAACTGGGTCTACGTGCACGACCCCTCCGTGAAAATGGGCCGCATCCAGAATTTCGGGCGCTGGTCCCCTTTCATGGTGAAAGACGGCCGTACTTGCCTCGGCCTCGAATATTTCGTTTTCGAGGGTGACGAGATATGGTCCATGCCCGACGAGGAGCTGGTCCAAATGGGCAAGCGCGAAATCGGCATGCTCGGCCTGGTTGACCCGGACATGGTCGAGGCTGGTTACGCCGTACGCATGCCGAAGGCTTACCCCTATTACGACGCCGATTACCGTCACAATGTCGAGATCGTCCGAGGGTGGCTCGAAGCAAATATCTCCAACGTCCACCCCGTGGGGCGCAACGGGATGCACCGCTACAACAACCAGGACCACTCGATGTACACGGCCATGCTGAGCGTGCAGAACATCGCCGGTGCGAACCACGACGTGTGGGCGGTAAATGTCGAGGAGGAATACCACGAGGAGATAAAGCCCGCCGGCCCAGAGCGCGACGGCGGCGTTAACGTTGAAGGCCGTGTCGGTTCGGGGCGCGCTGCCCCGGTCCTTCCCAAGCGGACAGCCCCGGAGGCCAAGTGAGCACGAAAGTCTGGTATTGCGCCAACTGTGGCTACGAAGTCACGAGCAGGGGGCGCTGCCACAGCTGCGGCGAGCGCCTGGCTGCCTCGCCGTTACCCGAGCTCGAGTCCGGGCCGGACGACGACGAGGTCGGCTACAGGCTGGACCAATGGGACGACCAGACACGGGCTCGCCTGATCCGGCTCCTCATCAATGCCGGCGTGCCGCACCGCTTCGAAGAGGAAGAGCTGGTCGTGCTTGCCGTCGACGAACCCGAAGTCGACAAGCTCGTCGACAGGGCGACCAAGGCTTTCGGGGGGCTGGACGACGAAGAAGAGGAGATCCCTGTCGCCGAGGGCGACCTCAACGCTTCTCGTGAGCTCTACGAGGCAGCCAAGGCCTTGCGCGACGACCCGACCGACATGCAAGCCGATGTCGCGCTCGGGGAGGCCTCCGCTGCGGTGTTCGCGGCCGACTACCTACCGGGCCTCGACGAGGACCAACTAGCTGCTGTCGGCCGTGTCACGCGGCGCCTCCTCGGAGCGCTCGGGGCGGACGAAGCACTCGAGGGGGAGATCCGACACCAGGCCGAGGTGCTTTGCCGGCTGATCGCACCGGGCGCCGGGGAGGAAGCGGTCGACGCCGAGGCGGCGAGGGCGCTCGCACGCCTCGAGATAGGTGCAAAGGAGACGGGCCGCCTCGTCGAGCTGCCCCAGTCCGAGGTGACCCCGGGGGGAGAAGCCTTTTCCGCCTTGCAGGGCGCCCGTGAGGTCGCCCCCGACGCCCAGGCGGCGGCTGAGGCGCCCGTCCTCGAAGGTGCTTCTCAGGCCCCAGCGCCGGGGCTTGCCGAGCCGGGCGGCCCGGCCGTGGCTGTCCCCGCTGCCGCGGTTCCGGCCGCCGGGGATGCCCGAGACGACGATGGCGGCCCCGAGGCCGAGGACGAGGAGGCCGAGGACGAGGAAGCAGAGGACTCGGGCGAGCTTGTCTACGAGCTCGGTGAGTGGCTCCCCGAGCAGAGGGTCGAGCTCTCGCTGCTGCTCGAGTCGGCGGGGATCGCCTACAACTGGGACGGCGCCGACCTAACGGTGGCCGAGGAGCGTGAGACCGAGGTAGAGGGGCTCTTCGACCAGGTCCACGGCCTGGTGGACGAGGACGACGAGGCGCGTTACCGCTCTATCGAGGAGCTCTTCGGCGCAGTTGACCGGCTCGCGAACGACCCGAGCAGCGAGGAGCGCCAGAAGGCCTTCCTCGAAACGGTAGGTGCGGTCGAGCTGCCCACGCCGGTCGGGGTGGACGACGCGTATTGGTGGCGGGTGCGCAGCCAGGGGCATGCCCTGGTGGCCGCGCTGGACCACGGCGCCCGGCTGGACGAGGTCTCCCGGGAGGCCGCCCTCCTCGCCGAAATGCTCCACGAGATGGTTTAGGCAGCCACGGCCCCCGTGCCGGCGCGGGCTCCGGCCCCGGCCCCCCGTGGGCTCCTTGGGGGGTGGGGCCTCTTGCTTGCCCCCGGCGCAGGGGCCAGCAGCTCCCACAGCGCGCTCGTCGAGATCGACAAGGCAGTGGCGGCGCTCGGAGCCACGGTGCGGCGGCTGGATTTCCCTTACCGTCTCGCCGGCCGCCGCGCCCCGGACAGGATGCCTGTGCTACTCGCCGCAGTCGTCTCGGCGGCCCAGAACCTCTCGTCGGAGGCCGCCATCGCGCCGGAGAGGATCTACCTCGGTGGGCGTTCAATGGGCGGCCGGGTCTGTTCGGTTGCTGTTGCGGAGGGCTTGCCTGCAGCGGGCCTGGTGCTTGTGAGCTACCCGCTCCACCCCCCCGGGCGGCCCTCCGAGCTGCGGACAGCTCATTTTGGCGAGCTTGGGCTCCCGTGCCTGTTCGTAACGGGTACGCGCGACGCGTTCGCCACTCAGGCCGAAATGAGCCGGGCCCTCACCGCTATCCCGGGCCCGGTAAGCGTGGAGTGGCCCGAGGGCGGGGACCACTCGCTGCGTGGGCGTGACAAGCAGGTCGCCGCGACCGTGGCCGACTGGCTCGTGACCTCGAGCCGGGGCCGCTAGCCGAGGCCGCTAGCCGAGGCCGCTAGCCGCCATCGGTGAGCGGCGCCCAGCCCTTCGTGAAGGAACGGTAAAGCTCGGCGTAGGCAGCGGTAGCTTGTGCCAGCTGGCCCACGTCGACCCATTCGTCGATCCCGTGCGCCTGGGCGACATTGCCCGGGCCGCAAACCACCGCCGGCATTCCCGCCTGGTTGCGGAGGAACCTTGCATCGGTGGTGAAGGTCATGCCGATCGTCTCCGCCGGCTCACCTGTCGCCCGCTCAACGCATTGGCCGACCAGGCGGGCGAACGGGCCCCCGGCGCTCATCTCACTCCCCTCCGCAAAGTCGAAGATGGTCACCTCGTAGTCGATCCCGCTGAGCCCGGCTGCCCTGACCCGTTCGTGGATGCTCTCAACCGCCTCGTCGAGCGTGGTGCCGGGCAGCAACCTGCGGTCGAAGCCGATGCGTGCCTCCTCGGCGACGACGTTGAGGGCGCTGCCGCCCTGAAGCGTGCCAATGTTTGCCGTGGGCCGGCCGAGGAGGGCGTGCTCCGGTCCGCCGAAATCGGCAGCGTGGAGAGCGAGGACTATCTGGGCGGCGTGCTCGGTCGCCGAAACTCCCTCCCGGGGACGGCTCCCGTGCCCCGGGCGGCCACGGACGAGGATCTCCCCTTGCAGGAGCCCTCTTTCGGCCACGCATACGCAGAGCGCTGTCGGTTCGGGCACGAGGCAGGCGTCGCCCCGGAGCAAGCCGCGCTCCATAAGGGCACGTGTGCCGAGGCCACCCCCCTTTTCCTCGTCGGCGACGAACTGGAAGACGAGCTCGCAACCCCGCCGGCCCCCCGAAGCCTCGAGGACGGAAAGGGCGCATATCGACGCCGCGACGCCGCCCTTCATGTCGGCGGACCCCCGCCCGTAGAGCCTTCCACCCTCGACGACAGGCTCGAACGGCGGGTGCGACCAGCGTGACGCCACTGCCGGGACCACGTCGGTATGGCCGTTGACGATGAGCTCCGGCAGGCCGCTCCCACCCGGCGAGGGCAGGCGGGCGATGAGCGACAGGCGGCCCGGCTCGGGCTCCACCTCGGTCCACTCCGGCTCCCAGGGCGCGAGGGCCTCCCGGAGCACCGCGGCCACCGGTGCCTCGCCACCCGGAGGGTTTGGCGTCGCAACGGCAACCAGGGCGCTGGCCAGGTCTACGACCTGGTCGACGTCGACATGTCCTAGCAAGGCATCCGCCGGTCACCTGGACGAGCGGTCTGAGCGGCGGCGGTCACGGACGAGAGCTCTAGGCCGACTTCGCCCAGGCCACGCAGCCCATCTCGGCAAAGCTGGGCAGGTCGCGGTGCGAGGGGACGACCCTGACCGTGAACCCGTGGCGGCCCGCAGTATCGCAGACGAAGCTCCCTTCCCACGTCGTCGGCCCTTCGCCCTTGCGGTTGCCGGCAAGCTGCATCCGGACAGTCTCGACCGCCTCCCAGTCGGACATCTCGTCGCCTCCGGTGACCGGGCCGTGGAGCAGCTCGACTGCAACCTCGTCGGGGTTGAGATCGCCGAGGACGATTTCGGCAGTCGCGGAGCGGGTGGCGCCGAGATCGGTCACGAGCGCCGTCGAGTCGATGTCGACCGAAAGGACGGCGACGTCGCCCCAGGCCTCGGACACCCTCTTTTTCCAGGCCGCGAGGTCCTTGGCGCGGGCGAAGCGGTTGGCGCCGAGCGCCTCGGCCCGTTTCGCCATCGGCTCGTACATCGTCTGGACGTAGTCCCGGACCATCCTGGACGCCTGCACGCGGGGCGCGAGCGAGCTCAGCGAGTCCTTGACCCGGGCGACCCATTGGCGGGGGAACCTGTCGCCGCCGCGGTCGTAGTAGAGCGGGACTATCTGACGTTCGAGGATCTCGAAGAGGCTGTTGGCTTCAACCTCGTCGCGCCGGACATCGGTGTAGGCCTCCGCCGAGGCGATCTGCCAGCCGTTTTTCCCGTCGAACATCTCGTCCCACCAGCCGTCGAGGACCGAGCAGTTGAGCGCACCGTTGAGGGTCGCCTTCTGGCCGCTCGTCCCGCTCGCCTCCATCGGGCGCCTCGGGTTGTTGAGCCAGACGTCGCACCCCTGGAGGAGGGTCCTGGCAACGGCTATGTCGTAGTCCTCGAGGAACGCCATGCGGTGGCGGAGAGACGGGTCCCGCGCGAACTGCACTATCTGGCGGATCATCTCCTTGCCGAGGTCGTCGGCCGGGTGAGCCTTGCCGGCGAAGATCAGCTGGACGGGCCGTTTGTTGTCGAGCAGGAGGGCCCGGAGCCGGTCGGGCTGGGAGAGCAGCAGGGTGGCGCGTTTGTAAGAGGCAAAACGCCTGGCGAAGCCGATGATGAGCGCGCTCGGGTCGAGGACGTCGTCGGCCCAGGCGGCGTCGATGGGGGAGACGCCCTTGTCGAGCAGCGAGGCTTTGAGCTGTGCGCGCGTGTAGTCGACGAGTGCTTCTTTGCTTTGCTCGCGGGCGCGCCACAGCTCGTCGTCTCTGGCGTCTTTGATCCTTGCCCAGTCGGACTGGAGGGCGTCCTCCCAGGAGGGGTTGACGTACTTGGTGAAGAGGTCGTTCATGGCGGCGGAGGTCCAAGTGCGCCCATGGACCCCATTGGTCACCGAGGTGATCGGCACCTCCTCGATAGGGACCGAAGGGTAGAGGCCCTGGAACATCGAGCGGCTGGTGCGGCCGTGGAGCTTGGCGACCCCGTTGGCCATCGCGGCCAGGCGCAGGCCCATTACGGCCATGTTGAACGGGGCGTTGGCCGGCTCGTTGGGCGCGTGACCGAGGGCCATCAGTTCGCCGATGTCGACGCCGCATTCCTGCGCCCAGCCCGAGAAGTACTTTTCGATCAGTTCGGCGGGGAACCGGTCGATCCCCGCCGGGACCGGGGTGTGGGTCGTGAAGATCGTCCCGGCCCGAACGGCTTCTACCGCCTCGACGAAGCTCAGGCCCTGCTTGGTCACAAGCTGGCGGATGCGCTCCAGGCCGAGGAACCCGGCGTGGCCCTCGTTCGAGTGGAAGATCTGCGCCTGCTCGCCGAGCTCGTTGAGAGCCCGCACCCCGCCTATGCCCAGCAGGATCTCCTGGCGGAGACGGTGCTCGGTGCCTCCCCCGTAAAGGCGGTCCGTCACGCCGCGCAGCTCGTCAGAATTTTCGTCGATGTTCGCGTCGAGCAGGTACAGCTTGACCCGGCCCACCGTCGCGAGCCATAGCCGGGCTGTAAGGATCTGGCCGGCGAGGTCCACGGTCACACGCTTTTCCTCGATGGGTGTCACGGCCATCCCGTTGGGGTCCATCACTGGGTAGCGCTCCTCCTGCCAACCGTCGGCGTTGAGGCGCTGGCGGAAGTAACCCTCCCGGTAGAGCAGGCCGACGCCCACCATCGGGACCCCGAGGCTGCTGGCGGCCTTCAGGTGGTCGCCTGCAAGTATCCCGAGGCCGCCCGAGTACTGGGGGAGGGCCTCGGCGATGCCGAACTCCGGGGAAAAATAGGCAACTTTTACCAAGGCAGACCGGGCACGGTTCTGGAACCAGCGGTGGACGCTCATGTAGCGGCGGAGGTCTGCGTGGATCTCGCCGAGGAACGACATGAACGCGTTGTCCTTGGAAAGTGCGGTGAGCCGCTCCCGGTCGACCAACGAGAGCACCTGGACCGGGTCGTGCTGGGTCAGCTCCCACAAATTGGGGTCGACCCAGCGGAAGACGTCCCGGGTCCGTTCGTCCCACGACCAGCGCAGGTTGAACGCCAGCTCCTGTAAAGGCGCGAGCTGCTCGGGGAGCCGGGCCCTGACGGTGAAGCTCCTGAAGGCTTTCATCTTCGGCCAAAGGTACCAACAATGCGGCGAAGGTGGCCCCTAGGCCTTGTCCGGGCACTCCCGTCCACGCAGTTGCCTCCGACCGGGAAGACGATAACTGGCTGGCCGACCTCGCTAGCTTGGGCGCGATGGCGACCGATGCCCAAGCCAAGCCAAACCGCCGGAGCAGCTCCTCCTCCCAGCGCCAAGGGGCCCCGGTGCGAGGCGCGGCACGGTCGGCCGAGGCGCGCGGAGGGCCCGACGGAGCTTCGAACGGAGCTGGCGCCGCCCTTGCGCAGCTCGTCGTGCAGGACGTTCGGCCGGCGACGCCGCACGGTTACCCAGCCAAGGCAATCGTCGGGGAACGCCTGCCCGTCAGGGCGACCATCTTCCGCGACGGCCACGACGTGCTGGCTGCCCGGGCTGTGCTGCGCCAGGGCGAGCACGTTGCGAGCTCAGCGCCCCTGGTCCCTGTGGGCAACGACGAGTGGGAGGGGGCGGTGTCGGCGGACCGCACCGGTGCCTTCGAGCTGGTCGTGGAGGCTTGGACGGACCGCTACGCCACCTGGGCGCACAAAGCGGCCGTCAAGCTCGCAGCGCGCCAGGACGTCGGCAACGAGATCGCCGAGGCGAGGGCGCTGCTCTCGGAGTGGGGCCCGGGAGACGACGCCCCGGGCGGAGCTGCGGTGAGACTGGCGCTCGAGGCCTTGGCCGACGAGCAGGCCGACGACGCCAGCCGTGTCAACCAGGCCCTGTCGGCGCAGGTCGCCCGGGCGCTCTCGGGCCCGCGGTTCGCCCGCGACCTCACCCGTTCCCCCGCCGCCCCGGTTTGGGTCGAGCGTGAACTGGCCGGCGTAGCGGCCTGGTACGAGCTCTTCCCCCGCAGCTTCGGAGGGTTACGTGCCGCCGCCGCCGAGATCCCCCGTGTCGCCGCGATGGGCTTCGACGTCGTCTACCTGCCGCCCGTCCACCCGATAGGGCACACTCATCGCAAGGGAAAAAACGGCTCGGTCGTCAGCGCGCCCGGGGACCCGGGGAGCCCCTGGGCGATCGGGTCCGAGGAGGGCGGCCACCTCGCGCTCCATCCCGGCCTCGGCGACTTCGACGACTTCGACTACTTCGTGCGTACCGCTACGGAGCACGGAGTGGAAGTCGCCTTGGATTACGCCCTCAATTGCTCGCCCGACCACCCCTGGGTCAAGGAGCACCCGGAGTGGTTCCACCACCGTCCGGACGGCACGATCGCGTACGCCGAAAACCCGCCCAAAAAATACCAGGACATTTACCCTCTCAATTTTTGGCCTCCCTCCGAGGCGGATAGGCAAGCATTATGGGACGCGTGCCGGGGGATCATGGATTTCTGGGCCGGCCGCGGGATCCGCGTGTTCCGGGTCGACAACCCTCACACAAAACCCTTTGCGTTCTGGGAATGGCTCATCAATTGGCTCCACGAGCAAAGGCCCGATGTCGTCCTTCTCGCAGAGGCTTTCACCCGGCCCAAGGTCATGTCCCAGCTGGCGGAGGTCGGTTTTTCCCAGAGCTACACCTACTTCACATGGCGGACGTCCCAGTACGGCCCGGAGGGGATCCGGACGTACGTGGAGGAGGTGGCGCATGGCCCGCTCGCCGACTACATGCGGCCCAACTTCTGGCCAAACACGCCCGACATCCTGTCGGGGCCGCTGCGCGGCGGGCCTCCGGCGGCGTTTGCGCTGCGTTACGTGATGGCGGCTACGCTCACGCCTCTCTACGGGGTTTACGGCGGCTACGAGCTCTTCGAGAACGTGCCTGCCTCGCCTGACAACGAGGAGTACATGGCGTCGGAGAAATACGAGCTGAAGCACAGGGATTACTCGCGGCCCGGCTCGCTCGGCCCGTTGTTCTCCGCGGTAAACGCAATACGGAAGCGGCACCCGGCTTTTTCCAGGCTGCGCACGGTCCGTTTCCACGGCTCGGACAACCCCAACGTGATCGCATATTCGAAGGTGTCCGACGACGGGGGCGACGTCGTGCTGGTAGTCGTCACGCTCGACCCGTTCGCCGTCCAGGAGTCCACGCTGCACCTCGACCCGGTCGCCCTCGGGGCTCGTACCGACCAGCCGATCGTCGTGCACGACGAGCTCTCGGGCGAGACCTACACTTGGGGCCTCAACCCGTATGTCAGACTCGACCCCTATCGCAGGGTGGCCCATATCTTTGCCATCCAATAGCCCAGTTGAGGCGCGCCGCCCCGCCACCAAGCGGGGCAGGGGGAAGTCGCGGGCCCCGAGAGTTGTCTCGGGGACGGCGAGCTCCGACGTCCGTTGGTACCAGCGGGCCGTCTTTTACGAGATACTCGTGCGCGGCTTTTACGACAGCAACAACGACGGTTCGGGGGACGTCCAGGGCATCGTCTCCAAGCTCGACTACCTGCAATGGCTCGGCATCGACTGCATCTGGCTGTTGCCGTTTTACCAATCCCCGCTGCGCGACGGCGGTTACGACATAGCCGACTACTGGACCGTGCTCCCCGAGTACGGCCAGATCGCCGACGTCGCGCAGCTCGTCGACGAAGCCCACCGCCGCGGGATCCGCCTCATCGCCGACCTCGTCATCAACCATACGAGCGACCAGCACCCGTGGTTCAGGGAATCCCGCCAGGACAGGACCAACCCGAGGGCGGACTGGTACGTCTGGAGCGACGACGACCAGCGGTACTCCGAAGCCCGGATAATCTTCGTGGACACCGAAAAGTCCAACTGGTCGTGGGACCCTCAGCGGGGGCAGTACTTCTGGCACCGGTTCTTCTACCATCAACCGGACCTCAACTACGACAACCCGGACGTTGCGAGCACCATGCTCGACGTCGTCCGCTACTGGCTCGACATCGGGTTGGACGGGTTCCGCCTCGACGCAGTGCCCTACCTTTTCGAGCGTGACGGCACCGACTGCGAAAACCTCCCCGAAACGCACGAGTATTTGAGAAGGCTGCGCAAGGAGGTGGACTCGCTCTACCCAGGCAAAGTCCTGCTCGCTGAGGCAAACCAGTGGCCCGAGGACGTCGTGCAATATTTCGGCAACGGCGACGAATGCCATATGTGCTTCCATTTCCCGCTCATGCCCCGGATGTTCATGTCCGTGAGGCGCGAACAGCGGTTCCCGATAACCGAAATCCTTGCACGGACGCCGGCCATCCCTGACGGCTGCAGCTGGGGCATATTCCTGCGTAACCACGACGAGCTGACCCTCGAAATGGTGACCGACGAAGAGCGTGACTACATGTGGTCCGAGTACGCCAAGGACCCCCGCATGAAGCGCAACATCGGCATCGGCAGACGGCTTGCGAGCCTCGTCGACAACGACCGCCGGGTCGACGAGCTGCTCCACTCCCTCCTTTTCAGCCTCCCGGGGTCCCCGGTGCTCTATTACGGCGACGAGATCGGCATGGGCGACAACATCTACCTCGGTGACCGCGACGGGGTACGGACCCCCATGCAATGGGCGCCCGACCGCAATGCCGGCTTTTCGCGGTCGGACTTTGCACAGCTCTACCTTCCCCCCCTCATGGACCCCGTCTACGGGTTCCAGGCGGTAAACGTCGAAGCCCAGACGAGGGACTCGAGCTCGCTGCTCCACTGGATGCGCCGCATGCTCGAAGTGCGCTCCCAGCACCCGGTCTTCGGGACCGGGAGCATGGAAGTCGTCTCGACCGACAACCCTTCGGTCCTCGCCTACGTGAGGGCGCCCGCAGGAGCCGGCACAGCCGACCCGCCGGGGGACCATGAAGGCCCGGCCGGGGACGACGGCCCGCGCGAGCATGCGAGCCCGGCGGAGGACGCAAGCCCGGGCGAGGACGCCGGCCAGGAGGCGCACGACACCGTGCTGTGCGTCTGCAACCTTTCGCGCTTTGCTCAGCCTGCGCAGCTTCCACTTGGGCGCTGGGAGGGTATGACACCTATCGAGCTGACCGGACGTGTCCCGTTCCCCGCCATCGGAGGGTTGCCGTACTTCATAACCCTGCCGCCCTACGGGTTTTTCTGGTTCGGGCTGGTCGGCCGCCCAACGAGCTCGACTGGAGGTTGAAATGGCAGGACAGCTGGTGGCCGAGGAGCTCCCCGAGCCGCTGGTGGGCCTGATCGGCCCCTACCTCGCGCGCCAGCGCTGGTATGCAGGGGAAGGCCCACCGGGGTCCCTCAAGGTGGTAACGGCCAGCCGCTATTGCCCCGACGGCGGGGAAAGCTGCTTGAGGTGGGCAATCGTGGACGCGGACGGCACGGAGTACCAGATCGTCCTCGCCGAACGGCCTGCAAGCGCCGGCACCGAAGTGCTCGCCGGCCATGACGAGGTCCTCGTCGGGACGGCTGGGGGCAAAAGGTACTACGACGCAACCGTGGACCCCGAGATGTCCATCCTGCTCCTCGAGGTTGCGAGCGCGGGGACCGAGCAGGCCAGGCGGGCGAGGCCCCTGGTGGCCGAGCAGTCCAACACCTCGGTCATTTACGACGACAGGCTCATCCTCAAGGTTTTCAGGCGGCTCACGATGGGGGCCAACCCCGACGTCGAGGTGACGTCGTCGCTTGCCGCCACGGGCTTCGAGCACGTCGCCAAGCCGCTGGTGCGCTGGGAGGGTGACGGCCGCGACCTCGCCTTCGGGCAGCAGTACCTTGCGGGCGGGACCGACGGGTGGGCACTAGCCCTCACGTCGCTGCGCGACTACTACGGCAGCCCGGACGCCGACGGGCCCAGTCACCCGGCTCTGTCCGGAGGAGATTTCGCGGCCGAGGCGGTCCGTCTCGGGGAGATGACAGGCGAGATGCACCTGGCAATGGCCAGGGCGTACACGACTTCGGACGACCTCGCCGAAAGCTGGCCCGCCTTTGTGGCGAGCCTGCAGGAAGAGGTCGGCCAGCTCGGGCCCGAGCTGGCAAGTTCTGGCGGGCCCCTCCTCGAGCGCCTCGGCGGCGTCCGCTCGCCCGGCCTGGCGGTGCGGGCTCACGGGGACTACCACCTCGGCCAGGTCATGCGGACGGACAACGGCTGGTACGTGCTCGACTTCGAAGGGGAGCCCAACCGGCCGCTCGAGCAGCGGCTCGAGCCGACGTCGGTCATGAAGGACGTGGCAGGCATGCTCCGCTCGCTCCAGTACGCGTCCCGCTTCGCCATCGGCGAACGAGCGGAGGCCGTCACAGCGGAGCTCGAGGCCCGCGCCGGCTCCTGGGAGGAGCGCAACTGCGCTGCCTTCATTCACGGCTACTACGGGACAGAGGGCATCTCGCGGCTATTGCCGCACGACCCCGAGGACCGCGAGGCGGTCCGCGTCGCCTTCGAGCTCGAGAAGGCTCTTTACGAACTGCGGTACGAACGGTCCTTCCGTCCGGACTGGGCCCCCATCCCACTTGCCGCACTACGCCGCCTGCTGACCCAGCCGATCGACGTCCTGCTCGCCCCGCCCGAGGTGCCGCCGGCGGCTCCGGAAGTCCCTGCAAACGCCGATAACTGAGGCCCCGAACAGGTATTTCTCCCAAGACCGGGCAGAAAGGGTAGGACCATCGCCATGACTACAACCGAAGTTCGCGGGACTGGACCGCGCAAGAAGCGAGAGACCGGGCAGGGCCCGGCCGCCGTGCCGGGCGAGGTGCAGCTCGGCGAGCAAGAAGTCGACCTCCTCGGTCAGGGCCGCCACCACGACCCCCATTCCGTACTGGGCCGCCACGGCACCGTCGTGCGCGCCCTTCGTCCCGACGCCAGGGAGATGTACCTGTTGGTCACGGGCGCTCCGCCCGAGCACGAGGTCCTCGAGCGCCTGCCGATGCGCCAGCTGAGCCCGGCCGGGCTCTGGGAAGGCCGCTTGCGGGCAGACGCCCCCGGCTACCGGCTCGAAGCCGTCTATGGCGGGGACGGAGCGCCGAGCTTCGTGTTCGACGACCCTTACCGCCACTGGCCGACGGTGGGCGAGCTTGACCTCTACCTGTTCAACGAGGGGCGCCACCGCAGGTTGTGGGAGGTCCTCGGGGCGCACCCGCGCGTCCACGAGGGCGTGACGGGCACGGCTTTCGCCGTCTGGGCACCAAATGCCAAAGCTGTGAGGGTCGTTGGCGACTGGAACTTCTGGGACGGGCGCACACACCCGATGCGCGCCATGGGAAGTTCCGGGGTGTGGGAGCTCTTCGTACCAGGGGTCGAGCCGGGCAACCGCTACAAGTACGAGGTCATCACCGCAGACGAGCGGCTCACCTTGAAAGCCGACCCTTACGCCTTTGCCACCGAGGTGCCGCCGGGGACGGCTTCTGTCGTGGCGTCGCCACCGGCGCACGAGTGGGGCGATGGGGGCTGGATGGCCCAGCGAGCGCAGGGCGACCCGCTCGCCAAGCCGATGTCGGTCTACGAAGTCCACATGGGCTCGTGGCGTTGGACCGACGACGGCCACGGCGGCAGCCGGCCCCTCACCTACCGCGAGATGGCCGAGCAGCTGACACATTACGCGAGCGAGATGGGCTTCACGCACGTGGAGTTCCTCCCGGTCGCCGAGCACCCCTTCGGCGGTTCGTGGGGCTACCAGGTGAGCGCCTATTACGCCCCAACCGCTCGTTTCGGCAAGCCGGACGACTTCCGTTTCCTGGTGGACGCACTTCACAGGGCAGGCCTCGGGGTCATTGTCGATTGGGTCCCGGCCCACTTCCCGCGCGACGAGTTCGCTCTGGCGAACTTCGACGGGACTGCTCTTTATGAGCACAGCGGCCCGATGGGCTCCCATCCGGACTGGGGGACGCTCGTGTTCAACCTCGGACGCCACGAGGTGAGAAATTTCCTGATGGCGAACGCACTTTTCTGGATCGACCAGTTCCATGTCGACGCCCTCAGGGTCGACGCTGTGGCCTCGATGCTCTACCTCGACTACTCCCGCAAGGCGGGCGAGTGGGTGCCGAACGAGTTCGGCGGGAACGAAAACCTCGAGGCGGTTTCGTTCTTGAAGGAGCTCAACGAGACGATCTTCGGTACCTGTGCGGGCGCCACGGTCATCGCGGAGGAATCGACGTCCTGGCCGGGGGTCTCCAGGCCTACCTACCTCGGCGGCCTGGGGTTCGGGTTCAAATGGAACATGGGCTGGATGCACGACACTCTCCAGTACTTCGAAGTGGACCCGTTGTTCCGCCGCTACCACCAAAACGACTTGACTTTTGGCCTCCTTTACGCCTTTTACGAAAACTTCGTCCTGCCCTTGTCCCACGACGAGGTCGTCCACGGGAAGCGTTCGCTGCTGTCAAAGATGCCCGGCGACCGCTGGGCGCAGCTCGCGAACCTCCGCGCTCTGTATGCCTGGATGTGGGCGCACCCCGGCAAGAAGTTGCTTTTCATGGGCGGCGAAATGGCACAGGAGCACGAGTGGTCCAACGAAAAGCCGCTCGACTGGTGGGTGCTCGAACAGTGGGGCGACCACGAGAAGCTCCGCCGGATGGTCGCCGAGCTCAACCGCCTTTATCGGGCGCAACCCGCCTTGTGGGAGCTGGATTTCAGCCCGGACGGCTTCCGCTGGGTCGACGCCAGCGACACCGACCATAACGTGCTGTCGTTTTACCGCGCACGCCGGGCAGGTGGTCCCGGCCAGCCGGCGGGCTCGCACGACGGCAGGTCCTGGCCGGGGATGCCGGCAGGTGAGGTCCTCCTCTGCGTCGCGAACCTCTCGCCAGTCCCCCAACTCGGTTACCGGGTCGGTTTGCCCCGGCCGGGCCGCTGGACGGAGCTGCTCAATACCGATGCCAAGGAGTGGGGAGGCAGCGGTCTCGGCAACATGGGCGAGATATGGGCAGAAGACGTCGGATGGCACGGGCAGGGCCATTCGGCCGAGATGGTCCTGCCGCCGCTCGGGGTGCTCTGGCTGGCGCCGGCACCCTAGGCGGTAACCCTCCCCAAGCCCCGCGGCTCTGGTGAGCCCGCCCGAGCCCGTTCTGGCCCTAACTTTAAACAGGTGAGCGTTCCATCCCGGCGGGGCCCTGGCGGGCGCGCCGGGCTCAGCATGACCAGCAAGGCCGTACTGGCGGCCGGGACACTGGTCGTGGCAGGACTGCTCGCGGTCGCCGTCGTCGGGGGGCTTGCCGCCGCGCACAGCCGGGGGGCCAAAGCCTCCCAGCCGGGGGGCTCGGCCACGACCAGCCGTCCTGCCAGCACTACGACGAGCACCACCACCCGAGCTCAGGCGGCGGCGCACCTGCTGTCGGACGTTTCGCTCTCGCCGCGGCCCGGTTCGGTCAACCAGAGCCTGAAGACTGTCGTGACGGTCCGCGTCGCAGGAGCCCGGCTCGTGAGGGTGCACGTAGCAGCGTTGCCCGGGGGCGCTCCTGTCGCAGGGACACTGCTCGCGTCCACGGGCGGATGGCGGTCGACGGGATCGCTCCTCCCGGGCACCACCTATAGCGTCACCTATGAGGTTGCTGGTTTCGGGCTGAGCGCGACCGGCTCTTCGATATTCCGGACCGTCCCCCCGCTAAGGGTCGTGACGGCGAGCGTGTTCCCGAGCCCGGGCATCGTAGTCGGGGTCGGGCAGCCCATCGTCTTCATGTTTTCCCAGGCAGTGACCACCTACGCCGCTCAGCAGGCCGTGCTGTCGCACTTGCGGATCGCGATGAGCAAGCCGGTGCCGGGGGGCTGGCACTGGTTCAGCTCCGTCGAGCTGCATTTCCGCCCCACCTCGTACTGGCCCGTGGGCGAGCAGGTCAAGGTCTCCGGTGACCTCAACGGCTGGGCGGCAGGCAGCGGCGGGTGGGGCGAGGGGTCGTTCGCGACCCAGTTCGTCGTCGGCGACGCCCACATCTCGACCGTCAACCTCGTCACTCACGAGATGACCGTGACCGACAACGGCAGAGTGCTCTATAGCTGGCCCATCAGCGCCGGTGCTCCCCAGTGGCCGACGATGGACGGGGTCCACGTCGTGCTCGACCGGGAGTCGGTGGTCCACATGGTCTCGTCGACGGTCGGCATTCCCGTCAAATCTCCCGCCGGTTACAACGAGCTTGTCTACTGGGACGTCCACATCTCCGACAGCGGCGAGTACGTACATGCCGCGCCGTGGTCGGTGGGCGAGCAGGGGATCGAAAATGTCTCCCATGGCTGCGTAAACCTGAGCGTGGCCAGGGCGGAGACCTTCTTCCGCTTCAGCAGGGTGGGCGACGTGATCATCATCGAGGACGGCCCCCGGCCCCCGCTCCAGGGGGACCACGGCGTCATGGACTGGTCCTTCGGCACGTCCGCCGTCCAGTGGGCCCCGGCCAAGGTGCTGCTGCTCACGACGCCGGTGACGACGATCCCGACCACGACATTGCCACCTCCGGCCGGGGCCCCGGTCTATGCGACGACTCTCCCTCCTGGCGGCGCCGTCGCCGGCCCGGCCGTGACGGCCGCGCCCACCACGGTGCCGGTCACGGCTCCTCCTCTCGCGCACCCGACCTCGACCACGGCTCGGCCCGCCACCACAACAGTTCCCACGACGGTCACTCCTGCCCCGAAGCCCGGTGCCGCAAAGCGAGCAGCTACCTCGACGACGGCCCGGGCACCTGCCACGACGCACCCGCCGGCCACCACAGCACCTCCCGCTACGGCTGCGCCGGTCGTCAGGGCGGCAGCCACCAGCACGTCCCGGGCGACGACGAGCACTACCGTCAGGCCGACCACCACGGCCCGGCCGACTACCACGGCCCGGCCGACTACCACGGCCCGGCCCACCACGACGGTTGCGCCCACAACCACGACCACGCGGCCGACCACCACGACCGCTCAGCCGA